>NZ_JBHZOT010000013.1:0-94541 GCF_042787735.1 Priestia sp. YIM B13490
CGAACACGGAAGTTAAGCTCTTTAGCGCCAATGGTAGTTGGGACTTTGTCCCTGTGAGAGTAGGACGTTGCCAGGCAATGAATAAGACCCTTATGAGCCTCTTATAAAAGAGCATAGGGGTTTTTTATTTGAAATATTCTATTATAAGTAATGAAAATAACGCTTATCAAAGCGCTTATATAGATTTTTTTGGAGGATTAGCTCAGCTGGGAGAGCACCTGCCTTACAAGCAGGGGGTCGGCGGTTCGATCCCGTCATCCTCCACCAGTTTTTCGAGCCATTAGCTCAGTTGGTAGAGCATCTGACTTTTAATCAGAGGGTCGAAGGTTCGAGTCCTTCATGGCTCATTTTAAGAAGCGCCCGTAGCTCAATTGGATAGAGCGTTTGACTACGGATCAAAAGGTTAGGGGTTCGACTCCTCTCGGGCGCGCCATGAACGGGAAGTAGCTCAGCTTGGTAGAGCACTTGGTTTGGGACCAAGGGGTCGCAGGTTCGAATCCTGTCTTCCCGATCAGAAGTATCATAGGACCTTAGTTTAGTTGTTTAGAGTAGAAGGTTCATCAGTTATAATATCGGAGGAATACCCAAGTCCGGCTGAAGGGATCGGTCTTGAAAACCGACAGGGGTGTCAAAGCCCGCGGGGGTTCGAATCCCTCTTCCTCCTCCATTTATTTTTATCATCATCGCGGGTTCAATTTCCGTCATGACTGCTACTTTTTGTAGGGGCATAGTTTAAAGGTAGAACTACGGTCTCCAAAACCGTCAGTGTGGGTTCAATTCCTACTGCCCCTGCCAATTTAGATACATATGAGTATTAATTAGGGGCCTATAGCTCAGCTGGTTAGAGCGCACGCCTGATAAGCGTGAGGTCGGTGGTTCGAGTCCACTTAGGCCCACCAGTATAACAAACCGTTAAGTTAAACTTAAAAAACAATCACGGCCCGTTGGTCAAGTGGTTAAGACACCGCCCTTTCACGGCGGTAACACGGGTTCGAATCCCGTACGGGTCATCGAAAGAGCAGTTTGCAAATGCAAACTGCTCTTTTATTTATGTTAGATAACTACAGATTTTGATTGAGACTGTATAAAATTCTAATGTGAAAACTTCAAAATTTTTGAGTCTAATCTCTGAAATTTGAACATAACGATACTAGTACTTTAAGAATAACACTAGGATAACGTGCTATAATGGATAAAACTGAATACTAGGGGTAATGAATAATGGAGGAATTAAAGCGAAAAAACCAAGGTGCTGCGGAACTAGACGAAAAGGGATTTAAGTGGATGCGTTTCGTCAGCTTCTTTATGATTGTGAACCTCATTTTCACCGTAGCTTTAGTAGCAGTTGTTCTAATAGTTCCACAAATTCAAGAAACTTTTCAATGGGTAGCATTTGGTGTATATGGGTTTACAGTTCTTTATCTCATCTTTATGCGTGAAGTAGCCTTTAAAAAGACATATGGTTCTTTAGCAGTTTGGATGCGTACTGTATGGAATTTTAGTTTTATCGCTAGTGCGTTTGGGGCCATTAGCATGTTTATAGGGAACACTCACTGGACTTTATTTTAAAGGAATCTGTCTTCTTGTGTTGAAAGTGAAAGTAAGGGAGGAATTTATATGAATCCATATGAACAATTACAATTAAACAAAGAAGTAGAAGCGATTGCTAAACAACGAATTGAAATTCATAAACAGCGAATAAAGCTATCTGAAGAGTTAGAGCAAGACTTTGATAATACAGAGCTCCAAAATAAAATTATTGAGTTAGAAGAAGAAAGTCAAAAACTAAAGAAAAAGAGTGAAGCTTTACAAGCTAACTATTAAACATCCTCTCAGGGTGTTTTTTTAATCAATGTATTTTAAAAAAACTGTGATTTTATTGAAGCTATAAGCTTGATTATGAACAAACTGTTGAGTCACTTATTTTGTTAGGACGTCCAATAAAATTATGAAGCGAAGAAAACTTTACTTCCTTGCCTCGTATACTTTTACCTTATTGTAAAATGTCTCTTTCTTCATGACTACTTCTGATTTAAAAGAAAAAGTGGAAGATAAAATACAGTCCAAGACAGAGTAGCTGCATTCGAGTATGTAGTTTGGCTATGCTTTGAATGGGATTCACAATGCTAATTCTAAATAAGTTTGCTTTGATCCCCATGTAGACTACATTTAAAAGGGAAGCACCTATCAAGAATATGAGAGAAAACGTTGGAATAGCCAATAATGTTATAATAATAAACGAGTTGGTATAAAGGAGTTGGTACTATCACCATACAAAATCTTATTGACTCAAAAGATTTAGAATTGCCATTTGTTTTTTATTATGACGGGGATTTCGTACGTCAATCAATTAAAAATGGAACGAACATACTAGAAAGATATGATTACGTCGGAGAAGCTGAATTAGAATTACTTCAAGAAACTGGATTTATTGAAATTTGTATAGAGGGTTATGGTGGGATGAGAATAGGTGATAAAATTGATGTCTCTGTTGGTAATTTAGAAACTAAAAATGTTACCGAACCATTTGTTTTAGAAAAACTTGATAAGCGATTTTATTTTTTAATACCCTTTCATCCTTATTGGGTGAGTACAATGGAAGATGGGGGTATCCTCATCTCATATTCTATAAAAAGTGTACTAAATATGACTACTTATAGTTCTGAAACAGTACGTTTTCATAAAGATATTCTATCTAGCTCAACTGTATATTAAAATAAATATAGTAGCTTAATCGATTGCTTGTTAATATGCCGTTAGATATGTATCTTTTTAGAAAAAAATAAAATAACTTACTGAAATAGTCTTTATATAGAGCAGAACAAGCAGATTCTTAATTATTAAGAGCCTGCTTGTTTTACTTTATACCCAGCATTAGATTCTTTATTTAACAGCTTCTTTAAATTCTTTTCCTGGCTTAAAGGCTGGAGCCTTTGTAGCATCAATAAATTCAGCTTTATTCATATCTAAATACCTCATTCCTTACTGTGTATAGTCTGTGTAGACAAAAAATATATCATAGTTTCCTTATAAGGATCAAACCTATGTTCTTTTAAATGCATCTGCTAGAAAACTCTAAAAAAAGTTAACATTGCATGTTTTGTTTCCTTTTTGTTAGGGAAATGGAAATAAAAGAAAGATAAAAATGATTAAAAATGAGGAGAAGGAGTGTAAAAAAGTGGTATATAGTCAAGTAGTAAGAAAACCTGAGTTTCAACAAGCGGAATCGGAAGGGTTAAATGAAGCCATTCACGAGTACATAACTCGTCGTACACGTCACAATGCACCGGTTGTGGATGCGCTTCGATATATTATGACCATTGAACATAAACATGAACGCATGCAGGTAGCAGCAGAACTGTTCGGATCAGCTATTCAGCGTGTAAAAGATCAAGATATTATTCAATATCTAAAAAAATGCGGAAGCTACAAAAGGATTTCTGATACGATGGAATAAAAACGTTTTCTTTGAAAAAGCGCCTTTAATGAGAGGGGGCTTTTTTTGTTTCCGCCATTTAAAAGCGAGGGTAAATACATAGAATTCTTCCAATTTGTGCATAGTAAATGAAGCAGAATTAATTGAGGAAGAGACAGAGTTGTGTATCTGACTGCGGGGGCGAATGTTAAGGTCTAGAATAAAGTCTTCATTACAGATACCCACTCTTGAATAAATGAAGATTTACGTATGTATCCCTAGCAGGAGGTTTAGTGCATGAGTCAAGAAATACCGTTAAGTTCAAGTGAAATTGCTACTCTTTGGATGACCTATCAGCAAAAAACAATGACCCAAAGAATTTTGGAATATTTTATTGCACAGGCAGAAGATGACGGGGCAAAGGAAATTATGCAAGATACGCATAGGCAAGTGGTGAACTACATTGAAGATATCAAAACAATTTTACAGAATGAAGGGGCTTCCATACCAGTAGGATATACAGAAAAAGATGTAAATATAGGCGTTCCTAAGCTCTATGATAAGATGTTTGATATTATGTTTCTTCGCCTTTTAAAAGAAATTAGTATGGGGCTACATACGCTTCATTTAACCATGTCCTACAGAAAAGACATAATCTCTCTCTATAAAGAACTTACCGCTTTCACGCAAAGTGGCTATGACAAATGTGTAGATTATCTTCAGGAAAAAAACGTGCTTCCAAGGCCTCCAGCTGTTTCCGTACCTAAAAAAGCGAAGTTTGCTGAAGGTACAGATTACATGAATGGAATCCATTTATTTTCGAGTAAACGGGCATTAAATACTGTAGAGGTAGCACATATTTATTACGCAATTGAAAGCAACATTTTTGGCATGCAAATGATCACAGGGTTCGCTCAAGTAGCAAGTGAGCCTGAAGTGAAGAAGTACTTTGTAAAAGGAAAAGAGCTGGCTAAAAAAATTGTAAGTGATTATAGTAAAATTCTTTTGGAAAGCGATATTCAGACGCCTGCGACGTGGGGAGCGAAAGCGACCGAGTCAAAAGTAGCACCCTTTTCAGATAAACTAATGATGTACTGCGTGAGTTTATTCTGCAGTTTCGGACTAGGAAGCAACGCTTTAGGCACTGCGTTTAGTTTACGTGGAGATCTTCCTCTTACTCTTGTCAGTACCGCCAAAGACATTTTAACATACGGGCAAGACGGGGGAAAAATCATGGCTAAAAACGGATGGCTTGAAGAACCGCCAAGTATGGAAGACCGAAATGATTTGATTAAATAGAAAAGCATAATACATTACGAAAACTTCTTTTTTTGAAAGAAGTTTTTTCTTTTGCATAAAAAATGTCGTTATTTGTTCGTTTAACGGTTTGTTTTTTGAATAAAAAGGATATATAAACTATAAATTTACAATTTTATACTAAAAAAGGAGGGTGTTGCATATGAAGTGGTACATAAAAGTGTTGAAAAATTACGGGACGTTTTCGGGCAGAGCAAGCCGAACTGAATACTGGATGTTTGTATTGGTCAACTTTGTTATTTCATTTATTCTTTCTTTCATTCAGCTCGTTATTGATAAGCCTCTTTTTCTGCCGGTAATCTATTCGCTATTGATTGCAGTCCCTTCGTTAGCGGTAGGAGCAAGAAGACTCCACGATACGGGAAAAAGCGGATGGTGGCAGCTCATTACATTAGTTCCATTAATCGGAAGTATTTGGCTGATTATTTTATTCTGCCAGCCTAGCGATCCAAAAGAGAATCGTTTTGGTACAACGGCTAAAGCAGCATAAATAGAACTCCCCCTTACACAAGGGGGAGTTTATTAGTGCACAGGTTCTACTATAGCACCATCATACGCCGATTGGTAAATAGCTCGGATGTCTTTTTCAAGAAGAGGCAAAGGACTGCGAGCGAGAATTCGTTTTTGCTGGACGCCATCTTCTGTCAGCTTTTGAAGGGCACTTTCTGGAATATCAAATCCGCGAAGAGTTTGAGGAATGCCTACGTCTTTGACAAGTGACTGCAGCTGTTTTACACACTGATAAGAAGCTTCTTCTGTTGATAAAGAGTTAGCGTTTCCGCCCAGTGCTTCAAAAATATCCCGCATCTTTTCCACGCAGCTGCTGCGTATGTAACCCATCACATATGGAAGCAATACGGCGTTTGATTCACCGTGAGAAATATGAAACTGTCCACCTAACGGATAAGCAAGCGCATGAACACCAGCAACACCAGCGTTAAAAAAAGCAAGTCCCGCTAAATAGCTTCCGTAGCTCATCTGAGTTCGCGCTTCTTTATCTTTGCCATTTTCTACAGCTGTTCGTAAAGAAGAGCCAATCATGCGTATAGCCTTTAGTGCTAAGGCATCGGTTGCTGGATTTGCATTTACTGATACATAAGCTTCAACGGCATGAGTTAATGCATCAACCCCTGTAGCCGCCGTTACTTTAGAAGGCACGCTCAGCGTAAGCTCAGGATCTACAATCGCAGCGTCTGCAAGTAAATAGTCGTGGGTCACAACATCCTTGGTGCTTTCAAGAGATAATACAGAAATATTCGTTACTTCTGAGCCCGTGCCGGAAGTTGTGGGAATTAAAATTTTAGGAAAACCTTTTTTTGAAATTTGTTTTGTACCAGTTAAGTTCAAGTATTCTTCTACAGCGCCGTCGTGAACGGCTAAAACGGCCGTAAGTTTTGCTAAATCTAATGCGCTGCCGCCGCCAACCCCAATGACTAAATCAAATTTTCGGCTTTTTGCGTAGGATACGAGTTTTTCACCGAGTGCTAAAGGCGGTTCTGGTGCCGTATCTGCGTATACATCTACTTCGTATCCATTTTTAATGAGGGGAGAACTCACTTTATCCACAAGTCCAATGTCTTTTAAAACAGGATCTGTGACAATTAAAATATGAGCAGGGTGATATTTTTTTACTTCTGGAAGCAGTTGCTGAAGTGATCCCCATCCTGTATAGCTAAGAGGGGTAAAAACTAGTTTTGACACAGTCATTCTTTTATCCTCCTATAGGCACTGTTTTGTTGGCGGTTTCAAAGATGTGGTTTTGCTTCTACGTATATTATAATGAAGTATCGCAAATTTTTCATTGAATACAAATTAGCTGTCACGAAAAAATTGAGCTTTACTTCACAGAGGCAAAGGATGAGGAAATGTTGAGATACGTAACAAAAGAATTAGCTCAGAAAATTGTGTGTAGAACGATGGAGATTATTGATTGCAACATTAACGTGATGAACGAAAAAGGAGTCATTATTGGTTCGGGTGACAAAAAGCGAATGAATCAAATCCACGAAGGAGCGTTGATGGTATTAAAAAGCGGCAGTTCCTACGAAATTACTCAACAGCAGGCTGACTCGCTGCGCGGGGCCAAACCGGGCGTGAATTTCCCTATTTTCTTTAACGGAGAAATTGTTGGAGTCGTGGGATTAACAGGACTGCCAGAACAGATTCGTAATTACGGAAAACTCGTGCGCATGGCGGCTGAAATGATTTTTCAAGAAATGATTTTAATAGAGGAAATTCAATGGGATGAACGATTAAAAGAAGAGGTGGTTCATCAGCTTCTTCAACAAGAAGAGCCGTTTGACTCTTTATTTTTTGACCGAGCGAACCGCTTTGATATTAATTTATACCTTCCACGAGTGGCACTGATTGTTACAGCGGACAATCGCCATGAAGTTATGAAGCTTGTAAAGAAATATATAGCTAACAATGACCTATACGCTATGCTTCCAGACGGAGTGGTCATATTAAAATCTACAGATGCAGGCAGCGCTAGCAGCTATGCGGAACAGATGGAAAAACAGCTTCGGGCGTCTGGTATGGTGTGTAAGTTAGCGGCAGGATCTGTTCAAGCTGACTTTAAAGGCCTTCATGTATCTTATCAGCAGGCAAAAGATACGCTTGCTGTCGGCTCAAAGCTTCACCCAGAAGCTGTTTTCTACTGCTATTCGGATTATCAAATTCCCGTGCTGTTACGTCAAAGCGCCGGTTTTCAAGAAAATCATGATCTGTTGCATCACTATGAAAAGCTGAAGGAATACGATAAGAAAAAAGAACTTATCGAAACGTTAACGGTCTACATAGAAGAAAATGGCGAAGGAAGTACGGCAGCTAAAAAGCTTTTTATACATCGAAATACGCTAAGCTACCGTCTAGATAAAATCCAAAGCATTACGGGAAAAGATCCAAGAAAAGTCAAAGACCTTCTTGAACTGTATGTAGCGCTACTGCTATCTAAAATTTCATAACTGTGCACGTGCATAAAAGATCTTGCGATAGTGAGGTCTTTTTCTGTTGAAGTGACTAATGAAAGAATATAAGATAACGCTTACAATTAACATTAGGGACAGGAGAAATAAGAAAGGGGATGGCTTTATGGACGTTCAAGTAAGCGCGTTAGGCGCGATCTGTGCATTAGTAATTGCTATTATATTAATCTTAAAGAAAGTGGCTCCCGCATACGGAATGATAGCCGGAGCTTTAATTGGAGGATTGATTGGCGGAGTTAATATTGCTGATACCGTTAATTTAATGATTGAAGGGGCACAAGGCATCATTCCCGCAGTGCTGCGGATTCTTGCAGCTGGTATATTGGCCGGGGTATTAATAGAATCGGGTGCTGCAGCGGTTATAGCAGAAACCATTGTAAAAAAACTAGGGGAAACAAAAGCGCTTTTAGCTCTAGCGCTAGCCACACTCATTCTTACGACAGTAGGTGTGTTTGTTGATGTGGCTGTGATCACAGTGGCGCCTATTGCTTTAGCCATTGCTAAACGTACGGGTATGTCAAAGCCTGCTATTTTATTAGCAATGATTGGAGGAGGAAAGGCAGGAAATTTAATGTCTCCTAATCCTAACGCTATTGCTGCTTCGGATGCATTTAATATTCCGCTTACATCCGTGATGGCTGCAGGAATTATTCCCGCTGTATTTGGCGTAGCGGTCACTTATCTAGTAGCCAAACGATTAGTGAAAAAAGGAACAATGGTTCAAGCTGAAGAAATAGATACAGTGGATGCAAGCAGCTTGCCGCTGTTTTTAACAGCCATTATAGCACCCATTGTTACCATCGTGCTGCTGGCACTGCGACCGCTTTTTGACCTTAATATTGATCCAATGGTTGCGCTTCCTGCAGGAGGAATTGTTGGTGCTATTGTGATGAAAAAAGGAAAACAGCTTAATACATATGCTATTTCTGGATTAGGAAAAATGTCAGGTGTAGCCATTATGCTACTTGGAACGGGGACGCTAGCAGGTATTATTGCTAACTCTCAGCTAAAAGACGTTATTATTCAAGGCTTGTCTGCCATTGGATTGCCCGCTTATGTTTTAGCTCCGGTTTCTGGTATTTTTATGTCAGCGGCAACCGCTTCGACAACGGCAGGAACAGCAGTCGCAAGCCAAGTTTTTGGATCGACGATTTTAGAGCTAGGCGTTTCTGCTTTAGCCGGAGCTGCTATGGTTCATGCTGGGGCGACCGTACTTGATCACCTTCCGCACGGAAGCTTTTTCCACGCAACGGGCGGAAGTGTAAATATGAAAATAAAAGAACGTTTAAAATTAATCCCTTACGAATCGCTTATTGGACTCATTATGGCAATTGTATCCACGCTGATATTTGGTGTATTAAAGCTATATGGCTAAAAACTAAAAGGAGTGTTTACGCATGAAAATTGTGATTGCACCGGATTCATTTAAAGAAAGCTTAACAGCTCTGAACGTTTGTGAAGCGGTTGAAAAAGGAATAAGAACTCATTTTCCTAACGCGGAGATTAGTAAAGTACCTATGGCAGACGGAGGAGAAGGAACCGTTCAGTCGCTTGTGGACGCGACGGGCGGACAAATCATACAAGCTAAAGTAACGGGACCTTTAGGTAAAGAGGTGGAAGCTTTTTATGGAATTCTTGGAGACGGCAAAACGGCTGTTATTGAAATGGCAGCCGCTTCAGGCCTTCATCATGTTCCGGTGGATAAACGCAATCCGCTTATCACAACAACGCGAGGAACCGGTGAGCTCATTCTCAAAGCGTTAGATCATAAAGTGAAGCATATCATTATTGGCATCGGAGGAAGTGCTA
Organism: Priestia sp. YIM B13490; assembly: GCF_042787735.1. NCBI lineage: Bacteria > Bacillati > Bacillota > Bacilli > Caryophanales > Bacillaceae > Priestia > Priestia sp. YIM B13490. The sequence continues at coordinate 9,529 of NZ_JBHZOT010000013.1, forward strand.
CAAATGATGGAGGAGCCGGTATGGCAAAAGCTTTAGGGGCAAAGCTTCTTGATGCTAACGGAGCAGAAATAAAAGAAGGAGGCGGCAGTTTAAACCAGTTAGCTGCTATTGCTCTGACAAACTTGGATTCCCGGCTTGCTGAAGTCAAAGTAGAAGTGGCTTGCGATGTAGACAATCCGTTAACGGGTGAAACCGGAGCATCCGCGGTATTTGGCCCTCAAAAAGGCGCAACTCCTGATATGGTTAAACAGCTTGACCGTAATCTAGCTCATTACGCAGCAGTTATTGAAAAAGAAATGGATATTCATATTCAGAACGTTCCTGGTGCTGGGGCGGCAGGAGGAATAGGAGGGGGCCTGCTGGCATTTTTATCTGCGGAGTTAAAGCCAGGTGTAGACATTGTCATTGAGGCAACTCAGCTAGAAAGTTATATTAAAGATGCTGACCTTGTCATTACCGGTGAAGGAAGAATAGATGGACAAACCATTTACGGAAAAACTCCCATTGGCGTAGCAAAAACAGCAAAAAAGCATAGCGTTCCCGTGATAGCGATAGCAGGGAGCATTGGAACGGGAAGCGAAGCTGTATATGAACACGGTATTTCTGCGTTATTCAGCGTCGTGCCCGGAGCGGTCGATCTATCAGAAGCACTGGAAAAAGCCGGTGAAAACATTGAAAGAACGGCTAAAAACGTAGCGTCAGTTATACGCTTATGCATCAAGTGAAGGAGTTACAGTTTTTATTGTTCTCTTTTTAATAAATGGTAAAAGGTCTCTTCCATCAGAAGAGGCCTTTTTTTCGTTTAGTGCTAAAGTAAGCTGCTATCATTCTTTTGAATTTTATATAGGAAATAGAACTAAACGTTTTCTGAAGCGTCATAGTAAGTAAGCAGTTACAAAGATTCGCTAGCATGGGCATCTGCTTGTTAAATGCTACTTACGGAAAGGAGAGGTAAACGTGCAAAAAAAGTTTAGGTTCTTGAGAATTTTACGAAACATGATAGTAGCTATGTTAGGGATATGTATCATTTGGATTGTAATGAATCAAGTTATAACGGCAGTAGAAAAGAAAAAGTACCCGCCTATTGGTCAATTAGTAGAGGTTGATGGCAGAGATATTCATGTATATACAAAAGGTAAAGGGGAAAATACAATTGTACTACTAAGCGGCTTGGGAACGACTGCGCCTGCACTCGATTTTGAACCTTTAGTAAATGAACTGTCGAAGGATAATAAAGTTGTGGTAGTAGAACCATTTGGATACGGATGGAGTGACATTACGAATAAAAAACGTACCGTAGAAAATAGTGTATTCTTCTAAATTTGTTAACATAAAAGCGGACCTCCGTGTAGACGCATTTTTACATAATTATAGCAAAAAAAGAGCTGAAACTATTTTCAGCTCTTTCTTTTTACAGCCCACTCCTCCACAATTTCCGTAAATTCACTTAGGTGTTCTTCAAATATTCGTTTTCGATGTCCGTTTGCTCCTGATGGATGTGGAAAGCCAAATAAATACGTATGCTGAGAAAGCGAAGATTCACTTGAAAGTTTTCTTAAAACATTTTCAACTGCTTTTCCTAGCGGAACGATTAAGCACGGATTCTTTATTTCGCTCAATTCATGTGGAAATACTTCAAAGGCATAGCGAGAAAGAAGCGCTGATCGTTCGATTGGTGGCTGATGTCCCGTGTAGTTTTTTCCTTTATAAAACACAGGATATTTCAGTACGGACGTTGTATGCAGCAAGTCTCTCTGTGAAGCAAATAGCTCAGCGGCACCGTTAATGCCCATGACTTTTGCAATTCCGCATTGATCTAACATGTCTATTAAATTGACTCTCATCGTTCCGCTAAAGCTAGCTGCTTTTTTTGTTTCGTACAGGACTTGTTCAAGCTGATGATGATGAGACAGGCTGGAAACGCATTGTGTAAAAGCAGTTTTCATTTGAAACCAGCCTGGTGTGATGCCGGCAATGATAATATGAGCATCTGGATTTATGTAATCGTTATGAGGCGAGTAGTACATGCTTAATTCCCGTTCTTGAGCGATTAAAAAGTCTTTTTGCAACAGCTGTTCTTTCGTAAAATTCATATTATGCAATTGTTGAATGGCATGCAGACATTGTTGAAAATAAGAATGTTGGCTAATCATAGGCTCTCTCTTTCCTTATCAGTATTTCTCCTTTTATTTTCCCCAACAAACCGTTTTATATCAAATATGAACAAATTCTTACGAAAATTAATGTTTACTAAAAGTTTACTTAAGTTTTAGTTCGGTGTGATAAAAATAAAGTAGTAATAGCGGCTTTTTTGTCATTTTAACGGCGGAACTAACAAAAGAAATGAAGGATTTTAGAGAATATTTTAATAAATTTACTGAAATTTTAAAATTATTTATTGAAAGCGTTTTATTAATGTGCTATTCTTCCAATATAAGAGATAAATATTTAGTAAAAATAGAAGATTATAATAGAGAGGTAAAAAGATGGCAACTTTAAAAGATATAGCGGCGTACGCTAAGGTTTCCAGTTCAACTGTATCCAGAGTACTAAATAATGATCATACGCTTTCTGTATCTGAGGTTACTCGTGAACGTATTCTCCATGCAGCCAAAGAGCTGCAATATACGCCCGTGAAGATACGAAAAGGAACGGCAAACGGAAAGGATATAGAAGCTCCTCGAATAGGTATTATTTTTGCTCAGTCCCTTGAAGAAGAGTTAGTAGACCCTTTTTTCTCTTCTATTCGCCATGGAATAGAGAGTGAATGCTCAGAAAAAGAAATTTTTACAGTAAAGTCATTTAGGCTAAAAGGCATGAAGCAAGAAGAGCTGCTGCAGGATCTTGATGGAGTGATTGTAGTGGGAAGAGTTAGTCCAGAAACGGTTCAAGAAGTGAGCAATCATTTAGATACTATTGTTTTTATTAATCACAAAGCGGATGAGGATTTGTACGATTCGGTCATGATTGATTTTGAGAAAGCTACTAAACACGCATTAAATCATTTATTTGACCTCGGTTATAAAAGAATCGGCTATATCGGAGGGACAGAAAGAGAACATTATATCAATGGAAGTTCTATTATTGAAGATCAGCGTCAAACGGTTTTTGAACGCGTTATGCATGAAAAAGGCCTGCTCGATTCTGAGAAAGTTTATATAGGAGAGTACTCAATGACTGAAGGCTATGAGCTGATGGGACAAGCGATTAAGCAAGGAAATCTTCCTGAGGCATTTTTTATCGCAAGTGATGCAATGGCGATAGGAGCAATGCGTGCCCTGCAGCAATCAAATATAAAGGTTCCTGAAGACGTAGCGATTGTAAGCTTTGATGATGTAGATATCGCAGCATTTGCGAGCACGCCGCTCACAACGGTTAAAGTATATACTGAAGAAATGGGAAGGCAGGCTGTTAAAATGCTAGTAGATCGGTTAAGCGGCAGATCCGTTCCTTTAAAAGTCATGGTGCCGACTAAATTAATTTATCGTGAAAGCTGCGGAGCCTTACTCAAAAAACAGTAGCCTAAAAGTTATAACTTGAAAGGGGGTGATAGAAAAGAAGAATTCATACATAAAGAGTGATAAGGGGGAAGAAAAATAGAAAAAACCATAGAAAAAGCAGGTTAAAAAGCCCTAGAAACTACATACTTATTGGCAGATAAGTATGTAAATGAAAAAACTTTTTCATCTCTAGGACTCTTTGAACCTTTGTAAAAGTATAGGATTAAATTATAAGTGACTTTATTTCGTTGTGCAATGAATTTGTCTATGTATAAATAACTGAATATTCAGTTATTTATGTCTTGATAGAGTATAAGGAGGAAAAAAGATAAATGAAAAAGCTTACGTATCTTTTCGTTCTATTACTAGTCTTTTCTGTTGTGGCAGCGGGCTGCGGAAATAAAGAAGCGGCAACAGGCGGAAATGGGAAAACAACGCTAACGCTTTTTTCTACGATGAGTAATAAAGGGGAGAGAAAAGCGCTTCAAAATGCGATTGCAGAATTTGAAAAACAAAATCCAGATATTAAAATTGATGCGAATTTTCCGGGTAACGGCTATGAAGATATGCTTCGTGTGAAAATGGGTGCAAATGATATGCCGGATTTATTTGATACGCACGGCTGGTCTCAGCTTCGCTACGGGGAATATGTAGCAGATTTAAAAGATATGGATTGGGTTCAGCATTTGGATCCAGCGCTAAATCAAATTTTAAAAGATAAAAGCGGCAAAGTGTATGCATATCCTTTAAATCAAGCAAAAGACGGAATTAGCTATAATGCGACGCTGTTAGAAAAATACGGAATAAAGCCTCCTAACACAATGGATGAATTTATAACAGCATTAGAAACAGTAAAAAAGAAGAGCGAAGGAGAAATAGCGCCTCTATGGATCCCAGGAGGGGAAAATGGCAATATTGCTCAAGTGTTTGATCAGCTGGCTACACCTCAGCTTATTACAGCAAAAAATAAGAACTACACTAAGCAGTTGGAAAAAGGAACATTTAATTGGTCAAACTACACGCCGCTAGCGGAAACAATGGCAGAAATGAAGAAGAAAGGGCTGCTGAATGAAGATGTATTAACCGCAAAAGTATCTCAAGCAACGGAATTAATGGCTCAAAATAAAATTGCTTTCACATTTGTGGGCGGATCTCTTGGACCGGATGCAACAGAATTAAATCCTGAAGTAAAAGTAGGAACAGTACCGGTGCCTGCTATTCATAAAGGCGGTACGCAAAGCTGGATCGGCGGAGAGCGCTTTACCCTTGCTGCGTGGAAAGATTCTAAGCACCTTAAAGAAGCCAAGAAATTTATTGAATTTGTGTCACAGCCGGAAGTTGCCAAAAAGATTGCCGAAGGAACGTCTTCAGCATCGGCTCTGAAAAACAATAAAACACAAAACTACTACTCTGAATACTACGATAAGTATAGCGATATTAAAGTTGAGCCATACTTCGACCGAAAGTATTTACCGAGCGGTATGTGGGCAGTGATGTCTTCTACAGGTCAAGAATTGCTAGCGGGAAGTTTAACGCCAAAGCAATTATCAAAAGAGATGGAAAAAGAGTACAAGCGTCTCAGTAAACAATAAAATAGTGTGCAAAAGTTCCTTGTTCGCCGAGAAGCAGGGAGATAGGCTTCTGCTTCTTTTCAACACAAGCTGAAATAGGAGTGAACACGATGAATGAATTAGTCCGGAAAGAGCCGGTTTCTGTAGTAAGAGATACGAAAAAACGAAAGAAAAAATTAAAAACAGAGTCCTCTTTATGGTGGATGTATCTTCCCGGCTTAGTAATTATCACCGTTTTTATTATCTATCCTTTTATTAACGGAATTAGACTTTCCTTTACTAATTGGAATGGATTTTCACAAACATATGATTGGATTGGGCTCCAGCAGTATAAACGTTTGCTTGCAGATCCAACGACTTGGCTTGTGATAAAAAATACGCTGCTCTACGGAATAGGCAGTACTATTTTTCAAAATATTATTGGCTTGTTATACGCTTTACTTCTGAATCAAAGCATTAAAATGAAAGCTGTAACAAGAACAATTGTCTACCTTCCGGTTATTATCAGCCCAATTATTATGGGGTATATCTGGTACTTCTTTTTTGCCTACCAAGGAGGCGCTTTAAATGACCTTCTTGTATTTTTAGGTTTTGAGAAGATTAATGCTTTGGGAACTCCAGAGCTTAACTCTTGGATTATCGTGTTCGTCAATACGTATCAATTCGTTGGAATTGCGATGATTATTTATTTAGCGGGGCTGCAAAGTATTTCAAAAGATTATTACGAGGCAGCGCAGCTTGACGGAGCATCTGCTCTTCAGCAGTTTAAAAACATCACGCTTCCATTGCTTATGCCTTCGATTACAATTAATGTCGTTTTAAATATTATCGGAGGTTTAAAACTGTTTGACGTAATTGTTGCGCTGACAGGAGGAGGGCCTGGAGATGCATCGCAGTCAATGTCTACTTTTATGTATGACTTATATTTTAGAAGACAGGACGCCGGCTATGCTGCAACTCAAGGTGTGTGCATGGCGCTCATTATCTTAGTCATTAGCTTATCAGCACTTGTGTACTTTAAGCGAAAGGAGACAGAAGCGTGATGGACTATACAAATAAACGGAAAAAGCGATTTTTTACCTTTCTAGCTCTTTGTATAACGCTCGTTCATATTGTCCCTTTTTATATTCTTGTTACGACTTCTTTAAAAGCAACCGGGGATTTTAGTTCCAAATGGGTATTTCCAAAAAGCATAAACCTTGAAAATTTCACAGCGGCTTGGGAGCAAGCGAATTTAGGCAGTTCTTTTATGAATACGTTTATCATTACGTGCGTTTCGGCGGTTCTGCTTATTTTTTTAGGATCAATGGCTGCGTATCCTCTAGCGCGCCGCCAAACGAAACTAAATAAGTACGTCTATTTTATCTTTATCGCCGTGATGGTAATACCGCCTTTAACAGCGTTAGTTCCGCTGTACAAAATGGTTGTGAATATGGGGATGATGAACACGTACCAAATTGCTATTTTAAATAATGTCGCAGCCTTTTTGCCGCTAACGATCTTTTTGTATGCGGGCTTCATTCGCTCCACTATTTCTAAAGAGCTCGAGGAAGCAGCAAGAATTGATGGGGCCGGCACGTTAACGATTTTCTTTAAAATCGTATTTCCACTGCTAAAGCCTGTCACTGCGTCTATTTTAATTATTGCGAGCGTCTATATTTGGAACGACTATCAGTTTGCAATTTTCTTCCTTCAAGATAAGGAAATGCATACATTAACCGTTACGTTAGCAAGCTTTTTTGCCGAAAATCAAAATAATCTTAGCTTAGTAGGAGCAGCTGCGATTATTGCGATGCTTCCAATGACCATTTTATTTTTAGTGCTACAAAAATACTTTATTGCAGGGATTTCATCAGGATCTGTAAAAGGATAAAACCAATACGAGGAAGGAAGATGACAATGTCTAAAATCACATTTATCGGAGCGGGAAGTACAGTTTTTGCAAAAAATATTTTAGGAGACTGCATGTTTGTGCCTGCTTTAGCTGGCTTTGAATTTGCGCTATACGATATAGATGCTGAGCGTTTAAGAGATTCGGAAAATATGCTAAACAATCTAAAAGAAAACTATAAAGTGAATATTACGGTTAAAGCCTATTTGAACCGCAGAGAAGCTTTAACAGGAGCGAAGTATGTGATTAACGCCATTCAAGTAGGCGGTTACAAACCAAGCACCGTCATTGATTTTGAAATTCCTAAAAAATACGGCTTGCGTCAGACGATTGGAGATACAGTAGGAATTGGAGGAATCTTCAGATCACTGCGCACGATTCCGGTCCTGTTTGATTTTGCAAAAGATATTGAAGAAGTATGTCCAGATGCGCTGTTTTTAAATTACACCAATCCAATGGCAACACTAACGGGTGCAATGCTGCGCTATACCAATGTAAAGACGGTAGGCCTTTGTCACAGTGTTCAAGTATGTACAAAAGATTTATTTGATTCTCTCGGAATGAATCATGAAGGAATACAAGAGAAAATCGCAGGCATCAACCATATGGCATGGCTGCTAGAAGTAAAAAGAGATGGGCAAGACTTATACCCAGAAATCAAGCGTCTGGCAAAAGAAAAACAAAAGACAAAGCATCACGATATGGTGCGTTTTGAGCTAATGGATAAGTTCGGTTATTATATTACCGAATCGTCTGAGCATAACGCAGAGTATCATCCATACTTTATTAAACATAAATATCCAAATCTTGTTGATCAGTTTAACATCCCTCTGGATGAATACCCGCGCCGATGCGAAGAGCAAATTAGCAATTGGGAATCAATGAGAGAAGAAATGGTTAACAACAGTCAGTTAACTCATACACGTTCACATGAGTACGGCTCTAGAATCATTGAAGCAATGGAGACAAACGTGCCGTTTAAATTTGCCGGTAACGTATTAAATACCGGGGGCTTAATTAGTAACCTGCCGACAAAAGCGTGCGTAGAAGTTCCATGTGTTGTAGACCGAAGCGGCATTATGCCGACTTATGTAGGAGACTTACCTGAGCAGCTTGCGGCGTTAAATCGTACGAATATTAATACGCAATTGCTAACAATTGAAGCAGCGGTCACTAGAAAAAGAGAGCACATCTATCAAGCAGCGATGCTAGATCCTCATACAAATGCGGAATTATCTATGGATGACATCATTCGTATGTGCGATGATTTAATTGAAGCCCACGGCGAGTGGCTGCCTGATTTTACAGGGAAAGTGAACCAATACGTGTAATAAAAGAATCCTCGGCTTTGATCGGCTGAGGATTTTTTTGTGAGTAGTAAAAGAAGGGAATATCATCCAAATGGATATTGACATTTAAAAAACTTCATCATACACTGTAAGAAGCAAGTCATTTTATACTAAGAAAGGAAAGGTACCGTAGACAATGGATAAGTAATCCTATTTTTTTAGACATTCTTTTAAAACTTTATTTTAAATGAACATTTGTCTAGATAGGATTAGTCTGTACATTTTTAGGTGCCATTTCTATATGTCTTATATGAAGTGATTTCTCCCTTTTTTTACTCTATAAAAAGGGTGCATATTTGCGTATGCCTAATTATGACCTCTAATCCTCTCTAGAAATCCTAGGGAGGTTTTTTTATGTTATTGTTAGAAGCTATAAATATTGAAAAAAGCTATGGAGATCGCCTGCTGTTTCAAGCAGAGAAACTTCAAGTACATCGCGGAGAGCGAATTGGAATTGTGGGGAAAAACGGAGAAGGCAAATCGACGTTGCTTCATATTTTAATGAAAAAAATGAGTCCAGATCAAGGGATTGTACAAACATATGGCCGTTCCTCACTGATTCCGCAGCTTGATGTTCAAGCTACAGGAGCTGTTTCTCCTGAGATGAAAAGTCAGTGGAGTGTGCCAACTGAAGCGGACTTTCTTAGCGGGGGAGAAGAAACAAGAAAAAAAATTGCAGCTGCTCTTTCATCAGGCGCAGAACTGCTTGCAGCCGATGAGCCAACGAGCCACTTAGATGTAAAAGGCGTAGAGAAGTTTGAAGAAGAAATGAAGTCTTTTACAGGCAGTCTGCTGCTGATTTCACATGACCGAGAATTATTAAACCGCCTTTGTACGTCTATTTGGGAAGTAGAAGACGGCAAAATTAACTGCTATGAAGGCAATTATCAAGAATATGTGACGCAAAAAAAACACGCAGTTGAAAGACAGCAGTTTGAATATGAACAGTATGTAAAAGAAAAGCAGCGGCTTGAACTGGCGTCTGAAGAAAAAAGCCAAAAATCAAAGTCGCTTAAAAAAGCGCCGAGCCGCATGGGCAACTCTGAAGCGAGACTTCATAAGCGAGCGGTCGGAAAACAAAAAGCGAAGCTAGACAGAAGCGCAAAAGCGATTGAAACAAGAATTGAAAAGCTGGAGAAAAAAGAAAAGCCAAAAGAAATGGAAGAAATTCATTTTGACCTATCGCAGTTTCATCAAGTGCACAGCAAGCAGGTACTAAGCTTTGACAAAGTCTCAGCATCAGCTGGTAATCATATCTTGTTTCAAAACCTAAAAGGCGGTGTGAAGCCGGGAGCGAAAGTAGCGATTGTCGGCAAAAACGGCGCCGGAAAATCTACGCTGCTGAATATGATTGAGCAGCGAGCAGAAGGCATCACGGTTGCGAAGCCTGTAAAACTCGGCTTTTTCCATCAGCGTCTTGAAAATCTAGATCCCGCTAAAAGCATTTTAGAAAACATTAAAGAAGACAGTCCGTACACCGAGCATTTTATTCGTACGGTACTATCGCGCTTACTTTTCAAACGTGAAGACGTGTATAAAAAAGTAGAGATGCTAAGCGGAGGAGAACGAGTCAAAACGGCATTAGCAAAAGTCTTTTTAGGAAATTATAACGTTCTTCTTTTAGATGAACCGACCAACTATCTTGATCTTCATACAAAAGAAGCGCTGCAGGAAGTATTAAAAGCTTATCCAGGGACGATTTTATTTGTGACGCACGACCGCTATTTTGTTAAAAAGCTTGCGACGCATGTTTTGACGTTAAAACAGTCTAAAGCGGAGCTCGCGGCGATTGAAGACACGGGTAAAAGCAAAAAAGCGTCACAGCAGCAAAATGAAGCGGAGAAACTTGCGCTTCAATTAGAATTAACAAAAGTGATTAGCGAGCTTTCTATCACGCCAGAAGGAAAAGACAAGCAGCGGCTTGAAAAAAGATATGAAGAGCTGTTAGAAGAAAGAAAACGATTAAATAGAAAGGAAGGATAATATCACTTCGCCTAACAATGAATACAATGATGTTACTGAACATCAAAAGCATATTGAAGGAAAAATAACGGATATGAATGTAAAAGGAACGCCCAAAAGAATAAAATGGATTGGGTATGGCATCATTATTTTCTTTGTGATCCTTATTTTAACGATGATCATCGGCGTATTTATCAATTAAAACAAAAAGCAGCCGCTTCAATGTTGAAGCAGCTGCTTTTTTAGTTGCCTACTTTTGTAACAATGGCATCTCCGTTTTTTCCAACTCGTACAGTAGCAAAACGAGCTTCGCTTTCCACTTTGCTGCCGGTTCCTTCTGGAATAAAGTAATGCTCAATTCCGTACTGAATTCCCCAGTCATGATAGCTGCCCGTAATGACAACGTCTTTCTTTTTAGAAGCATACGGCTTATTCCAGTCATCATCCGCTTGGTAGATTTTTGCGTATTTATACACGCCTTGTTTGTCAGGGCGAAGAACGAGCTTCACTTTTTCTCCGTCTTTTACATGAGGTAAGGTAACGTGCGCAATGTCGTAATTCAGCTCAACATAATCGCCTTGCAGCAGCGAGCGCGGATCGATCGGCTGTAAAGCGAGCTTAATTTCTTTTCCGTTTTGAAGAAGCACTTCGTTTTTAGTGAAAATGCCGCCCAGCATAATAAGCTGAATAAGAATGATGATCCATACAGCGGTTCGGCTGCGGTCAAGAAACGACGGCTGCGGCTGATCAGGCGTTGACAGGTCCCATTTCCTGCTTAGGAAAAGAAAGATCAGACCTAAAATAACGAGCACAAGTGATTTATTAAATAAATCCCACACAAAGTCGTAATATTTCATCGCTAAAAACACAAACCAGAAAATCATGCCGACAATAAAATCGTATTTTGGCTCTTTTCGTACCGTCACAAATAAAAAGACGGTCGAAATCACAAAAAACACCGTGCAGTAAATGATATTTAAAAAAGACGGTTCGCTTAATTCAGTCAGCGACAGTAAAAAGATAAAAGCAAGAAGCAGCGCTGCTTTTTTAAACGCGTGGTGTACGTTTATCGCGTACATAGCGGCATTTAATAGAAACAAAGCGAGCAGCACATAATCTATTTTGATAGTGTCATAGTAAGCAGTCGGAACTTTTATTAACAGAAGCCCTTGCACTAGCACAAAAAGCAACAGGCGAACGGGCGTATGCTTCGTGAATACTAAAAGCGCTACAAGTGAGATGACGTAGATAAAAAACAGAATGTCGTTCACAAAAAAAGAAGCGCCGCCGCTAATTAATACGCCCATCATTAAAAGCGTATATTTTACCGTTGGAATATCTGCTTTAATTAAATAACATGCCACAATCAGCAAAACGCCAATCACAAGCATTCCGTTTGTTGGGTACGTTCCTGTAATAAGTGTGACAAGTCCTCCTAAAGAGCTGCTGCCGATCACCGATGCAATGGCCGTAATCCCAATCACCGCTATTCGTTTGATTACGCGGAGCGAAGTTTTTTGTGCTGACGTGTTAGCAGTGAGCCATTTGACAAACCATACGCTTGCACCAATAAATACAATCACGAATCCTAAAGCTAAGAACAGTGACCATTCAGCGTAGTGTTTAAAAATAAAAGAGAAAAACTGTTCAATAACAAATAAAGCAAATGCCACAATGGAAATCCCTAAAAACGACCTTTGTGGCTTCACTTTTGAAAAATAAAAAAAGAAGCTTAGTAAAAACAGCAAATAAAAAATAATAAGACCAATCCGTAAGCTAGAGCTGCCTGTGAAATCCGGCAGGGAAACAGTTAAAAAAATGTAGTGAAACAAACAAAACGCTGCATACATGATCACAGGAGACGAGCGCTGTTTCTTTTTTATGATCCAAAAGATGAGTAAGTTCACAAACGCCATTCCTGCGTAAAGTAAAAGCGTCTCGTGTTCGCCTCGCTGTGAAACTGCGCCTGTTGGTGAAATAAAAAAAGCCATGGTGAATTGAAATAAAACAAACGATAACACGTAAAACGGCTGATACTTTGTAAAAAAGCTAAACAAAATAATCGGCACAAGCCAAATTAAAAACAGCCAGTACGATTCAGCGTGCGTGTTGTAAATTTGAGAAAGAAGCGCGATGCTTAATCCAAATGAAAGAGCCCCGGCCAAAAGCGTCCAGTGACTTAAAAACGCCTGCTGAGGAAGGAGCTTTCGCACTACAAACGCACTTCCGTAAAACAGCAGCATCAGCCCCACGCTCAGCGCAATTTTAATGTAGCGGTCAAAGCCTTGCCAGTTCGATGCGAAAAAATATAAAATGCCGGACAAAACAAGAGCCAATCCCAGTAAATAACCGAGTCTTACGAGCTTTTCTCTCATACTCAACCTCCTCTTTATATTATGTATATACTAGCGCATGTTTAAATATTTGGAAATAGAAAGAATGAATGCGTTTTAACAAAAAAATTGTGTAAAAAGGCCTTTTAGTGGCGCGGAAATAACAAGTGAAGTAGTCCAAAAATCTTGATAAATTGTCAATAGTAAGATAGTTTTGGTTATTTTATCCTGAAGAGTGGGTATTGAACTAAAAACCTACATTATTCCCAAAAAATATAAGAAAACGTGCCGATGTGCTCTCTTTCTTTATTTGATAAGCTGTAAAAGGGAATTAATGTTAGAAGATCCAAGAGATAGATATAAAGGAAGTGTCATCATATGAATGAGATGTTTGTTGCTCATCTGTATACCCAAGTGAAGCAGGCACATGAAGATATCCAGCAGCTTACGACTAGTAAAAACACGTTAACGGAAGTCAAAGGAGAGCTTGAACGTGCAAAGGAAAAGGTAAAAGAACCAGAGCTCACTTCCGCCACTTGGTCAGGCAGCCTTGCTGTTGGGTTTGAAGACATCCGCACCGCTATGTTAGACGAATACGATGATTTGCTGACCCGTCAGCTGACGGATGCCCTTACGACAATTGATGCAAAAATTACGGCGCTTCAATCAGATATACAAGGGATGGAACGCGCCATTAAAATGCAAGAAGACGAAGCAAAAGATAAGGTGTGATGCAATATGGCAGACGAAATTAAAGTAATAGATGGTGAAATTAATAGAACGCTTAGTGACCTAAGCGCTGCTGCGCAGCAGTTTCAGCCGCTTTTTCCGTTTCACGTAGGAAGTGGACAAGAACTAGCGGTGCTCGATGAATTAAACCAGTTGAACCAGCAGCTTCAAACGTTAATTGTGGACTACAAGCAAACGCTCCTCGATGATTTGAACGCCACTAAAAAATCCGTGCAGTCCATAAAAGAAGCAGATGAAAAAGCTGCAAACGCCGCTAAATAATGTTCATATTTTATATAAAGCTATCAAAAACAACCTTTCAACCAGCATAGATTTGGCATTCAAATAAAAAGGTTTTCTACATCGATACAGCTAGGAGGTTACAGGTTATTGAAAACACTTGATGTCGATGCTTTTCACGAAAATATTCAAGCTATCTTAGACTCTATTAAAAGTCAAAAAGAACAAATTCAGGGCCTGATTTCACAGGTTCAGGCATTTTCAAGCTTAGATGATGCGTTTAAAGGAAAAGGAGGAGAAGCGATTCGGTCTTTTTACGAAACGGGACATGCTTCTTTTTTAACGCTGTATCATTCATTACTCACTTCCTATGAAGCTCGACTAACTCAAATCACACATGCGCTGCGCTCATTCGAACCGAGCGAAGACGGCTACATCACGCAGCCCTTTCTGCAAGACACTATTCCCGCGCATTTAAATCAAACAAGAAATACAACCGTCTCGCTTGTCGATCAAGCGAATGCAGCGATTCAAAAAGTCAGTCACCTTGCTTCTGTTTCAGCGCTTAACGACCAAGGTTTTTTAACAGAAGTAGAACAAGCAAAAAACAAAGCGGACAAAACGATGAATGATTTAGTCCGTTTTGACGAACAGCAAACGCAAAGCCTTTCAGCCATTCAAGATCAGCTGACGTCTTTAAACTCGCTGCTTTCTAAAGTGAAAGCTGGGTTTCACAATGGTTCCATTCAGCCAGGCAATGTAAGTGAGCTGAGCGCGTTGGCGAAAAAAGCGATGACCGATTCAGGAGGCGTCTCGGTTTTTGAAAAAGGCATTCCAACAACCTTGACAAGAAAAGAAAAACAAGAGAAAGTGATAAAGGAAGTAGGTCTTGAAAAACTGATTCAGCTTCAGGCAATGACGCCTGCTGAACAGTTAAAAGAAATTCACAAGCTTGAAAAAACCTCGCCTTACATAAGAGAAGTGCTAACGCAAATTCAGCAGGATACAGCACCTGCTAACATGAAAAAACTAGCGGAACTGTCACCTGCAGAGCAAGCAGTGGAACTTGAAAAAAGCCCATACCTGCAGGCGCTCAACGATTCTTCAACTGTGGGCATGCTAGCGTCTCAACAGATTCTTCAAAACGCTACGGGCGTTGAGGGAATGCTTATGCAGTCGGTGGTGCGTCAGGGGCAGATTAGAGATGTGACACCTGAAAAAACTGCTGAATCCTTTGACTTTACAGAAATCTGCGAGAACCCTGCGGCTAAAAAAGAAGAAACTGGTATAAAAGCTGTAGTCAAGGACGTAGGAGAAGGTGCTATAACTTTAGCAAAAGGTACAGTTACGGGTACTAAAGGCGTAGCACAAGACGTTTGGGCCGGTATGGGAGAGAGAGCAGATAAACGGTACAACTCCTTGTATGACTTTGGAAACTATATAACGATGGGCGGATTTGATGGCGCTGTTTCCTTCAAAGAAGGCTTAATTGAGCGAGGAGAAAAATCGTTTGATTCACCGTATGACTTTGTCAATCACGCAACGATGGGACTCTTAGATGTAGGGCAGCAGGCACTTAATCCGGACAAACCTCTTTCAAAAGAGCACTGGGAAAACAGCATGTTTCTGTTTGCGAGCGTAATTGGAGGAGCGAAACCCGCAGGAGCCGTAAAATCCGTTCCAAAAGTAACAAACGTTCCGCGTGTACCTGCCCATAAAGCGACCAAAACACTAAGCGATATGCGAAATGTCGTCAGCCCAAAAGCAGCAAGCAATTGGTCGAAGAAGGTATATGAACCTGTTCAGAAGAAGCTTCAACCTTTATTAGATGCTGAGATACCGACTTTACGTCCTCAACCTCAACTGGTAGGGATAGGAGAGGCTTTGCCTGGAAAGACCTTTGGTGAAGCGTTAATTGGATTAACGACGTATAAGATGGGGAATGTTTCGAAAGGTCAGTCCAAAGCATTGGAGAAAGTGAAAGAGCCTGGTGGTAAGAGCAAGAGGGATGTTGAGGAGATCAATGATCAAAGGGCAGTGGTTAAGGGTAGAGGAAATGGTGAAAAAGATGATTACTTTATAGGAACGTTAAAAGGAGAGAAAATTCATTTAAATGGTGTAAAGGTAGAAGAAATCATTTATACTAAAAGACTTCCTGAAGAAACAGCTAAGCTTAGGAAGAAATTTAATAGTTCTATTAGGAAAAATTTCCTTAAAGAATTTGCTAACGACTCTGTAAGAGTTAAATATCTTAGAGAAGCTGGTCTGGGTGAAGGTGATATTGCTAGAATGAAAGATGGACTTAATCCTAAAGGATGGCAAGTGCATCACAATTTACCTTTAGATGATGGTGGTACAAATGCTTTTACTAACTTAGTATTAATAAAGAATGATCCTTATCATAAAGCGGTTACTAATCAACAAAACTCTTTAACAAGAGGTTTGGCACCAAAACAAAGTAAAACTATAGATTGGCCAATGTTTGAGGATGATGTTTATCCCCTAAAACCTTTTAAAAGAAGGGAAGAGTAGATATGCCCGAGTGGAAAGATTTGTTGAGGGAAATAGAAAAGGTTGAAGAAAAATACGGAAGTTCACTTAGAAGTCCAGCATCAGATAGAGATATTATGAAATTAAATCATAATATTCAAGAGAAATTAGGGAGTATGACATTACCCGAATCATATATTGAATTTTTGAAAAATGTAAATGGATTAGATTTTAATGGTTTAGTAATATATGGTGTTGATAAAGCTTTACTAGATAAGGAAGTAGATGAAGACATTTATGGTTTTATTGAAGCAAACGAGCTTTGGTACGAAAATGGTTGGCAAAAGCAATATATATTTTTGGGGGATTCTGATACAGCATGGTACTGTTATGATTTAACAGAGAGTTTATATGTTGAACTCGATAAACCTTCAGGAACTTTAATTCAGTCATTTGAAAATTTTGATTCCCTGTTAGGTGATGCATTTGAAACAGTTCTTTTGTGATGAAATCCTTAGTATGATTTTTTATAGTTCCGTATTATTGATTGAACTTACTGGACTGAAATCGCATCAGACTTTTACATGATGAATTTATAGAAACAAAAAATGATTTTTAAATTATTCCTTGATTGGCTATAGGCCTTTCAAGGTTTATTTGTTTTTTTATAAGTTTTTTTAAAATTTCTTTGTCATAAAAGTTAGCTGCATCACTTAAATCCCATATATAGTGAAATTAAAATTAAATAAGCATCTATTCATCTATTATAGATATATACGAATGATAAAAAGCCTGAAATTGCAAGAAGTGTATATGAGGAGGAAGCCAAAAAGCAACAAAAGGACGGTCTAGGAACTGTTTCTTTTGCATTAGATATGGTGCCTTTGATTTCCAATGTAAAAGGTGGATAGGAAGTAGGTACGACCCTGTTACTGGCGATGAACTCTCTCATTTTGACCATTCTGTTTCTGGAGCAGGAATTGTCTTTGGCGGCTTTGCGAGGGTGCCAGGGAAAGTGGTGAAATACGGAAGCGAAGGAGCAGAATACGTACTTCGTGTAAACAAAGCAGAAAAGACCGTAACCAAGCATAAGGTTAAAGATGTTTCCAAGGGTGAGTCAGAAGCTGTGGAGAAAGTGGAAAGGCCTGGTGGTAATGCGGGTGTTGAAGGGGGACATGATCAGGCGGCTGTTTCTAAGGGTACGGTTAAATTTGTCAACAATGCTGATGATGTTGTATTCAAACAAAGTTCAATAGATAAAGCTTTCAGTAAACACAGAAATGATTTTGGAAGTTATCCTGATGGTAGCAAATCTAGTGTGGAATTATTCAAAAACGATGTTTCAGAGCTGATTGATACTGGAGTTCAAAAACAAGGTAAATATAGAAACGTTGAAGGAACGCATATTTACAACGAAACTACTAAACAATGGACTTGTATTAACTTAGATGGAACTATGAATACAGTTTTCAAATTAAGTGATTCACAATACAAATATTTAATTGAGAAAGGAGTTGTAAAATAGTGAGGTTAGTTAATACCCTTCTCTCAGAACATGAATTAAAGAAAGAAGATATTGAAGTGATTTGCAATATATTTAAGAAACAATATGATAAAAATATAGAAGTAAATAGCTATAAATATGATGATCGTAAATATTATGAAACTGATTTTGATATAATTGACATAGAATTTCTAAAGGGAAATATATACATAGAAATTGATAAGTTGATTAAGATTCATGAAAAGGTTATTCAATTAGTTAACCAAAATGTGGAAATGATTGTAGCTAATGATGAAACAGATACGGAAATCCAAGTATTTGAAAAAAATTGTAACGATATATCAGGATTTGGATTGTTTATTACTTCAAGAAAAATTCGAGAACTTGAACCCTATTATACTTCTGATATTTGCAACGCATATTTGAATTTTGAAAATGTTAGTTTTGGTGTAATGTTTGAATAGTGTTAATTAGGAAGAGACGGTTCTTCCACTTTAGGATGGATGAATGATTTGCTGAAATTTTCATAAAAGAAAAAATTATGAAATTCATGCTGGGAAATGAGATTTTACGAACATAGACAAGAAAAATATTTATGTTAACATTTCTTATTACTACCTTGATTGGCTAAACGCCTTTCAAGGTTTTTTTATAAAGTTGGATTCGATAAAAAGGTATCCAAAGAAGAATAGATGTAGTGATCAAGAAGTAATGAGAGTAGCTAACTAGGAGTAAGCCTGGATTTAACTAACCTTGACAAGAAAAGAAAAACAAGTGAACGTAATAAATGAAGTAGGTCTTGAACAAATGATTTAGCGCACAAGCAGCAAGCAATTGGTCGAAGAAGGTGTATGAACCTGTTCAGAAGCAGCTTCAATCTTTACTAGATGCTGAGATACCGACTTTACGTCCTCAACCTCAACTGGTAGGGATAGGAAAGGCTTTACCTGGAAAGACCTTTGGTGAAGCGTTAAATGGGTTAACGACGTATAAGATTGGACGTGTTTCAAAAGGGCAGTCGAATGCGTTGGAGAAAGTGGAAAAGCCAGGTGGTAAGGGTAGGGGTAACCCTGAAAAATCAGATGGGAATTTTAAAGAATATAGAAATGCTAGTCTAAATGAAATAAAAAAACAGTTAGGTATACCAAGGACACAACACCCTATAAGTCAAAAGATGGTTCCTTTAACTGATGGAGCAGGAAATAGAATATTAAATGAGATGAAACAGCCTGTAATGACAAGAGAATTGACATACGAAATAAATGGTCAAACAGTAATAATACAGGATCATTCAGCAGGTCATAAGTTTGGAGAAGGGGGGATTGGTGATCAGCCATCTCATTACAATGTAAGGCCTCCAGAGAATACAAGAACTGGTAAAGTAGAAGGAATGGAGGATCATTATTATTTTAATAAAAGAAATAAAAAATAGGTTATATATTTCATGTAGATATGTATTGTATTTATATCAGAGATATAGTCTTGATTAATTATAAAGCGTGTAAGAGATAGACAACGTATTAATAGAAATAGAGGAGTGTATATATGATTAACTCGAGTAGGATAATGAACCCTCAAGCAGTTACAGGCATTTTTGGTAGGATGCCAATATTTAACAATTCTGAATTATTGAGTGTTCAAATAAAAAGAGATGGTCCGACATTATTTATTCAATTATCTACTAAAGAGATTGTAAAAAATAAGCCTAAACGGTGGGGGGAATGGGACATAGTATATATTGAAATGTCATTTTTGGGTGTGAAAGAATTGGAAATCAATTCATTTGGAACTATTAATGAAATTGAGGAATTCGAAATTGAAGATATTGGGGAAGGGGGATCTATAAAAATTCAATGTACTAATAGAATGTCTATTACGTGTTTATTTGACTGGGCAAGGATTGAACAAATAAATCCTGGTTTAATAGGTACACCATAAGAATTTATTAAAAAAGGCATAAGTATAAGAACAAAAAAACTTTGTATTTGCATTCAGAGCGCACGATAGATAGAATAATTTATTTAGATGAATATGGACAATGCCAAGGTTGTTTCTGGTGCCACAGAGAATCATTTGAACGGAAATATTTCACCAGGAGAAAAACAAAGCGGTATTGCAACGTTTGATATACCAAAAGAAGGCGATTTTAAGTTTGAATTTAGCGGTTTTAGTAAAAATCGTGGTGTTTGGACGTTTACACAAGATGATATTCAACCAGCTCAATAAGAATTAAAAATAAGTCACGTGCTAATCGTGGCTTATTTTAATTGAACTCAGCCACAACCATGGCTCATAAATAAAGTAATTAAACAAATTTAAAATAAAAGGAGCACGTAAATTACTGTTAAGTATGTCCTATGTAAAAGTCAACATACATGTTAGGTTTTATAACATAAATTTCTGAATAATCATTTACTTATTCACTTATTTCATGGTATGTTATATGACATAGATATTGTAACTTGCAATATGAGCTGAAAATTAGCCATTGCAATATATACTTATTTTTCTAAATATGCACCTGGACGAGCCGGTGCTCTATACATATATACGTCTACGTATAACTAGTCAAAAAGAATGAAGGCATTTCTAATTATAGTGCTGTTTGTTCTTTCAAATGAGTATAGTTATAGTAGGTGAAATTTTCAAGACAGTTATTTTGGTTTTTAAGCTGAATTTTTGGAATAGTTTGTTATTTTATTAATCAATGCTTTGCCACTTAGAAGTAGGTATAAAAGTTTACTAATAAAAGAAAATGCAGACGGAATTTAATAAGTTTTTTGGAATTTGTGGGCGATTTTCTCACTTTTTTATCATTTTTGAATAGTTTATAATCATCAGACAATTATACTGTGATATAGTTATAAGTGAGACAGAAAAAGGTGTGTTCTTAGGTCGCACCTGAATTTTTTTACTACGTAAGCAGGAGCGCCTACATCTTTTTACAAATATAGGGGATGAGGAAGGTTATAATGAGCAACGTACAGAAAAAAACAGACGTTATCTTAATTGGTGCCGGAGTCATGAGCGCAACTTTGGGATCATTACTCAAAGAGTTAGCACCTGAATGGGACATTAAAGTATTTGAAAAACTCGCAGACGCAGGGGAAGAAAGCTCGAACGAATGGAATAATGCAGGGACGGGCCATTCTGCGCTGTGCGAACTAAACTATACATCAGAAAAAGCTGATGGATCTATAGATATAACAAAAGCGATCCGAATTAACGAGCAGTTTCAGCTGTCAAGACAGTTTTGGTCTTATCTGGTAAGCAGCAAGTTGATTCGCAATCCGCAAGATTTTATCATGCCAATTCCGCATATGAGTTTGGTACAAGGGGAAAAAAATGTATCGTTTCTGAAAAAGCGTTTTGAAGCGCTGTCAAACAATCCGTTGTTTCAAGGAATGGAGTATTCCGACAGTCCTGACAAACTAAAAGAATGGCTTCCGCTAATCATGAAGGGGCGCACGTCAAATGAACCGATTGCCGCAACTAAAATTGATTCGGGAACAGACGTAAACTTCGGTGCTTTAACACGCATGTTGTTTGACCATCTGAAGAATAAAGGGGTTCACGTTCATTACAAACGAAGTGTAAAAGATATTAAACGTAAAAGTGACGGTATGTGGGAAGTAAAAGTCGCAGATGTAGACAGCGGCAAAGTTGAGTACCACACGGCAAAGTTTATCTTTATCGGAGGCGGAGGCGGAAGCTTGCCTTTACTTCAAAAAACAGGTATTCCTGAATCCAAGCATATTGGAGGCTTCCCGGTAAGCGGATTATTTATGGTATGCAATAACCCTGAAGTCATTGCGCAGCATCACGGGAAAGTATATGGAAAAGCCAAAGTCGGAGCTCCGCCAATGTCAGTTCCGCATCTTGATACACGCTATATCGATAACAAAAAGACGCTGTTGTTTGGCCCGTTTGCCGGCTTTTCACCAAAGTTCTTAAAAACAGGTTCAAACTTGGATTTAATCAGTTCTGTAAAACCGAATAATATTTTAACCATGCTAGCAGCAGGCGTCAAAGAAATGGCGTTAACGAAATACCTGATTCAGCAAGTGCTGTTATCAAATGAAAAACGTGTGGAAGAACTGCGTGAGTTTATCCCGAACGCTAAAAGCGAAGACTGGGATATCGTTGTAGCAGGCCAGCGTGTTCAGGTAATCAAAGACACGGAAGCCGGAGGAAAAGGAACGCTTCAGTTTGGTACAGAAGTTGTAAGTGCGGCTGATGGTTCTGTTGCTGCACTTCTTGGCGCTTCGCCTGGTGCATCAACGGCGGTTCACGTTATGCTTGAAGTATTGGAAAAATGCTTCCCAGAAAACATGAACAAGTGGGAGCCAAAAATAAAAGAAATGATTCCTTCCTATGGCATGTCATTAGTTGATCATCCAGACTTCTTTAACGAAATTCATGCGTCCACTTCACAGACGCTTGGTTTAATTAAAAAAGAGTCTGTTTATAGCTAAAGATTTTACGCCGTAACAAACAGCACATGCGTATGTGAAGAAATCTACAGGCGTGCACAAACACCACCTTTTCTTGAGGTGGTGTTTTAATGCTCTTTATTTATGTAGAGTTTGATTTAAGAGTGGTATTGATTGCTTCCAGGCTGAAGTTTCAAATGCTTCCACGCTACAATTGCATCATCGCGGCTTTTTCCTTTGTTTTTCGGATCGTTAAAAAAATCGCGAATAAAGCGGTTGTACTCAAACTGAGGCGCAATTTCTTTTTGATAAGAAGGCTGCTTTTTTCGTTCTTCTTCTTCATGCCACGCTTTTACCACATCTCGATAGGTTTTCCCTACATTTTCTTTAAGGTAGTTTTGAATATACGTGGAAAAATGAAACGTAGGATGAATGGCTTCTTTAAAAAAAGCCCGTACTTCTTGACTGCAGCGGTGGTTTTCCCCAATGACGGTATCTAATGTTAGCGGCGCTTGTGTTTTAGAGGACGAGCGTCTTTTAGAAGGTGCTCCTGAGTGTTGAGTGTCACCGGTTGTTAAAAACACTTCAATTCTTTTTGAAAGTTCCATGTTAGATCCAGAGGGGCTCATGTTGTTTTCACGGCAAAATTTCTGCAGCTCGGTTTTGAGCCAGTAAAAATCCGTGAAGTCATTGATAGATAAATTTTTTGTAAGTTCGGGTCTCATTGTTTTCACCTCCATATATTTACAAAGTAATCATAGAACGTTTGTTCTTGGTGGTCAATTGTTTTAGAGAATTATGAAGGGATGTCTTTATATTTCTTCCTATTTTATAAAGAAGAAAAAGCATCTAGGCAAGAGATCTCTTGCAAATTCCAAAATCAAACAATTACAATAAGAAAAAGGAGTTGATTGCATGACGCTACATAAAGAAGTCCTTTCTACGATTCTAGGAGGAGCTGTTGGAGACGCTTTAGGCGTTCCAGTTGAGTTTAAAAAACGCGATACATTTCGGATCACAACTATGACAGGCTACGGTACATACAACCAGCCTAAAGGAACGTGGTCAGATGATACATCTCTGACGATGTGCTTGATTGATAATCTACTAGACAAACAAGATGAATATGATTTGATGCAAAAGTTTGCGAGCTATTGGGCGAATGGCTACTGGACGCCGTACGGAGAAATGTTTGATATTGGCATTGCCACAAGCGAAGCGATTCGCCGCTATAAAAGCGGGCTTCCTAAAGAAGAGTGGGGAGGAAGTGCTGAATACGACAACGGAAACGGAGCGCTTATGCGTATTGCTCCGCTTGCGTTTACACTACGTCAGGAACCTAGCTTTATAAAAAGAAAAGAAGAAATAGAAAGAATTGCTCACGTCACGCACCGCCATGTGCGCTCTACGCTTGGCTGCATTATATACGTGGAGCTGCTTATTTGTCTTCTTGACGGCGACCAGCCTTTTGAAGCATATGAAAAAGCGGTAAATCTTTGTCAAAAGCAGTTAACAGGTACGGAGTATGAAGCAGAGTTCACTGCGTATGAACGAGTGTTAAACCTAAGCTTGCCGCACGCAGCGAGAAATGAAATCGGGTCAACTGGATACGTCGTCAGCTCGCTAGAAGCATCTCTTTGGTCTTTTCTGCAAAGCGATGACTACGAAGAAGCTGTACTTACTGCTGTGAATTTAGGAGAAGACACAGATACAATAGGCTTTATTACAGGTACTATGGCAGGAGCATATTATCAGCTGGATGGTATTCCTGAAGAGTGGGTTTGTCAGCTTGCTAAAAAGGAAGAGTTAGAGAAAGCGTGTAAGAAGTTTGCGGATATATGTTAATAGATCATAAAAATTACTTTAAAGAGCAGAGGAGATAAAATGAAATTTTCTATGAATTTTGGCGATACCAATTTTATTGGAGTGGCAAATGCAAAAGACTACCAATCATTTGTCGATGAGGACTGGGAGCTAGATCAGCTCCTGAACCATTTCGGCAGTGAAATGAAAAAGAGAAATATCCTAGTATGTCAAATGACAGAAGAAGGAATTGAACACTCTTGGAACGTAGAAGTGAAGATTGGAACAGAGTCGGATATAGATACATACTTTAGGAAAGCAACAGGTTATATAAATGTAACTAATCATCAGCTTTATCTCGTAGATTATGACTGCCTTACGATGGCCGCCCAGTTTGAAGATCAGTTAGTGCCTGATGAAAACTGTTCTAAGTATAAAATTGATATTAAAAACGGTATGTACAAGGTGGAGCTTATTCAATTTTATAATGTTGACAAAAATGAGTATACAGGAAATGACCGAACTGACCTTTTATTGAACTTTATTAAGGTGGAGCACGTTGAAGAAACGGTCGATGAGGTATTTTGGTGTACGTATTAAGTAGTAAACGTACCGTAGGCTACTAACTTAGAAATGGGGTGCGCCGTTCTAAGGCAACTATCTTATTTATATATTGACTGAAACCCTCTGGCTTTGCGTCAGAGGGTTTTTATGGGCAAAATTATTTATAGTATACTTTACATACAAACTAAACATCAAAGAAAGGTGATCACAGTGCCAAATACATGGGATGCAGAACAAATCGTATCAGCACCGCTTGCCAAAACGCTAACCGAGACGCAGTTTCCAGAACTTGCGCCCGCTAAAATTTCGCTGCTTGGCTACGGCTTTGACAATACGGTTTATCAAGTAAACGACCGCTTTGTTTTCAGGTTTCCAAGACGAGAACTCGCAGTAGGACTATTAAAAACAGAAAATCAGCTTTTACCAAGCCTTGCTTCTCAGCTGCCGCTATCCATTGCAGAGCCCATTTTTTTCGGTAAGCCGAATACAGCAGGCTATCCTTGGCCTTTTACGGGCTATCACTACGTGCAAGGAACTCCGCCTGCGAGATTAACAGAAGAGAAACGCATACAATCTGCTTCTGTATTGGCAAGGTTTCTTCGTACGCTACATCACTATCCGTATTCAAAAGCGCAAGAACTTTGTGTGCCGTTTGATGAATTAAATAGGCTGGATATGATGAAGCGAAAGCCGGCGTTAGAAAAGTATGTTAAGCAAATGAAAGAGCGTAACCTTTATTCTAACCAAGGGGTTCTTGAAGACTATGTAAATGACATACAAGAAATTCACTATCAAGAAAAAAACGTACTTGTTCACGGAGATCTTCATATTAAAAACATGATTGTTGATCAAAACAATATGGTCTCAGGCATCATTGACTGGGGAGATGTTCATATTGGTCATCCGGCAGTTGACCTAGCGATTGCCTACAGCTTTTTACCTCCTAAAGGAAGAGTACGTTTTTTTAAAGAATACGGAAAAGTAGACGAAGAAACACACAGACTGGCAAAATGGAAAGCTGTATTTACAACTGTAGTCTTAGTGGCAAACAGCTACGATCAAGGAGACAAACAAACACTAGAAGCGGCTCTTGAAAGCTTGAACCTGATTTTTCAAGAGTAATAAAACTGTAATAGAATTTTTGTTAAATTCCTGTATAGTTAAAAAAGGATAAAAATAAAAACAACAGGTGAAGCAAACAATGAATACAAGCCACTGGAATGAATCAGCAGCGCAGCTGCTAGAAGCATGGATACAGCTATATAAAGAAAAAACATCTCTTATTGGAGAAACGGAATCTTTAAACATGCTAAAAGAAGAAGTAGAGGGGATGGATAAAGAAAAATTTCTCTCCATAGTAGAACGTCATCTGCAGAAAGTGTATGACGAACTGGAAAAAGAACGTACAGAGTACAACATGAACAACAGTGAATATACAATGGTGACGTTTCTTTCAAGCGACTATCCCGAGTACATAAAAAAGCGTCAAAGCAATACGAGACAGATTGAACAATTAATAAGCATACATAGGAATGTGACAGAGCTTTTCGGAAAAGAACTTTTTTCTGAAGCGGATATGATAGCGTTTAGAAACGACTTTTTTCAACTAACAGAAAAACACGCTAACACGTCATGGTTAAAAGAAATGAAGGAAAGCTGGAATGCTTATTTGCCCGCGTTCGTTGACTTTCAAAAAAAGCATGAACATGTAAAACAAGCGATAGCCACAGTACTCGAAGAAGACAAGAGTTTAAAGCAAGAATGGCATCAGCTAAGTAAAAATAAAGTAGTGACCAAACAAAAAGCGACCGCTTTTCGCACAAAGCAGCATGAGCTAAATGAAATTATTCGAAAAGCCACGACTGCACAAAAACAGTTACTCGAACTTCACTGGCCTGATGTTCACAGTCAGTTTGATGCCTTGCAAGAAAAAATGAGTAAGCGTCTTTCTACTGTGCTGAAAGAAACGCAACGCAGTATGGAAGTCATTAGCCAAAACGATGCAAATGAACACGCCAAGTTAAAGCAATCGCTTAACGACCTACATGCCGTCCACAAAGTCGACGTTCATCAAACGTGGTTAGCGGCTTTTATTAAAAAATCACGACCATTTTTTAACGAACTGAGTGAGGATATAAAGGATACTAGGTGTCAGGAACTGTGGAATCGAATTTACGGCATGTATAAAGGAATAGCAGTAAACGAATTTATTGTTACCTACGAAGAATTTTTAGCACTTCAGCCGCTTGGGAGTGTAAAAAGCATGGAAATACCAAAGCCGTTAGCTCGGTTAAAGGTAGATATAGAGCCTGTTACACTGCCATCCTACGCAGACTTTCCCGTGCTCAAAAAGCAGCAATCATCACGACGCACTTTTCCTATTTTAATAGGAGGAGCTATCGTCCTTGTCTTATTACTGACGATTGTATATATGAATCGTGACCATCAAACGGCGGAAACAGACGCAGACGTAAAAGCTACGGCCAACACCAAGCCGTTAAAAAATGAAGAACCTAAGCCAGCTGACGTAAGCAAAACAGAGCTTGAAAACTTTTTTATCTCCTATAAAGCTGCTTACTTTTCAAGCTTAAACAGCGGAGACTTTAGTGGGATGGCACCCTATATCGACTCGGATCAGCCAGTGTATAAGCAGTTAAAAAGCTATATTACATCCTTAGCCGGAAAAAACGTATCGTTTGCTAACAATCAATTTTTAGTGACAAAAACAGAGTCACATGATGACCGAACCTACAGCATTTATACAAACGAAGTGTACACATTCACCGACTCATACGACGCGAGCACGCAGTTTAAAAAAGAACGAATTTATCATGTGAAAGTCGCTGGCAAGGACAAACTTCAAATTACTAAAATTGATACGTTAACAGATGAGCAGAAGCCGGTGGAAGAGTGAGCGGTTTCTGAGAGGTTATGAATAACCGTTAGTTCCTTTTGGGGACTAGCGGTTGTTGTGGTTGGAGTCGGTTTTTTCTTTTTTATAGAGTGGTAGGAACTATTTGTGAGTCTTTCATTGATTGTGTTCATGTTTCTTCTAGTAGAAGTATGGTAGTATCGAACGTGTATAAAATATAGGTCGTAACATAAGTAAAAGGAGGTACTATGCTGAAAAAACGTATCAAAACAGTTAGTGCAGTCATTGCTGGAGCTACTATTTTAATAGGAGGTATATGGATGATAAATGAAATCAGTTATCCAAACGTCCCCGCTTTTAATGATCACTTTACACGAGAATTCTTAGATAAAGGCAAAAAAGCAGATAACGAGTTTTACGAGTTTAAGTCAAAGACAGGGCAGTATACGATGTGGTTTCCAGAGGAGTATCAGTTAATTCATGAAAATAAAGAAGACTATGCTATCAACGGTCAGTTTTATGAGCGATGGGTGGCTTCTTCCGAAAATTTCTTTAATAATAAAAATGAAATTTCATACATGAACGTAGAACTGGCAGAGAAGGTAAAAGAAAATGAGGAGGTAAATGTAGAGAGTCTGTTCAAAAAGAACCTACATGTGAATCAACCAAAAAAGATAGAAACAGCGTATATCAGTATATATTACGATTCAGCATATACATATTTTAAAGGAACTGAAGAAAAAGTTGTAAAGAACAATATTAAGTATGTTCCAAATACCTACGTAGCATATATAGCAGATAAAAATACGGATAAAGTAATCGAGCTTTATTACAAATACACTGGAGATCATTTAACAGAGAAACAAGGGGAAAAACAAGAAAAATTCATTTTTAAAATGCTGAAAAGCGTAAAGTTCTAATATCTAATAGGGGAAGCAGGCAAAAATGAAGAAGGAATTTGTGTTCATAAAACAACAAATTCCATGTTTCAATCCTCTCCTTAAAAAATATTAGCAATTCCAGTTTTTTTCAATGAAATGAAACGCAGGCCGTAAATTCGTTTTATTAGCAATTGAAATAAGAGCGGGTACCACAGAAGGATCCGTTTTAGAGAAATTAGGAATCCGCGGATTTAACCGGAAAAACTGATCGCCTAAAAGCTCAGAGCTGACCATTGATTCATAATAGCTCGATCCACCAGAGATAATCTGAAGAAACGGCAGCAACGGTTCATTAGGCGATCGGTCTAAAAGCACTCCCCAATTTGGCGGCAGGTCCTCCATATCTTCAGGACGTATGTTATCAGCACTTACCATTCCCCATCCCTTTGTATCTCTTCTTAATTGAGTTGGCTGTTCACCTGTTCCGATGGATAATACGGAAATTTGATCCAGCGGCTGCTTTGCTTCTCCCACTGCAAACGCGATACTAGCTGTACTGGTGTTAGTTGCTACTGTATACCCATCCACGTAGTTTTGATAAGCTCTTTGTGTTGCGGGTGCAGCGCTGCTCCTAAGTATTACGTCACTTGCTTTTTCATTAAGATAGGGAGAACCAGGAAAATTATGAAATAACACAGGATTCCAACGATTCAGCTCCGGTGAAAATAAGTGAAAGGATGGCACAACAATTCGTTTCTCTAAGTCTCTAAGACGAAGGTCTCGGGGGAAAAACGTTCGTATGGCTTTAATAAAACCAGAATAGGGTAGTTGTTGGTTAAAAACAGGTCCGCCCGGTCGGGAAACGCTGAACGCCGGTAAGATGTAATCTTTGAAAAACTGAAACGTCTCTTCTGGTGATCTTCCGCTTGCTAACGCAAGAGCAGTGAATGAGCCAATGGAATTTCCTGAAAAAACATTGGTTTCACTAATTAACTTTGGATTTTGATGAGCTAATCTATTCAAAAGCTGTAAACTTAAAGCACCTAAAGTACCGCCTCCATCAAAGGTTATAATTCTATATTTTGTCAAAGGTTATTTCTCCTTTCGAATCCCAATAGAGGTATCATTCTGTATATGTTTATTTGATGTGTTGGAGAGGTATGAGTATCTCTTTTACTAATTATGTAGAAGTTAGGTTATAGAGGTGAGAATTGCCAAAAGGAACTTCATCAAGTATAAAAAAATACGAGAAAGACAGTTTTCGTTAATTTTCTGCAGTGTATAGTCAGAGTGTAACAAGCATTTCTAGAGTGAATATAGCTTTTTTGGTAGAATAATAGGATGGTATACTGTAAATTAGCTTTCGGATTAGAGGGGTTTGTAAGAAAGTAATTAGAAACAATGCGATCTAATGGTTAAGTAAGGTATTTTTGCTTAGCATTCAAACTGAAAATAAATATTTATACCTATGACTATTATCTTTTATTTTGAAGTTATATCCTTTTTAATGAATCAACTAGCTTACAAAAGGGATTATTATCCTATTTAGATAGTGTATTAGCAGTTTTATAATGGATAATAGAGGAAAAACTCAAACCAGAGATATATTAATCATAAAATAAAAGAGGGTATTTAATGGGAAAAGTATATGAAGACAGTACGCTTTTAGCTTATGCAAAAGACAGAGTGGAGGCTTACAAAGCATTTGATGAACAGCTAGATGTATTAAAAAAAGCCCTTCATGCCGTGGCTACACTCGATCATGAATTTCAAGGGAAAGGTGCCGACAGTATAAAAGACTTTTATGCATCACAAGTAGATATGGTTACGCATTGGAAAAGCCTTGTATCTTCACATCAATCCTATTTTAATAGTATTGCAGATTATGCGGAACAAGCTAAATTAAAAGGTGATACGGTTGTAGACGTATCATTTTTAGAGCAAGAGCTGGCTGTTGCTAATGATCGCTCTAAGCAAATGGTCGAACAGCAGCACACTGAACTTGAAGCGATTTTAAGCAATATTGAAGATATTATACATATTACACCCTTTCCCACAGAGGCCTTTGAAGATGAGTTAAGCGCTGCTGAGAAAAAAAGAACAGAAACTATTACCGCAGTAGAAGAACTGGATAATCAACTTTCAAGTGAATATGAAATGTTAAATTCTTTCTATGAATCCGTTCAATTTAGCGTAAATGGTTTAGAACAACTGACTTCTCAAGGTGGCAGCGCTTATCAGCTCACTTTTGATGCCAAAGCTTACAAACATAGTGAAGCATACAAAACACAGCAGCAAATTGATAAAGGCGCTTCAGGTTATGTAGAAGGAAAAGCTGAACAAAAACAAGAAATTAAAGAAAGAAAAGCAGCCATTGAAGCCGAAAGGCAACGACAAATTCAGGCCAATAAACCATGGTATGAAAAAGGACTGGACATTGCAGGAGAACTTACTGGATACTATGATTATAAGCGAGCCGTAGAGGGAGTCGATCCCGTTACGCATACAAAGCTTTCTACAACGCAGCGAGTGACGGCTGGAGCCATGGCAGCGGCTGGATTTATCCCGTTCGTAGGCTGGGCGGGACGAGCGGTAAAAGGAGCCAGTGTCGTCTACAAAACCGCAAAAAGCATGAGTGCCGCGCACCATGCGATGGCTCTTTATCAAACACCTAAAGCTTTCAAAGCGCTTGAACAAACAGAAAAAGGGCTGTACGGACTTGTATTAACGAATGGAATGTACGAGTATACAACAGGTAAAGATGTATTAGGAAATAAGCTTACAAAAAAGCAGCAACAGGCTAGTTTGTTTCAATCGTTTGGGATTGCGGCAGGTGGTGTACTCGCTTCAAAAGCATCCACTCAGCTTGTTGAAAAAGGTGCACAGACAGTCACGAAAAAGTTCAATGATATGCGCAACGTAGTTCGTACGACTAAAGTGACTAAATACGGAAAAGACATCCAGCGGGCAATGCGAAACATGCCGGCAGCTGGTGTTGATAAAGCCAAGAAAATGTATGATGCTGTATTAGATGCAAAAGTACCGAGGTTTTTACCGCAGGAAGCACCAGTGGGTGTGAGTGTAGACTTTGCGCAGCAAACTGTACGGGATGTGTTGAAGAGTACGGCTAAAGATACGATGCATTTTATAGGAAAAGAGTCCTTTGATGGAAAACGTTGGCGTGATGGTAATGGAAGGTTTATAAAGGAGCCGAATGGTGTTAGTAAGGTGGAGAAGAGAAAGGTTGATTCGTTTAAAAAATCAACGGTCGATCTGTCAGTAGATAAGCAACATCTTCATTTAGATAGATGTGTAACTAACAACAAGGAATCATTTGATATTCCTAGATGGAGTAATGATGGAAAATATGATCAAATTCGAGGATATAAAGGCAGAGATTTAACAGATTATGATATAGAATATTTAGTTGATCCTAGACTTGTAGTTGAAATGAATTTTAAAGGTAAAGGTAATGCAGGAACTAATGCTGCGGGATGGGAGAGAAATGCAAAAAAGTTTTTTAATACATTGCTTAAAAGTAATCCTGAATTTTGGAGTCCAGAAAATACAGCTATGATAAAAAGGGGGAGAGTTCCTGTGGTTGATAAACAATTCATAGAATATTTTCCTCAGTACGGTGATTATATAAAAGATTCTATGAGGCATCATCATATAGGAGAGGGTGGCCAAGCGGCAGCTTTACCGAAAAGCTTGCATCCAGGATATGGTGGTATTCATAATGTTGAAAAGGAGTGGGGAATTACTGGAATAGATGATAAAATTGCAAATAGATTGGAAACTTTTATAAATAATTCAGGAAGGTGAGAAAATGATTTTACCAGAAGAGTTTAATAAGAAATGGAATGTTGAAAAAGACGGGCCCCTAATAAAATTTGAATATGATGCTTTAGTAAACACAGGTTTTTCTGATGAAGTAAAACAGTTTTTATCTATAGGAGGTTTACCTGAAACTCCCGCACCGTATCTGGATTTTACTTCCTCACAAGGGGTATTAAATTCTATTACAAGTATATTCAGTATGCCAGAAGAGTTTCAAAACTATTGGTTTTTAGGGTCAACTGGTTCTGGTGATCCAATATGTATAATAAAAGAAACAGAAAATGTGGTGTTTCTTAATAATGGTAATGACTATAAAGAAGTATTTATTAATTCTTCCATAAATCAATTTGCCGAATGTTTATTAGTATATTCAAGAATGATTGATAAGGCAATTCAAATAAATGGTGAAGATGCTTTTATCGATAACGATATACCAGAATCCGTAATTAATTGGTTAAAAGAACAATTAAATAAAATTGACCCTAAATGTATGGGAAACGGGTATTTTTGGCCTATTGAAGTTGAGAATTTTTATGAATAAATCATGCTAAAAAACTTCATATAGAAAAGCGGTAAAGTATGTAGCTGGATGATTTAATACATTAAAAGGTTTATATTTTAAACTTTTTATAATTAAGGAAATACTTTTGGATTTTGTGCAAAAACATCACTTGAATTTCACGAGTGATGTTTTTTGTTTTAGAGAAATGGTTATTACAACTGAAAATTAGCAATAGTCGTTTTAGATTCGTTACATCTATGTAGTGTAAAGGGTTATGAAAAAAGGAAATTAAAGTGATGGAAAGATTAATGAAGGAGACTTAAGAAAGTAAAAGGTGCAATGACGAATTATTTTGAGAGATTACTAGATTATTGTAATGACAAATATAATGGAGTCCCAAAAGCTCCGTGGGATGGAGACATAAATCCGGTACTATATTTAAGTGAGCCTGACGAAGAAGAGTATATTTTTGGAAGCCAATAGAAAAAAGAGATGTTGAAGACTTTGACACAATTGAAAGTGTAAAATACGCTTGCATGAAACAATCAAAGAATATTTCAATAGTTATTTATTTTTAAGCTTAGAGGGTTTTTATCATTCAAATTATATATACCTTGAACCTGTTGAGCCAGATAAAGATTTATTGACTTATTTTAAAAACTTGAAGAGCTATGAAGAAAGCCGAGGCAATGAATTCAGATATATACAGATAGGTTTTATTTCTCCAGATGAGAGGGCAATTAACGTAGATAACGAGACAGGAAAAGTTTATATAGAGGATTACGAGACGAATGAATTGAATTTAGCGGCACATTCTCTTCAAGAATTAATAGAAGAAATAAAATTGAAGAATAAATAGAGGAGAAAACTATATGGAACTAAATAATGCCGTAGTTGAAGCGATAACATCTAATAATTGGCTAGAATACTGTGGAGTTGAAACTAATCTTCCAAAAGGAAGTAATTATTCTTATTTATCAAATAAAAAAGTAGTTAATAAGAATGTAAAAGGAGTGAAATGGGAAAATATTTGTCTTGAAGAGAGAAATAATTTAACGGGTTATTTAGCCAAGAATAAACCGGAGCTGTATAATAAAAATTGGAATGTATTAGTGAGAGAAGTTAAAACAGAGGTATTACCTAAAGTTGTTGATAAAATCGAAAACCAAGTAAGCATATTAGGGTTATCAAGTGATATAGTGAATTCTGTTAAATTTGATATTATCAACATCATTATGGTGCTTACATATGAGAAATATTATAATTCAGATTTTTATACTAGTATGTTAGACATCTATTTAAGTGGTCATATTCCTTGTGGATGGGATGGAGATTATCCAAATGGAAAGATATTAGTATATTAAGAGGAAAAAATGGAGCGTAATTTAGCATATTATAGCGAGATGAAAAAGGTGGTTAATCATTTTTTAGAAATATGTCAATTACCCCCGGAAAATTTAGATGAACAAGAAAAACAAGTTGTATCGACATTTTGTTTCGGTATGATAAACGGCTATTCTCTTAAAGAGAAAAAAGATGCTATACAGATTCAGGGAGCTACCATAAATATACTTATAGAAGTATTTTCTTATTCTCCCCCAGCTAGTGCAGAGTTTTTTGATTTTTTAATTGAGTGTACAGATAAGTCGTTTCATCCTACTATGAATGCTATTATTCATAGGGGAATTCAGGCATATCATCAGTATAAAGAGAATAGGAATCAAGAATTAAAAGAAAACATTCATAATATAATAGATATAATTAAAAGTGGTTCCTAAAGAACTTTTATCCATTAAATATTAGTAAGCTATAATCTGAAAAGAGCCTTAAGTTTTGAAGTGATCCCATAAAGTTAGACAGGTTATTTTGGCAGGCAACTTGCAGGGCATGAGTTCGGTATTGGACTGGACTCATGCCTTTTAATGTTGTTTTGATCCCTCTATGCTTATAGTAAGTACACTTCTTCAATTCCTTTTTAAAATGTTCAACACTTTCAAATTGCTTAAAAGGTTCAGACTTCATAATTCCAAAGAAGATTCGACTATACCATTGTCACAACAACTCCATTTTCGTGACATACTCTGTGTAATTCCTTGTTGATTTAGGGAATAGGGGATTTCTTTATTACTATATCATTAAATACGAAAGTGCTGAGGCTGTTACCGTAAGAAACACTAGCTGGGTTAAGTGTAGATTTTGATTAGCGGTTTATGATACATTGATAAATATGTTTAAGAATATAATACACTTTATTGGATAGTCTACTGCACTATATAGAGGTCTCAAAAGAACTTATTGTAGAGGATTTTAATGAGGAGAGAAATAATTTGAACCAAAAAGAAATCAGTGAATTTATTCAATTCAATTCTAAGATTAACGATTTTACTGGAGGAGTCTTAGACGAAATTATTAAAGAAGTTGAAAAAGCACTTAAAGTGAAATTTCCGGATAGTTATATCTGGTTTCTTGAAAATTATGGTTCTGGAGGACTGTTTGGAGTAGATATACTTGGCTGGGGGAAATCCGCAACTCCATCTGTAATAACAAACACTGAAAGATTTCGGAACATTGGATTGCCAATTCAATACGTAGTTGTTGAAAACTGTGAAGAGTTTGTATATTGTTTAGATACTGAAAACCTAATTGACGCTGAATGTGTAGTTGTGTCGTGGGACAGAATTGATGGATATAGTGGCAAAAGAGCAGATAACTTTTATGAGTTTTTAACAAATAGACTTCTTGATGCCAAAGAAAATTGGGACGAAGACTTTTAAAATTAATCTATATGGTTGTTAAGTTATTTACCCTTGATTGGCTCTATACCTTTCAAGGTTTTTTATTATGTTTAAATGTATAGAGGGATGTCTGAAACTTTAAAACCTATGGTATAAACAAGATGAACATTTCAAAAAGTTATTCTATTAATTATTAGAAAACGCCAAGAGAAAAACTTTAAGAGGAAATTAAAAGGAGAAATTGAGCAAATTTCAGTCGGTAAGTTTAAATAAAGGAGACTTAGGATGAGTATAAAAGGGATAATGACGGATTATTTTGAAAGACTGCTAGATTATTGGAATGAAAACGATAATACATTTCCAAAGGCACCGTGGGATGAAGAGATAAATCCAATGCTATATGTAAGTGAGCCTGATGAAGAAGAGTATGTTTTTTGGAAGCCAGTAGAAAAAAAGGCTGTTGAAAACTTTAGTATGATTGAAGCTGAAATTGAAATGCCTTTGCATCATTCAATTAAAGAGTATTTTAACAGTTATTTATTTTTAAGCTTAGAAGGTCTTTATCATTCGAAATATATATGCCTTGAGCCTGTTGAACCGGGTAAGGATGTACGAAGTTATTTTAAACATCTTGCGCATTATGATGAAAGTCAAGGAAAGGAATTTAGATACATACAGATAGGTTTTATTTCTCCGGACGAAATGGCCATTAACATAGATAATAAGACCGGAAAAGTTTATATAGAAGATTATGAAACGAACGAATTAACATTATTGGAGCATTCCCTTGAGGAATTAATAAGAAAAATAAAGCTGAAGAAATCATAATTTATCGAGAAGATGAGGAAAGGAATAGTAAATGTGAAACAAGCAACGGAAATATACTTTACCAAATTACTAAAAGAGTGGAAAGCTTTTAATGGTACGTTGCCTATGACTGAGTGGATGGAAGAAACAGAACAGTTTATTTTTGAAGGTGAAAAAGATGAAGAAGGCTATATAGCTTGGAAACCTTTGAAAAAAGAGGTGGACAGTAATTTTGAAGATGTAGAAAAGGAACTTAACGTTCAGCTGCATCCCGATATTAAGGCTGATTTTAATTCCTACTGGTTTTTAGAACTGGCTGGAACCTACAATGGATATGACTTAGTATTAAATCCTGTTGTACCGGGGGTAGAATTACAAGATTTCAAACAAGAAACAAAGCTTTATAAAGCAGCTCATCATCATCACCTCGTCAACATTCCTATAGGGATAGAATCTAACGGTTTGCTGTTAGTGGTAGACAATAAAAGCGGAGAGGTAAAGCTAGAAGATTATGAAAGAAAATCATTTAAAAGGATTAGTAGAAATCTCTCGGGGTTGATTAAGGGTTTATGATACAAGGCTTCATTCGGAAAAAAGAAAGAATCACAATTTGGAAAGGCGGCTCCATAAGTAATGAATAATGGTGGTAAGTTTAATACTTTAGTAGAAGAGGTCATTGAGCTATCAAAAAATTATGGCCAGGTTTCTCTAGAAAAAGAAGATGTAGATAAAATACAAGTAATATACGATTATGGTAAGGCTGAATATCTTGCATATGAAGAAGTATATGGTGAAGAAGAATACAGTTGGAAAGACATTAGAGAATTAAAAATGAGTGACGTATGGGAGGGATATTATGATTTAACGGACGCTGAAAAACCTCGTGAGTTAGAAGAAATAGTAAAAGTTATAGCTAAAAACTTACGACAGAGCCTAAAAGATTATGACGCCTTTTTTGAAGACATCGTAGCAGATTTAAACAATTGTGCAATTAGTAGAGCGGTTAATGGTACTAAAAATAACTTCTTTGAAAGCATATTTAAATTACATAGATCCGGGTATTTGCCTTGTGGATGGTGTGGGGATTATCCAGACGGTGGAATTATTGCATATAGAGGGCGACTTCAATAGCATCATGGAAGAATTAGAGGATGTTAGTGATGCTTTTGCTTTGTCTGATGAGGATTAAGTTAAGCAATGTGTAATGAGTGTACGTATGTGTAAGATCTAAAGGAGAGGAAATGATGAGGTACGACTTTGTCGCGGATCAAAAAGATAATCAATTTTACCCCGTATATGAAAGTGATATTAAAGAAGTAGAAGGAACGTTGGGCTTAAAGTTTCCTTTTGAGTTAAGCAAGTTTCTTTTAGAGGTGGGGTATGGCTTCCTTCAGGGTTCAGAATATAATGTAAACCTTATCATGGGGCCTTCTTCAATCAGGGACGCTAGATTAAAAGTAAACGATTTTGAATTTTACACTGATATCGAACTTTACGAAGATCTTGAAGCAGGCAAATTAATATTTTTTGAAGCAAATGAAAGTGCCTTGCTGTTGATAGAAATAAGTGAAGAACAGAACAATGCGATTTATTATGATGATATAAAAATTGCCGATTCTTTAGAAGAGTTTTTGAAGAAGATGGTGGAGGATGATAGGTACTATATTGATCTAGCAGGATACGATATCTGAATAATAGATAAAATAAAGAACCCTAAAAAACCGTTGGCTAAGCTCAATGGTTTTTTTAGCAGATATAATTAAGAAGTTTCATTTTTGGAAGGCGAATCATTCATTTAAAGAATATAAATTGCCCTATACTCAAATGGAAAAAATCTGTGATATAGCACTTTTAAATAATTTAATAGGAAATAAAAAGTACTTCAATTTATGCGGTTTACAACACCGCCAGGAAAGCTTTAATCTATAGCAAAGATTTGTTCAATTGAAAACTTATCTACAACAAGAGAGTTGATGCATCAAAAATAAATGAGCACACTTGTCCAGAACCTCTCCAGTAAGTTTTCTATTCTCTGTTTCCTCCCTTTAAACTGTGTGTCTTTTTTGAAGAAAATTCATAGGATAGAGCATCTTATCTGTATTATGTGAGAAAGGGGTTATATCGTGGAGGAAACAAAGCTTACTGGACGAATCGTTACACCTGATGATGCGGAATATGATCAGGCTAGAACAAATAATAATTTAGGTGTGCCTAAATTTCCAAGAATAATTGTATTTTGTCAGAATACAAACGATGTAGTAAATGCATTGAAGTGGGTAAAGGAAAATCATGTCCCATTTCGAATAAGAAGCGGTAGGCATAGCTATGAAAATTTTTCATTAGTAAACGGTGGATTAGTGATTGATGTCAGTGAAATGGATAGAATCACGTTCAACTCTAAAGACATGACAGCGAAAATAGAAGCAGGAGCTAATCTAGGGAAAGTATATAATGAATTATGGGAAAAAGGAACGACTGTCCCTGCAGGTACGGAAAGCAGTGTTGGTCTTGTAGGCCTTGTGCTTGGCGGAGGAATTGGGATGTTATCAAGGTTGTTTGGGCTTACCTGTGATAATTTGGTTGAAGTTGAAATGGCCATAGTAAATGAACAGAGAGAAGTTGAACTCATTAAGGCAAATAAAAATCACAACAGTGATCTCTTTTGGGCTTGTTGTGGAGGCGGAGGCGGAAACTTTGGTATTGTTACGTCCCTTACATTCAAAGTGCAGCCTATCTCAAAGGTGTCAATCTTCTCAATTACATGGGAATGGGAAGATTTCGAAGCTGCTTTTGATGCATGGCAGCACTGGGCCACAAATACCGATAAGCGTTTAACTTCGGAGATTGAGTTAAAATCCAAGGAAGCAAATCAGATTATCGCTCAAGGTGAATTCGTTGGTTCATCATTCAAGTTAAAGGAACTCCTGCAGCCTTTAATAGATGTTGGGTGTCCTAAAAAAGTAGTAATAAAGGAAGTTTCATATATTGAAGCTGTACAATTTTTTGACGATCCGAGCGGAAACCAACCTGCCCCTCGAAAAAGGTCAGGTTCTTTTCTTAATAAACCTTTTCCAAAAGACGCTATTTTAACAATGAAGCATTTTTTAGAAAATGCTCCGAATGAAAAATCTAGTATTTGGCACCAGTCTCTTGGAGGAGCAGTGGAGGAGGTTGGCTCTAATGAAACGGCCTTCTATTATAGAGATGCTATTATCGCACAGGAGTAC
The DNA here is from genome assembly GCF_042787735.1 of Priestia sp. YIM B13490. Lineage (NCBI taxonomy): Bacteria > Bacillati > Bacillota > Bacilli > Caryophanales > Bacillaceae > Priestia > Priestia sp. YIM B13490. Next base: position 48,762 of record NZ_JBHZOT010000013.1, read on the forward strand.
CTTGCTACATGGAGCCATCCTTCAGAAGAGCGAGCAAACATTCGATGGATTGAAGAATTAAGAAATGCTTTATCGAGATATACAACTGGAGATTATGTGAACTGGCCGGACCGGTTCATCAGAGATTGGCCAACAGCTTATTATGGAGAGAATTTTAAAAAGCTTCGAGAAGTGAAACGAGCATATGATCCGTGCAATCTATTTCATTTCCCTCAGAGCATCCCGCCGTTTATTAACTGGTTTTAAAGATCATCTTTCAAGTGGTAGATGCAAATAATACCCACCCTGAATGAGGTGGTTTTTTGTGTACATTGCCTTTTCCTGAGAGCGCGAAAAAGGCAGCAAACAGTGGTAAGCAGTTATTTTATCAATAGACGGCTGTATTATAAGAAGAAACATACATAAATATCATAAACATTGACATTCCCTTCCAAAATGCATACAATAGCTACTAATAAAAGCACACAAATTCGTTGAAGAGAATCAGTACGCTGCAAGTTTGTTCCACAGAGAGCTGGTGATAGCTGAAAGCCGGTGTTCAAGCTGCAGGGGAATATCCTCTCTGAGAAGTCAAACTGAACGATAAGTAAGTTTGAACGGTAGTCTACCGTTAAAAAGAACGCGTATGATTGTACGTTGCTGAGTGCTATTGATGAACGGATCAATAGAAGCCAGGGTGGTACCGCGGTTAAAACCCGTCCCTAGTCATAGGGACGGGTTTCTTTGTGTGCTTTTAACTTTAAAAGGAGTGGTATCACATGAAAGAAGTGAATGTAAGGGAGTCTTCGCAAGAGCGCGAACAGCGTATCCAGCAGCAGTGGCAAAAAGGAAATGTGTTTCAGCAGTCGGTTCAAAACCGAGAAGGGCAGCCGTCGTTTGTATTTTATGAAGGACCTCCCACAGCAAACGGTTTGCCTCACGTGGGGCACGCGCTAGGCCGGACGATTAAAGACGTTGTGGCCCGTTATAAAACGATGACGGGGTATCAAGTAATTCGAAAAGCAGGCTGGGATACGCACGGACTTCCGGTTGAGCTCGGTGTTGAAAAGCAGCTCGGAATATCTGGGAAGCATGACATTGAAAAATACGGCGTAGAAGCTTTTATCAATAAGTGTAAGGAAAGTGTGTTTGTGTATGAAAAGCAGTGGCGCACGTTCACGGAGCAGCTTGGCTATTGGGTTGATATGGAAGACCCTTACATCACCTTGGAGAATTCATACATTGAAAGTGTATGGAACGTGCTTGGCACGATTCATGATAAAGGACTTCTTTATAAAGGCCACCGCGTATCACCTTACTGCCCGAGCTGTCAAACATCATTAAGTTCGCATGAAGTGGCGCAAGGGTATAAAGATGTAAAAGATTTAACGGTAACGGTGAAATTTAAAGTGAAAAACCGCGATAATGAGTATTTTTTAGGCTGGACTACAACGCCTTGGACGCTTCCGTCAAACGTGGCGCTCGCGGTGCATGAAGAGATGAGTTATGTCCGCGCTGAGCAAGTCGACAGCGTGTATATAGTGGCAGAAGCGCTCGCAGACAAAGTGTTAAAAGGAGAGTATACGGTTTTATCTCAACATAAAGGAAATGAGTTAAAAGGGATGTCGTATGAGCCGCCGTTTCATTTTGTAAAAGTGGAAAAAGGGCATGAAGTCGTAACGGCTGATTACGTAACGGATCAAAGCGGAACAGGAGTTGTTCATTTAGCACCTGCATACGGCGAAGATGATTACAGAGTTGTAAAAGAAAACGACTTTTCATTTGTGAACGTAGTGGATGAAAAAGGACAGTACACGTCTGAAGTGCCGCTTTTTCAAGGACGTTTCGTGAAAGACTGCGACGTTGATATCGTTCGTTATTTAGCCAATCAAGATGTGCTGTATCATAAAGAAAAGCATGAGCACAGCTATCCGTTTTGCTGGCGATGCGACTCGCCGCTTCTTTATTACGCAAATGAAAGCTGGTTTATCCAAACGACGGCGTTGAAGGAACAGTTTTTGAAAAACAATGAAAGCGTGACGTGGTACCCGGATCATATCAAGCACGGTCGCTTTGGCAATTTTTTAGAAAATATGGTGGACTGGAACATCAGCAGAAAGCGCTACTGGGGAACGCCCCTGAACGTGTGGGAATGCGGAGCATGCCAGCATCAAGTAGCGCCAAAAAGCATCAAAGAGCTTCAGGAACATGCGTCTCATTCCGTGGTTGACAGCATTGAACTTCATAAGCCGTATGTAGATGACGTGCAGTTGACGTGTCCGGTCTGCAGCGGAGAAATGAAGCGAACGCCGGAAGTGATTGACGTTTGGTTTGACAGCGGCTCGATGCCGTTTGCACAGTATCACTACCCGTTTGAAAACAGCGAACTGTTCCAAAAACAGTTTCCAGCAGACGTAATCGCAGAAGGAATCGATCAAACGCGCGGCTGGTTTTACAGCTTGATGGCAGTTTCAACGCTGTTTACAGGAAAAGCACCGTATAAGCGCGTTTTGTCTCTTGGTCACGTCTTAGATGAAAACGGTCAAAAGATGTCTAAAAGTAAAGGAAATGCGCTGGACCCTGTTGATCTTATTCATACATTTGGTGCCGATGCGCTTAGATGGGCGCTTTTAGCTGACAGTGCGCCTTGGAATCCGAAGAAATTTTCAGAGCGTGTCGTGCAAGAAGCGAAGTCAAAAGTGATTGATACACTCGTGAACGTGTACGGCTTTTACGTGCTGTACGCCAAGCTTGACGGCTATGACCCGAAGCAAACGTATGAATTGAAAAAAACAAAATTGGATGAATGGATTCTTTCGCGTTTGCACAGCACGGTCAAGCGTGTAACAGCACATCTTGAAGATTACGGGTTTACAAGCGGGGCTCGTGAAATCGCGGTATTCATTGAAGAGCTAAGCAACTGGTATGTGCGACGTTCCCGCGATCGTTTTTGGTCAGAAGGAATGGACGGAGAAAAAGCAGCGGCTTACGATACGCTTCATGAAGTACTAGTGACGTTAAGTCAGCTATTAGCGCCGTTTACGCCGTTTGTTGCGGATGATGTTCATGAAAATCTCACAGGGAAAAGCGTTCATTTAGCAGACTATCCTGTTTGTGATCAAACGAAAGTGAACGAAAAGCTGGAAAAAGAAATGGCAGCGGTGCTTCAAGTAGTGGAACTAGGCCGAAGCATCCGAAATACGCATTCGTTAAAAGTAAAGCAGCCTCTGCAAAGTCTTTCACTTGTGGTAACGGAAGAAGATGTAGAGTGGAAAGCATATCGTGATGTCATCAAAGATGAGCTTAATGTAAAGAACTTTAACGTGGAGCAAGACGACGACAAACTTGTTTCATACGTATTAAAACTTGATTTTAAACAGGCTGGACCAAAGTTTGGAAAACAAGTGAATGAGGTCAACCAAGCGCTGAAAAACCTTTCAGAAGAGAAAGGGAAAGAGTTTGTTGAGCAAGGTAAGCTAAGTGTTACGCTTGCTTCAGGAGAGAACCTAACGCTTGAAACGGAAGACGTACTTGTTGAAAAAGTGCCAAAAGAAGGTTTTGCGGTTGCATCAAACGGCACGTATACTGCGGTGTTGGATACGGCGTTAACCGAAGAACTCGTGCAGGAAGGAGTCGCTCGTGAAGTAATTCGAGCGGTTCAAGATTATCGCAAAAAGCTGGATTTACCCGTGAATTTACGTATTGATTTAGAGCTTAGCGGAGACAAAGAAGTGCAGAAAGCCGTGGCGAAGTTTGAAACGCTGCTTCAAGAAAATCTTCTGCTGCACAGTCTTCATGTGACAGAAACTATCGAAAACGGAGAGACGGTAAAGGTCGGAACAAAGCAAGTTACGCTTCGTGTTTTAAATCAGAGCTGATAAAGAGAGGCAAGGATAAGTTGAATTAATGTACGAACGGTTTATCTATTAACCGTTCGTTTTTTCTGTTTTTATAGTGAACGTAGCAGCTTCTAGCTGTGGATTGGAGGGCAAGACGAAGACTCCTGCGGGAAAAGCGGAACAGGTGAGACCCCGCAGGAGCGAAAGCGACGAGGAGGCTCACCGGCCGCCCGCGGAAAGCGAAGTCTTGCACGGAAATCAACAGCGGGGTAACAAACAATTCATACTAATCGTTCACCCGGTTTGCTCGTCTTTAGGTGAGATGAATTTCGGTATTTCTAACTCTCTCTTTTACCTTTAATCAAACTGCCCGAGAACGTTCTTAAGACTCGGCCAGACAATTTCAAAAGGAGCCGCTAACACATACTCTTTTCCGTTTTCATCTTTAAAGTGTTGAACAAAACGATATTTTCCTACTTTGTAGTTAGGAGTTGCGATATCTTGTTTGAAGGATTTCCCTGGCTTCAGCGTGACATTTTTATCAGGAAACTCTAATCCGTTTAGCATAACTTCGTACCACTTTCCGTCTTTTAAGTGATCCGCCGTATTTTCATAAGGAATCGTTAAGGTATGCGTCGAATTGTTTTGAATAACAAAAAAGCCAAACTGAGTTTTATCGTATTTTTTACTGACAGCAGATAGCGTAATGGTTCCTCCGTCAGTGTTAATGGAAGGTGGGATGTTTTTTTCTTGTTTGGCTCCTAGCTCCATTTTTTGACCGTTATAATCGATATAGCCAAAGATACAAAACAAGATAATAAAAATGCCTAGTATTAGTAAAAGTGTTCGTACTATTTTCAAAAGCTTTACACCACCTTTTTTTTACTCTTCCATTATACGGAAAACCATCTATTGAAAATAGTATGAATTTCCATTTTTCATATCACTTTTTTGAAAGGGAGAATTGAAATGAGACAAATTATAGCCATGGGCGGCGGAGGCTTTTCAATGGAGCCGGATAACCTGCTGCTGGATCAATACATACTTTCACAAGCTCATACGGACGTACCGAAGATCTGCTTTATCCCTACAGCAAGCGGAGATGCGGATAATTATATAGAAAGGTTTTATGAAGCGTTTGGGAAGTTGGAATGCAAACCGGCTCATTTATCGCTGTTTTCTCAAAACTTTATGAATTTAAAAGCATATGTGCTGCAGCAGGATATTTTGTATGTAGGCGGCGGTAATACAAGGAATATGCTTCTTTTATGGAAAGAATGGGGACTGGATACGATTTTAAAAGCGGCTTATAAAAAAGGAATTATTTTGGCAGGAATAAGCGCAGGTTCACTTTGCTGGTTTGAAGAAGGCGTCACTGATTCAATGAATAACAAACTGTCTAAACTAGATTGTTTAGGGTTTTTAACGGGGAGCAACTGTCCTCACTATGACGGAGAAAGCAATCGCAGACCCTCGTATCATGAATTAATTGCAAGCGGGGAAATGAAAGAAGGTTACGCTGTAGATGACGGAGTCGCGCTGCATTTTAAAGACGAAAAGCTGTCTGCATCACTTAGCTCAAGACCTACAGCAAAAGCGTATGTTGTTAATCGGAAAGAGGAAGACGTAATTGAACGTGAGCTTCCGGTGACCTATTTGGGTGATCGCAAGCAATAAATGGCCGCTTCTCATGTTTCTCTGTATAAATCTCTGTATAAAATGAAGCTTATTTGTACATACATAAGCAGAGATTCTATCTAGGAGGGTACTTCAGTGAGCTATAAACAATACTGGGGAAACATACATGAACAAAGCGATAAGCTGCAGGAGTTATTATCTTCGTATTGGCATCAGTATTCAGATTTTGGGAACTGGCAGTTTTGGGTGGTACTTGCTTCGCTCGTTCTTCCTCTTGTGTTGTTGTATTTTATCGCAGACCGAACACGGATCTTTGAGGTGTTTTTCTTTGGGTATACGGTGCATGTGCTTTGGGCATATATGGATATTGCACTGGGAAGAACCGGTTATTTAACACACACATTTTTCTTAACGCCGCAGCTTCCAAACGCAACGAATATTACAGCTTCTATTTTGCCAGTAGGTTTTCTCCTGCTTTATCAATATTGCACGAATCATCAAAAGAGCTTCTATCTGTATACCATTCTGTTGAGCGCTGTTTTTTCATTTGGATTGGCGCCTCTTGAAGACTATTTTGGGTTTATTGATTCAGGAAAAGGAATGAGTTTGTTTTATATTTTTCTTATTGATATAGGAATAACGCTAGTAGCGTACTGGTTTACAAGGCTGCTTGTAAAAGTAAAAGCCGCGGCCTATCGTAAAGCGGAAAAAGAACGTTGAAAAAATGTTTGAAGGTTATTAGTTAGGGGTATACATATATTTAAGATAAATTGAGGTGAAAAAATTGTATTACTACCGCATTTCAGAAGGACAAGATGAAACGTACTCTGAGACAATTGTTGTTCATGAAGAACAGTTTGATCAAGGTACATTTGAAAAAATGGTGAAAGAAGCGATGGTCGATAAGCCTGGCAAAATTGATCAAGTGGATATTGTGAAATATTTAATTGGACATTATCATTTCCAAGTTGCATATATTGAAGCAGCCTTTCATAGTACATATACAGACTAATAATGTTATGTATTCAACAAAAAACCGTTGCGTTGGCAGCGGTTTTTTTGTTTCTACCAGTACCGATAGTGATAGGGGCTTTGAGGGTGATAGTAGGGATTCTGAGGCGGAGGATACATATAAGGAGACGTGTGATAGTAGGCTGGGCCAACTTGTTTTTCCTTTTTATAGTGTTCTTTTTCTCCGCATTCGTCTGTTGGTCCAATCACGATGGTTTGATTTTTTAACGGAGCCAGCGTTTTCTTTAGTTGCTCCGGATCTAAGCAGTACGTGTGAGCAAGGACTTCAATAGGCGTCTTATTTAAAATGTCCGATCCAAAAATGTATTCCGGGTAAGGGGCGTCAAAAATGGCAAGTAAATGCGTATTGTCTTCAGACGCAATCTCCCAGTGCCACCAGCCTTGAGGGATATTGGCTACTTGACCGGGAGTAATTGGAATATTTGTGACTTCGTTGTTAAACGGATTGATTAATGAAACGACGGCTGAGCCTGAAATGCAGTAAACAAGCTCAGCGGCATTTTGATGATAGTGCGGTTCGACCACGCGGCTTTTGCTTAAGTAAATATCGAGTAACGATACGTTTCCAAGAGTATTTAGCACATCTCTTCCTAGCCGGTTAATATAGTTTTCATCATTGCGCGTATTAAGTCTGTTTTTGTTCAAATCGGAAAAGTATTGTACGTTTGGATTATTGTAATCCATATAAGACGTTGACAAGGGTCTTCAGCTCCGATCCTTGAATTTTTTATGATGCTGTATCGTATGTGAAGCGTTGTATTTCGTGACAGAAGCCTAGAAGGATATATAGGTAAGGGCCTCTTTTTGATAAGGTGTACAATCATTTGTCCACTGATTTTCATATACTGTAACAGGTTCTTTTTTTTAAAGAGACATGATCAATGTCCGACGCATACGACAGATCATTTTAAGGAAAGTGAGTTGCAGAGCTGTTGCTTGATCAATATGAAAAAATAACTAGTACGTATGAGAAGCTGGACGAACTTCAGCTGCCGTTTAATAAGCCCGTTTTAGTCGCGGTTGAGTGGAACGGAGTGCTGTTTGAGTTTTTAGTGAGATTAAAAAAAGAGTCTTCTCATTTGCTTGTGTTTGGTTCAGGAGGAGGGGCAAGTCAGGAAATGCCTGCAGGCCCTCCATATTTTCAGCGCCATTCGTGGATGAATGAATTCCAAGATTCCATTATTTATTACAACGACCCCACGCTTTATTTAGGAAAAGTGTCGCTTGCGTGGGGACAAGGGACAAGCGATCGTTTTTATTTAAAAGACATTGCGGTTGTAATTGAAAAGTTCATGAAAAAAGTACAGGTGAGTTCGTCTAATGTGCTATTTTACGGATCATCGGGCGGCGGCTTTATGTCGATGTTTTTAGCGGGGTACGTAAAAGGAGCAAAAGCGCTTGTCAACAATCCGCAGACTTGCTTGACCAAGTGGCTGAAAACGCCGGTTCGGCAAGTGTTTAATTTATCTTATCCGAACTTGACAGAAGATGAAGTGATAGCCTTATACGGTGAGCGAATTAACGTAGTGAAGTTTTTTCGCCATATTAACTATGTGCCGAAGGTGTATTACTTGCAAAACGGGGCGTTTGAATACGATATGAACAATCACTTGCTGCCATTTTTAATGGATTTGCAGGATATGCCAGATGACTGTGAAATCAATAATATAAAAGTCGAGCTCTATTATAATCCAAAGCTGAAGCACGCGGCTGTTAGCAAGCAAGAAACGATTGATTATGTAAATATGGCAAAGAAGATATAATAAAAAAGGCAAGAGTTCAAGCTTAAAGGAACTCTTGCCTTTTTTATGTCGAATTTTCCAACTCAATAGATACAAGTAGGAAGTTATGTTGCTTTTTCTTTTGAATATGATAGTGAAGATGAGGTGTAAGGAGGGAAAGTATGGCCGATCAAGATGAGAGAAAAAGATACTTGATGGAAGTTCAGACCTGGCTTGAACAAGTATGTGATCCTGTATTTGAAGAAGCCATTACAGAAGTAGATATAACGTCATATATAACGCGCACGCAAGAAGACGTTCTTGAATATTTAAGCGAAGAAGATGTCAACGAATATACGTTAGAAGAAATCAATAATGCAGTGCGACATATTGATAAAGTTTTAAAAGAGCGGCTTGGAGACGACGGAAGGGAGCGAGAATCAATAGCGCCAGGACAGCACGAGCTGCCGCCGCTTGGCTATAGCTATTCAGCTCTCGAACCGTATATTAACCGGGAGATCATGCGTCTTCATCACAGCAAGCATCATCAAAGCTATGTAGATGGATTAAATAAAGCAGAGCTCATGCTGCAGCAAGCCCGTAACACAAACAATTTTGACCTCATAAAACATTGGGAACGGGAAGCTTCTTTTCATGGCTCAGGTCATTACTTGCATACAATCTTTTGGGAAATTATGAGTCCAGAAGGAGGAGGGAGGCCGAAACGACAGCTGCTGCAGCAGCTTCAAAAAGACTTTGGCAGCTATGAGAAATTTATGATGCATTTTTCTCAAGCTGCAAAAAAAGTGGAAGGTGTGGGCTGGGCTATCTTAGTATGGTCGCCGCGTTCGCGAAAGCTTGAAGTCTTGCAAGCTGAGCGCCATCAGCTTCTCACGCAGTGGGATACGATTCCGCTGCTCGTATTAGACGTATGGGAACACGCCTATTATTTGCAGTACAAAAATGAACGTGATCCGTACGTTGATAATTGGTGGAAAATAGTTTACTGGCCCAATGTAGAAAAAAGGTTCGAGGCAGCTAAAATGCTTCAGTGGCAGCCATATTAACAAGGAATGCAGGCATTTTAATTTCAAATAAAAAGGCTATGATAAAAGTATTTTAGTTGAAGAAAGATCCGAACGATGAATTGAGATTCTTGATGGAGAATCCAACTCGTTCGGATTTTTTTATTGTTATGGCGATCATGTATGTATGCGTTTCTAGCAGTTAATTGGAGAGCAAGACGAAGATTCCTGAGGAAATAGTGGAATAGATGAGACCCCGCAGGAGCGCAAGCGACAAGGAGGCTCATCGGCCACCCGCCGAAAGCGAAGTCTTGCACGGAAATCAACAGCGGTGTAAAAAGTGATGTATATTAAGCTCCTTTAACGCATTTATTAATTTTAAATAAACTATGTTCTAAATAACCAATATAAAACAAAGTATAAGCCTCTAGAACCAGTGAAATGTTACAAATGAAATAATCCAGTGTAAATGTGTGTAAAAGCACCGTCATATACCTAAATATGTATGTTTTTGAAGAGTAAAGGTGATTAATTTACTAGTTTAAAAGGAAGAATCTTTATTTTTACTGTAACTAAACTATCAAACTATTGACATGATACTGAAATATAACTGTAATATTCATGTGTTATTTTTTATGTATTGGTAGATAAAGGGGAAATCAATTACATGAAAAAGGCAATGATTACGTTCAGTTTAGTTCTAATGTCACTGTTCGGAGTGGCAAGTGGTGCATCAGCTGCAACAAATACATATACAGTAAAAAGCGGAGATTCGCTATACAAAATTGCAAAGACATATAAAGTATCGGTTAGTCAGCTGAAACAGTGGAATAACTTAAAGTCAGACAGCATTCATCCGAAACAAGTATTAAAAGTATCTCAAGTAAAATCAAGCACGCCTGCTAAAGCAGCGCCTGCGAAGTCTTCAAACGTTGTGAAAGAATTTAAAGTAACAGCAACAGCGTACACAGCGAACTGCAAAGGCTGCAGCGGAAAAACAGCGATTGGAATTGACTTGAAAAAGAATCCAAATCAAAAAGTGATTTCTGTCGATCCAAAAGTGATTAAGCTTGGTTCAAAAGTATACGTAGAAGGTTATGGCACGGCAATCGCAGCTGATACGGGCGGTGCGATTAAAGGAAATAAAATTGACGTTCTTCTTCCTTCTCAAAAAGAAGCGTTAAAATGGGGAAGAAAAACAGTAAAAGTTCAAATCTTAAAATAAGTATTTCTTAAGGGAATGAGAGCCTTCGTTGAAGGGCTCTCATTTTTTTCTTCATTAAAGGGCATGCTACTTTATATATACTGATGGAAAAGTTTTACGAAAATGATCATATTTGTTGACAAATATTTCGGAAACGGATATATTTATCCGGTATATAATTAAGTTCATTAAATATTCGTGACATAAATTAATAGAATGAACACATAAAATATATTCTTAACCTGTTTGTCATCTGAAGATTTACATACAGATAATTTTAAAGGGAAAGGTCTTGTTAAAATGAATACACAAACACAACAGTCCGATCAAGCCCGAACTCGGTCTATTTTTGGCGTAATGATAATGGGAGCGCTCGTCGCTTTTTTAAATCAAACGCTGATTAACATTGCGCTTCCGCAAATGATGGATCATTTCCATGTAACGGCGGCTACGGGCAACTGGTTAACAACCATCTTTATGTTAGTAAACGGAATTGTTATTCCGATTACAGCATTTTTAATGAATCGATTTACTACAAGGCAGCTGTATATTACAGCAATGAGTCTGTTTACAGTAGGAACACTGCTTTGCGGTATTGCACCGACATTTTCCGTTATTTTAGTGGGACGCGTCGTGCAAGCAGCAGGAGCAGGGATTTTATTTCCGTTAATTACCAACGTTATCTTTACATTATTCCCGCCTGACCGACGCGGTTTTGCGATGGGGATTTTTGGTGTAGCGATGAACTTCGCACCGGCAGTAGGGCCGACGCTTTCTGGTTTAATAGTTGAGCACTACTCATGGCGCGTTTTATTCTTTATGATGTTTCCAATTGCACTTATTAACGTAATTGCGGCTATTATTTTAGTGAAAAACGTGACAGAAACAAGCCGACCTAAGCTAGATGTGCTTGGCGTTATTTTGTCAACAATTGGATTTGGCGGCTTGCTTTATGCGTTCGCTACGGGCGGTACAAAGGGCTGGACCAGCACTGAAGTATTAGCCATGTTCATTGTAGGCGGTATTTCAATTCTGTTCTTTATTTTCCGTCAGTTAAAAATCGATCAGCCGCTTCTTGAATTCCGTATTTTCCGTTACCGTATGTTCACATTAACAACAATCATTAACGTGATTGTGACAATGGCAATGTTTTCAGGTATGATTTTAATGCCGATTTATATGCAAAACGTACGCGGTTTTTCACCGTTTCTTTCAGGCTTGCTGTTACTGCCAGGGGGAATTGTAATGGGGATTATGTCTCCGATTACAGGACGTCTGTTTGATAAGTTTGGCGCAAGATGGCTTGCTGTTATTGGTTTAGCGATTACCGTTGTAACAACATATGAACTAACAAAACTTGAAACAACAACAACATTTATGTATGTAATGATTGTTTATACTGTTCGTATGTTTGGTATGTCGCTGCTCATGATGCCAATCTTTACAGCAGGATTAAATGAGCTTGCGCTTAGCTTAAATAAATACGGCACAGCGATGGTTAATACGCTTCGAATGGTTGCTGGAGCTGTAGGAATGGCGTTCTTTGTATCTATTATGATGAATCAAGGTGAAAAACACGTGAAAAACATCGTCACGAATCAGCAAATTTTGCCGACAGATAAAGGCAGTATGGCTGAAGCTGTGAATCAAGGTACGGCAATGGGTATTAACGATGCGTTTATGATTGCAACGATTTTAAGTGTGATCGCGTTTGTTTTAGCCTTCTTTATTCGTAAAACATCACCAAAAGAAGATACCATTACAAATCGTGTAAAAAAAGCAAGCTAATAAAAAATCCGTGCCTTTTGGTACGGATTTTTTTTATGAGTTAAATTTGTCTTTTTTATAGTCAATGTAAAGCGATCCGTCGGACTGAACCTCAGCGTAAAAGACGTCATCAATTGAGTTGACTCCCGCTTTTTCTAGCTGTTTATGCAGCCAATTATTATCTACATGCAGGTCCTTCAAGGCATCTTCATTCGCTTTTCCATCGTAAATAACGCCTGTTGAAGTGGGGAATAAAAGCGTTTTTGACCACGAGTTCGGCTTTTTATCTTGTTTTTGCATAACGGAAAGGTTTCCGTTGATTTCTAATATGGCGTATTCTACATCTTTTATGGAAAATACATTTTGCTGCCTCAGCATGCCTAAAAGAGATTCAATATCTAGCCGGACTTGTTTTAACGCCTTTTCCATCACTTTCCCTTGCTTAATCACAATTTTAGGCTCACCGGTAATAAGATGCCGCGCTTTTTTCGATTTCATTCCAAGATAGCCCATAGCGATCGTTAAAAATGTCCATCCTAGCAGAGAATACACTCCTTTATCAATCTCTACTCGCTTATCAGTGGAGAGGGAAGAAGCGATATTACCAATCGTAATCGCCGTAATGAATGTAAACACATTTAGCTGGCTGATTTCTGTTTTTCCCATGAGCCGCGTTAAAAGAAGCAGCACAAAAAATGAACAGGCGATTCGAAACGTCGATTCAGCATAGCCCATACATTTCACCCTTCCTTCATTTCATTGTTTTATGTTGTGAAAAAATAGAAATTTTATGCAGTTAAAAGGATAAATTCCATGCTTGTCTCCCAATCGCTTTTGCTTTTGCGCTACAATAAAGAAGCAGCGTGTTTAACTAGACAAAAGAAGGTGAAAAGATGAAACCGTTTAAAGCATCCGCATTATTAGATGTCATCAGTGAATTGTTCTCCGATGAAGCGTCGATTGCCGTTTCAGATCTAGAAACGTACGTGTATTACCGAGCAAGCAAACGAATTAACTTAAAAATCAGCCCTGGAGATCAAATAAAAAAAGGAACGATTACATATAAAGCATTAGAACGAAAGCAAAAAGTGTCGGAATTTATTCACCGAGACGTATTCGGCACACCTTACTATGGCATGGCCGTGCCTTTTTTAGATGAAGGAGAGGTTCAAGGGTGCGTGACGGCGATTTTTCCCGCGTTAACGAGCGGAAAGTCAGTTGTGACGTTAAAGGTGAACGAGGGATGGATACCGGTTCCTTTCTCAAAAATTATCTACGTAGAAGCGCGTGACCGAAAAACATATGTGTACGCACAGAAGTATACGGGTACGCATAAATACACGTTAAATGAATTTGATTATGTGCTTCCAAAAGAAGAGTTTGTGCGCTGTCATCGTTCTTTTATCGTCAATGTGACGCAAATTCAAGAAATTTATCCTGATACACATTCAACTTTTTTATTAGTGATGAACAACGGAGAAAAAATTCCGGTCAGTCAGTCGTACGCCAGCTATTTTCGAAAACTCCTTGGGTTTTAACCGTCATTTTGCTTAATTATCATCAAATATGCTGTTTTATCGCTATTTTTGTCCATTTCATTCCAAAAACTCTTGTGTACGCTCGCTTTACAGTAAAATGGTAAAAAAGAGCAAAAACAAGGAGTGAACAGAATGGAAAACGTTTGCAGTCGAATTAAGGATGAAGCACTAAAGAATCGAGTTGTCTCTGCTGAAGAAGCAGCGTCTTGGATTCAAGATGGAATGACTCTTGGTCTAAGCGGTTTTACACGCGCGGGGGATGTCAAAGCTGTCCCGTTTGCGCTAGCGAAACGAGCAGAAACAGAACCGATAAAAGTAAGCGTGTATACCGGTGCTTCACTTGGATCAGATGTGGATAAGCTATTTGCAGAAAAAGGCATGTTAAACAAGCGCCTGCCGTTTCAAGCGGACCCAACCATGCGTAAAAAAATTAATGAAGGTGAATTTCAGTTTATTGACCAGCATTTATCGCATACTTCTGAATGGGTGCGTTCAGGCGTGTTAGATTCAATAGATTTCGCTATTTTGGAAGCGGTTTCTATTACGGATGACGGAATAATGATTCCAACAACCTCAATCGGCAATTCGATGGTGTTTGCCGAGCATGCAAAATCTATTATTATTGAAATTAACACAGCGCAGCCAGAGCTGTTAGAAGGCATTCATGACCTATATGATCCGGGCGTTCAAGGACAAAGAGATGCAATTCCTTTGAAAAAATCTGATGATCGTATTGGTTCATTAGGCATACCAATTGATTTAGATAAAGTAAAGGGTATTGTGTTTACAAATCAGCTAGATTCACCGTCTACGATTGTAGCACCTGACGAAGAAACGGTTGTGATGGCTCAAAATCTGATTTCATTTTTACGTGAAGAAATTAAAGAAGGGCGATTAACTGAATCGCTTGCTCCTTTACAATCTGGAATTGGATCTGTGGCAAATGCCGTTTTCCACGGTTTGTTAGATTCAGAGTTTCATGATTTAGAAGTGTATTCAGAAGTATTGCAAGACGCCGTGTTTGATTTATTTGACGCAGGAAAAGTTACGTTTGCTTCCTGCTGCTCAATTACGCTTTCAGCGGATAAAATGAAACAAGTTTTCTCTAATTTTGAAGCCTATCGAGATAAGCTCATTCTTCGCCCGCAGGAAATTTCAAACCATCCAGAAATCATTCGTCGCTTAGGACTGATTTCTATTAACACTGCCCTAGAGCTAGACATTTACGGAAACGTCAATTCCACGCATGTGATGGGAACAAAAATGATGAACGGAATCGGAGGCTCAGGAGATTTTGCCCGAAATGCGCGTCTCGGTATTTTTGTAACAAAATCTATTGCCAAAAACGGCGATATTTCAAGTATAGTGCCGTTTGTTTCACACGTTGATCATACGGAACACGATGTGGATGTGATTGTAACAGAGCAAGGATACGCAGACCTGCGCGGACTCGCTCCAAGAGAACGAGCAAAACGAATCATTGAAAATTGTGCACATCCAATGTACCGCGACCAGCTTATGGCGTATTACGAAGAAGCGCTCACGCGAGGCGGACAAACACCGCACGTTCTTGAAAAAGCCTTTTCTTTTCATATGTCTTATCAAAAAAATGGAACGATGCGAGAAGTTGTAGAGCAAACAAAGTAAAAGAACGCTTTATCTCCTTAGGAGACAAAGCGTTTTTCCCTTGAGTCAGAAACTTGTGTTTGTTATCTCTTTGAATTACGATGAAAGGGAATACATAAAGAAAACGAGGTAACTTATATATGAAAGCATTAGTGTTTGAAAGATTTGGAGGACCTGACGTTCTCCACTATCAAGATATACCGAACCCCTCTATTGGTCCAACAGACGTATTAGTAAGAACAAAAGCAATTGGACTTAATTTTGCTGATGTGTACCGAAGAAAAGGGAACTACCACTTAACGGGTACACCTCCGTATATTTTAGGATATGAAGGAGCAGGTGTGGTAGAAGAAGTAGGAGCAGAAGTAAGTCACGTTAACGTAGGAGACCGTATTGCGTTTGCTGACGTCCCTTTTGCAAATGCAGAGCTTGTTGCCGTGCCACAAGATAAAATCATTGCCGTACCTGACGATATTTCGTTTGACGCAGCTGCTTCTGTGCTTTTACAAGGGTTAACGGCTCACTATTTAACACAAGACAGCTACAGCATTCAGCCCGGCGATTATGTACTTGTTCACGCAGCTGCTGGAGGTGTAGGTCAGCTTTTAGTTCAAATTGCCAAGCTATTAGGCGGACAAGTCATTGGCTTAACGTCATCTTCTGAAAAAGCAAAAGCAGCGGCTCAAGCAGGTGCTGACTATGTCTTTTTATACGAAGATAACTGGGTGGAACAAGTGAAAGAAGTAACGAAGCGAGGCGCAGATGTTGCCTATGAATCTGTAGGAGTTACACTAGAAAAAAGCTTTGAAGCCGTAAAAACAGGCGGAACCGTGGTATTTTACGGAATGGCAGGAGGCGATCCGGCCCCGGTCGACCCGCGTATGCTGATGGACACCTCTAAAACGCTTACAGGTGGAGACTTATGGAACGTGCTCGTATCTTATGAAGAACGTAAAGTACGTTCACAGCAGCTGTTTGAGTGGATCAGTAAAGATCAGCTTGTGTTAACTGATCCCGTGGTGTTCGATTTAAAAGACGGAGCAAAAGCGCATGAGCTGCTTGAAAGCCGGAAAAGTACAGGGAAAATTTTGTTAAGACCGTAAAAGAAAGGCCCTTTAGTCAAGGGCTTTTTTCTGTTAGTAAAGGATAAACTAAGGAGCTGTCTAATATATATAGTAGATAAGTAGAGTGAAAGAGGTGAAGGTAGATGAAACATGCATTGATTACAGCGGGTCATAAAGGTATTGGCAAGAAGGTAACAGAAAATTTTTTAAAAAAGCAGTATTCCGTTACCGTCCATTTTCGGAGTGATAAAAATAAAGTGCGAGAACTGCAAGAAGAATGGCATCAATATAAAGACAACGTACAGTTTGTAGAAGGGGATATAACGAATAAAGCAGATATTGAACACGTCGTTGCGCAGGCTATGGAGCGATTTGGACGTATTGATGTTTTAATTAATAATGCAGGTCCGTATGTATTTGAAAGAAAAAAATTAATAGAATACACAGACAGTGAATGGTATGAAATGCTGGAAGGAAATTTAAGCTCCGTTTTTCATTTTGTAAAAGCGGTTGTTCCAACTATGAAAAAGCAGCAGTTTGGAAGAATTATTACATACGGTTTTCAAGATGTAGAGCACACCCCTGGATGGATGTATCGCGCGGCTTTTAGTGCCGCTAAGTCAGGACTAGCTTCTCTGACCAAATCGCTTGCTCTAGAAGTAGCCGAATACGGGATTACGGTCAATATGGTCTGTCCCGGAGATATTGTAGGGGACATGAAAGAAAGTGACATTATAAAAGCAAGATTACTAGAAGACAAGGAAACGCCTGTCGGTCGATCAGGGACAGGAGAAGACATTGCGCGTATTATTGAGTTTCTTTGTGATGAAAACTCAGATATGATTACAGGCAGCATTATATCTGCTTCGGGCGGAGTAGATGTTGTTCATAAAAGTAAAAAAACAAGCCCCTGACGTTGACGCAGGGGCTTGTACGTTACAGCAGTGATTCTCCGCCGTCGATAAACATTTCACTTCCGGTAATATGTTTGGACGCGTCAGAAGCTAAAAAGAAGATTAACTCCGCTACTTCTTCGGGCTTAGCTGAGCGCTTAGCAAGCGGCTGATTGCCATTTGGATATTCAATTGGAATCGCCACTTCTTTTAATTTGTCTTCTTGACGGAATGTATTGCTTTCAATATTTGTATCAACTGCTCCTGGACAAATGACGTTTACCCGTATTCCGTATGTAGAAAGTTCAAGAGCTGCCATTTTGCCGAACGCCATTTGGCCAGCCTTTGAGGAACTGTATGCGCTCATGCCGATATTTGAAAATGTACGGTTGCCGTTAATTGAGCTAGTAATAATAATGCTTCCTCCCTGAGCTTTCAAATAAGGAATAGAATGCTTCACAGTTAAAAAAGTGCTTGTTAAATTTGTATCAATCGTTTTTGTCCAATCTTCTGGTGATAGTTCTTCAATAGAAGAGAACGTACCGTTGATGCCTGCGTTAATAGAAACAATATGTAATTGACTCCATAAGCTGCGGATCGTTTCGATACTCTCTTTTATACTTTCAGAGTCAGATACGTCTGTTTTAATGGCTATACACTCTCCGCCGCTCGACATGATGGTCTCTTTTACTTCATGTAATTTTTCTTCCTCTAAATCTAAAAGAGCAACGCGCGCTCCTTGTTCAGCTAGTGTAATGGCTGAAGCGCGTCCAATTCCAGACGCCGCTCCCGTCACAAGCGCAACTTTTCCAGTTAATGCAATCATTTGGAACCCCTCCATATAAAAATGTTGTTTCCTTTCTTTAGCCTATACGAAGGAAATAAAAACCTCTTTTAAAATATTTGTGTTTAAATTTTCTAAAAGATGCCAAAAGGAAAAGAGAAAACAGCGGCGAATTATTAATATGACGCCAGAACATGAAAAAGCTAATGTCAAATGGGCCTACTTGAGCAGCTAAAGATTATACCCTGTCTTTTCAGAAGAATGTTTATATAAAATTTTACATCAGAGGGACTTGCAAATCGTTCCTTGAAAGCTTACACTAGTAAAGCACAGAAAAAGGACGGTGTTTTATGAAGAAGAAAGATAATGTGATTCCATTCCCGCAAAGAAGGGAAGCGGCTGCTTATGTTCCCGCTTCTATTAGTTTAGATAAGGATATTGTGGAATTTTTAGAAATTATGAATTTTGAAGATCGCAATGATTTTTTAAATGAAATGATTGATTCATTTTTTAAATATGTAAAAGGTGAAGAAGACGAAGTAAGATAAAAGGTAACGTTAAAGACATCCAACGAGATGTTTTTTATTTTGTGGCCAATTGCTTAAAAGGCATGCTTAAGCCTCGTATAGTTATTTATGGTATAGTATACATTAGATACTATCTAGCAGGTGCAAATGCGAGGAGTGATAAGATGAGTGGATTTAAAAAAGACATTCGTGCCGGATTCGAAGAACCACACTCACTAGAACAATTAAAGCATGAAATGGAGCAAAGCCTGTGGAATTTAAGAAAAGATTTGCGAAATGAAAATCGCTCGGAAACGGAAATGGCAATGATTAAAATTTCGCTGCTGTCACTATTTGAGGAACAGGCAAATAAATTGAGTAAAACTGAGCTTTCTGACTACCTTGCTGATTACCACAAAAGAGTCGAGCAGTTATTCGACAGGTATAGCTATAAATAAGACAAGCATCCTTGCGGGGATGCTTGTTTTTATTTGAGCAAAATTCGCTTGTATTCATTGCGCTTCAGAGGTTTGGATACATACCCGTCGGCTTCTAGCTGATAAATAATGGTGGCAGCTGCATACACGCTAAAGGCATGATCAAGACCAAAGTAGTCTTGCAAAGCGGCGACGCTCACTTCCTCTTGAAAGATTTTACTGCGATTTGATAAGACAATAGGGTAGACGTTTTTAACGATTTGCTTTGAAATTTCGAGTGTTAACATATAAAATCCCTCCTGTGTGAGTGTACATAACTAAAGGTATTCAGCACGGTGTACATTCATGAAAAAGGGAGCGATTACATTTTTAAAAGATAAAGAAAAGAGGAGTAAATGCCCATAAAATCAAAGGTTTTATCTCTTTGTGGGGCATGTTTGAAAAACGCAGTATTTTTAGTTTATGACAAACATTTCCAAAAGTTCTATGGAATTATTAGGAGCAATTTAACTAAATCCACATATCTTAAAGTATAGCAAATGGAGGTGAAACACATGGGATACTACGGAGGTTACGGATACGGTTGTGGTTATGGCGGCGGTGGCTGCGGCGGCGGTTTCGCTTTAATCATTGTACTTTTCATCTTATTAATCATCATCGGCGCTTCTTGCTTCGGCGGCGGCTGGTGCTAATTATTAAAAAATGATGACGACGCAACATCCACACTTTATTTCTTCAACTATTTCTTCCACAAAAGGTCTCTTCGGGATGAAGAGACTTTTTTAGTTTATTATTTATAATAACGTGTACAAACTGCGCGTTAAAAAGGTTTTATGCGTGGTTCTACATAAAAAAAAGACTCTGAAATCAGAGTCTTTTTCTACTTATGCTTTTTGAACGTTAGCAGCTTGAGGTCCGCGTTGACCTTCTTCAACGTCGAATGTTACAGCTTGACCTTCGTCTAAAGATTTGAATCCTTCGCTTTGGATTGCTGAGAAATGTACGAATACATCGTCGCCGTTTTCGCGCTCGATAAATCCGAAACCTTTTTCTGCGTTAAACCATTTTACTGTACCTTTTTCCATGAATGTTGCCTCCTCGTGTGCTATGCACACATTGTATTACTATCCTTGCTCATGATCAAAATCTTTAAGACGAAAGTATTCACCTATCGATTGTTGCCGAACAAAAATAATTCTTCTTATAGAATAGCAAAAGTTAATGATAATTGCAAGGAATGAAGAAAATTTAACGAAGACGATCATTCATTTAATGAAAGAAAACGAAAATTATACGAGTGAAAATAAGTAAGAAAGAGCGTATCAGGTCACACTATCTCTATATATAAGAAGAAAGGGGTCAGTCATATGTTTAAACAAAAAGCAGGGGAAAAACTGATTGAACTGTTAATTGAATGGGGCGTTGATCATATTTACGGAATGCCAGGAGACTCCATTAATTCAATTATTGAACCGCTTCGCAAAGCCCAGGACAAAATTAAATTTATTCAAGTGAGGCATGAAGAAGCGGGAGCTCTCGCAGCGGCTGCATATGCAAAGCTAACGGGTAAAATCGGTGTATGCACGGCTATTGCCGGACCGGGAGCGATTCATTTATTGAATGGTTTGTATGATGCAAAGTTAGACAAAGCTCCCGTTTTAGCACTTACGGGGCAAGTGGAGTCTGATCTTATCGGAAGCGATGCGTTTCAAGAAATTAATTTAGAGCGAATGTTCGATGATGTGGCTGTATATAACCAGCGAATCATGTCCGCTGAACAGCTTCCCACTGTTGTCAATCAAGCGATTCGAACAGCTTATGCTAAAAAAGGTGTGGCTGTGTTAACCATTCCCGATGATATCCCTCGTTTTGAAGTCGGATCAGAGGCACGAGAAACATCAAGCATAATCGTTAAACAAGACGTCTTTCCTCACAGAGAAGACCTTGAAAAAGCAAAAGATTTGATTGGTAAAGCAGAAAGTCCGGTTATTTTAGCCGGTCGAGGCACACATGAAATGAGAGAAGAGCTGCTTGCGTTTGCCGAAAAGATCGCAGCACCTATTGTTCTTACGCTTCCTGGAAAAGGCGCAATACCGGATGAACATCCATATTGTCTCGGAGGACTTGGATTAATCGGTACAAAGCCAGCGTATGAAGCGATGCAAGAAGCGGATACGCTCATCATGATTGGAACGTCCTATCCGTTTACAGGATTTTTGCCAGACCATGCGAAAACGATTCATATTGATATTGATCCCGCACAAATTGGTAAAAGATATCCTGTAGATGCAGGGCTTGCAGGAGAAGCAAAAACAACCATTCAGTGGTTCTTAGAAAACGTTGGCCGCTCAGAACATCGCCAGTTTTTAGAGCAAAGTCAAGAACGTATGAAAAAGTGGTGGAGTCAGCTTGATACCCAAGAAGCAAAAGAAAGTCTACCTATCAAGCCACAGCGAGTGATTCGAGCGCTTCAGCACGTAGCGGCTGATAACGCGGTCTTGTCCGTAGATGTAGGAAACGTCACAGTATGGATGGCGCGTCATTTTCGTATGACAAATCAGCAGTTTGTGATTTCAAGCTGGCTAGCGACTCTTGGATGCGGGCTGCCGGGCGCACTTGCTGGAAAAATTGCTTATCCCGAGAAGCAGGTGTTTGCGGTCTGTGGAGACGGCGGCTTTGCGATGACGATGGCAGATTTTATTACAGCTGTTAAATACAATCTTCCGCTAGTTGTGGTGCTATTTAATAACCATAAAATCGGTATGATTAAATTTGAACAAGAAGTAATGGGAAATGCTGAATTCGGAACAGACTTAACAAATCCGAACTTTGCTAGATATGCAGATATTTGCGGAGGTGTTGGCTACCGAGTAGAAAAAGAAGAAGAGCTGCTGCCGGCTTTTGAAAGTGCTGTTAGGCAAAACAAGCCGTGTATTATCGATGTAATCGTTGATGCAAACGAAGCGCCTATGCCAGCTAAGATTACGCTAGGACAAGCAACGGGTTATGCCAAGCATATGGTGAAAGAATTGTTTCAAGAAGGCAAGCTAGATTTACCGCCTCTATAAAAAATAGGCTGTGACAAAAGTACTTTAGTAAAGATCCAAACGATGAATCGAGACTCTTAATAGAGAATCAACTTCGTTTGGATTTTTTTGTTGGAATGGTGAAGGTAATTTAATTAACTATAAAATTATTATGTAAATTTAAATGTCGGCAAGTAAAAAGAGGTGATATTATTTATTTTATAAAGTGGATGGGCAAAAAAACACCAAATTGGATGGTCTTTTTTTATAAAACTGCTTTAAGATAAGAGAGATAAAGGATAAACTACTAATAAGAAAGTTTAAACGTAAGGACTGACGCCGCATGAACTGGAGACCAGATCGCGCTAGCAAAAAAGCGATTTATAAACAAATTGCAGAATATATTGAAAGCTGTATTTCATCGGGAGCGTTTCCGCCGGATTCTATGCTGCCATCAGAACGAACGCTTGCTGCTGAGCTAAACGTGAACAGAAGCACGGTAGTAGCTGCTTATGAAGAACTGCAGGCACTTGGAATCGTAGAACGTAAAAAAGGAAGCGGCACGCGAGTTAGTTCGAGCATCTGGGGAATTTCCCGTAAACGTATTCCAAACTGGGGAAGATATGTAGAAGACGGTTCATTTTTGCCTAATTTACCGCTCGTACAGCGAATAAGAAGCGAAGCTTTGCGAACAGACTTTGTAAACTTAGCGAGCGGAGAATTAGCGCCTAGCTTATTTCCAAGTGAAGATTTTCAGCGAATATTAGCGGGCATGCCGTTTAATGAGCATTTAGGCTATGATCATCCTCACGGCAATGAACGTCTGCGTGACGCTATTGCTGCTCATGTTCATGAGTACCGGAAAATCTCCACCGATGCTAATTCCATTTTAATCACATCAGGTGCACAGCAAGCACTTCATTTGATTGTTCAGTGTTTGTTAAAACCAGGAGATGCAGTAGCGATTGAAGATCCGTCCTATAGCTATTCACTGCCGCTTTTTCAATCAGCAGGTTTACGAACGTTTTTGCTGCCTGTAGATAAAAATGGAGCCAACCCGGAGGACTTAGTAGAATTACATAAAAAGCATCGCATTCGTATGGTTTTTTTAAATCCGTATTATCAAAACCCGACTGGTATTGTGTTATCAGAAGCGCGTCGAAAGCGGTTTTTAGAGCTTTCTTCAGAATACGGCATTCCGCTTATTGAAGATGATCCTTATTCACTCACGGCATTTGACGGAAATGTACATCAAACGCTGAAATCGATGGACGAGAACGGAAATGTCCTCTATATCAGCTCGCTTTCTAAAATTGTGGCATCGGGCCTTCGAATTGGCTGGATAGTGGGGCCAGAGCAAGTGATTCAGCGCCTGGCAGACGCTAAGCAGCAAATTGACTTTGGCCACAGCATCTTTCCGCAGTGGATTGCTTATCAATTCTTAGATTCTCCTACGTTTTCTTCGCATATTGAAAAGCTTAGACAAGAGCTCAAAAAGCAGGAGTATGCCCTGTCGTCGAGTCTGAACGAATTGCTCGGATCAAAAGTATCTTTCGATTCGCCTCAAGGCGGGATTCACTTATGGTGCAAAGTGAATCAGCCGGTCGATGACTATCGTCTATTGGAAGAATCGCTTAAAAGAGGAGTGGCTTTTGTACCAGGAAGCGTGCTGAGTTCTCAAAGCGGAGCTATTCGCTTTACGTTTGGCAGAGGGGAAGAAGAGGTCATTCGAGAAGGAATTAAACGATTTGCGAGCGCCCTAGAGAGTCTGGAATAGCTATAATCATAGGTAAACGTACCGGATGAAAGTTTTATTTTATTATTTCGTATAGATTGTTATGATCTTGTGCTATACTAAGAGTACCATTAACTTTACTTCTGTATTTGTACCGACTGGCCCTGTTGAAAAACAGGGCTTTTTTTATGTTTGTACACAAAAAAACAGATCCTTTAAAGGATCTGTTTCTGATATGTTGTGTTTCTTATGCTTTTTGAACGTTAGCAGCTTGAGGTCCGCGTTGACCTTGTTCTACGTCAAATGTTACAGCTTGACCTTCGTCTAAAGATTTGAAGCCTTCGCTTTGGATTGCTGAGAAGTGTACGAATACATCGTCTCCACCTTCGCGCTCGATGAATCCAAAACCTTTTTCTGCGTTAAACCATTTTACTTTACCTTGTTCCATAATTGTTGCCTCCTCGTGCGGACTCGCACATTGTGGTACTATTCTTGCTCAAATCTAAAGACGAAAAGTGACAATACTCATACATCCCCACCGAACAAAAATAATTCTCTTACATCTTAGCAGAAATTTCCTATGTTTGCAAGCGCTTTATTTAAAAACCATTCGTATTTTTTAGACAAGTTTTTTATAAATCATGTCTAAAAAATGTCACATTTTGAACATTATAGAAAGGCTATTCTTTGTATTCGCTTTTACTGTAGTTATATAATAATGAAAATATGCTTTTTCTAAAGATAGACGACAAGCATAAGAAACGTACATACTGAGTGCTGAAATGGAGTGGTAAAGATGAAGGTGGGTTTAATTGGTTTAGGAAATATGGGATTACCGATGGCGGAAAATATGATAAAGGCGGGTCATGAACTTGTTATTTATAACCGCACTGCTTCGAAGGCGGAAAGTCTTGTGAAAAAAGGAGCAAAGGTTGTGGAGACACCTGCTCAAGCAGCACAAGAAGCGAATCTTGTCTTTACGATTCTTTCAAATGATGAGGCTTTAGAAGAAGTAACGCTTTCAGAAGCCGGTGTACTTGCAGGCCTTCAAGAAGGTGGTATTCACGTCTCTGTGAGTACTATTAGCGTAGATTTATCGGAAAAATTAACAAGCGCACATGCTGCATCAGGACAGCATTTTGTTGCAGCGACTGTTTTAGGTCGACCCGACGCAGCAGCAGCCGCGGCTCTCAAAGTAATAGTTGCAGGTAATAAAGAAGCAAGAGAGCACGTTTGGCCGCTGTTTGAAGCGATTGGTCAAACTATTTTCACTGTAGGAGACGAGCCTTACTTATCAAATGTAGCTAAGCTTGGCAATAATTTTTTATTAGTATCGATGTTAGAAGCTGTTTCTGAAGCAGTAGTCATGGTAGAACAGTATGGCATGCAAGCGGAGGAGTTTCTTGAAGTGGTTAATAGCTTATTTGCATCTCCTGTGTATAAAAATTACGGCAATTTAATTGCTAAAAGAGACTTTGATCCGGCCGGGTTCAAGCTGGAGCTTGGACTAAAGGATGTAAACCTGGCTATTGATGCAGCCAAAAAAGTGTCCGCTCCGCTTCCGTTAGGAGAGCTTGTGAAAGGTCATTATGAACAAGGAATCGAAAATGGCTGGGGTCATTTAGACTGGTCCGCTTTACTAAAAACAGTTGAAGCTCTAAAAAAAGATAACTAAAAAGATGAAAAGGAGTGCAGCCAGTGAAAGCGAAAGGAAAGTGGGTATGGATTGTATCCTTGATTTCGATTATTTCGTGTCTGCTGTTTGCAGCGGGGCTTGGAATGTCTATTTATGATTATGTTAGCGCCTCAAAAGCTACTGTAAAAGAAATGCCAAAGCCGAAGCAAGAAACAAGCAGCAGTAACAAAAGTACAAAGAATTATACGATTGTCGCTTTAGGTGATTCACTGACAAGGGGAACAGGAGACGCAGCGGGAAAAGGGTACGTTGGGTATTTAAAAGATAATCTTGAAGAAAAAACGAAGAAGAAAATTCTCTTAAGCAACTTTGGAATAAAAGGTCAAACGTCTTCGCAGCTGGCAAGTCAAGTAAAGCAGCAGGAAATTCAGCGGCAGGTTAAGTCGGCAGATACCGTGCTGATCACCATTGGAGGAAATGACTTATTTCAAGGCGGACAAACGCTGCAAAACTTAAATAAAAACAATATTCAAAAGCTAGAAAATGACTATTTAAAAAACGTAGACAGCATCTTAAAAAGCATCCGGTCGGCAAATAAAGACGCGACGATTTTTTTAATTGGTTTATATAATCCGTTTAGTAACCTGCAAGATGCAAAAACGACAACGGCTATTGT
Organism: Priestia sp. YIM B13490; assembly: GCF_042787735.1. Classification (NCBI taxonomy): domain Bacteria; kingdom Bacillati; phylum Bacillota; class Bacilli; order Caryophanales; family Bacillaceae; genus Priestia; species Priestia sp. YIM B13490. The sequence continues at coordinate 74,888 of NZ_JBHZOT010000013.1, forward strand.
ACGAGAATGGAATTACAAAAGCAGTGAATTAAGTGCTAATTATAAGCAAACTGTTTTTGTTCCGACCTTTGATTTGTTTCAGCTAAAGGTAGATGACTACTTATATACTGATAAGTTTCATCCTAATGCAAAAGGCTACAAGCTGATCGCAGAACGTGTAGCATCGCTTATTACGTGGTAAGGGAGGGAATGATATGAGTGAAGTAACGCTTTCAGTAAAAGGACTGAAAAAAGTAATAGGAAAACGAGAAATTATCAAAAATATTGATTTTGAACTAAAAAGAGGCGAAGTGTTCGGCTTTTTAGGACCCAATGGAGCCGGTAAAACGACAACGATTCGAATGCTTGTCGGCTTGATTCGCCCGACGGCTGGTTCCATTTATATTTGTGGATACAGCGTATCGAAGCAGTTTACAAAAGCGATGGAGCATATCGGCTGTATTGTTGAAAATCCTGAGCTGTATCCATACTTAAGCGGCTGGGAAAATCTGCAGCACTTTTCACGCATGATTCCTTCTATGACAGAAGAACGCATTCATGAAGTGGTGGAATTAGTTGGCTTGCAAGAGCGTATCCACGATTTAGTTCGCACGTATTCGTTAGGTATGAGGCAGCGTTTAGGAATTGCGCAAGCGCTTCTCGGAAAACCAAAAGTGCTTATTTTAGACGAGCCAACGAACGGACTAGACCCTTCTGGAATTCGGGATATGCGTAAATTTATTCGCTTTTTAGCTGAAAGTGAAGGTCTAAGCGTCTTAGTATCGAGTCATTTACTGAGCGAGATTCAGCTAATGTGTGACCGAGTAGCGATTATCGCAAAAGGAGAAGTTATTCACACAGAATCGGTGAAGACCCTGTTAACTCAGCAAGAGCGCTTACTGTGGAAGCTAGATCCGCAGCCTGCAGGAATAGACGTTTTAAAACAAGTGACGGACTTTGTGCAAGTGCAGGGGGAGTACGTCACGACGTTTTATGAAGAAGCTGAAGTGGGAGAGTGGAACAAACAGCTCATTCAAGCAGGAGTAACGGTAAAAGAAATGAATCGAAAGCTTCCAACTCTTGAAGATTTATTTATCGAAATGACAGGAGGCGAATCGATTGATTAGTTTGGTTCAAAATGAAATGATCAAGCTCGTTCGAAAAAAGCGCCTGTTAATCGTTACCCTTATTATGGGCGTTTTGATTTCTATGTTCACCTACGCTCAGCTTCGCGAAACACAGCGCCTTCAAGAAAAACTAGGAACGACCGATTGGCGCAGTACGCTGCAGCAAGAAATTATCGATACGCAAAACCGGCTGAGCGGAAGCCAAATTTCAGATGATTGGCGCAAGCAGCTTGAAATTCGCGTGGCGCAGCAACAGTATTATTTAGATAATGATATCAATCCTTCGGAACCAGGGGCACCAACGTTTGTGCGAGGGTTCATTGAAAACGCCATTCAGCTTTTGCTGCCGCTGATGATTATGATTATTGCAGCGGATTTAGTGTCTTCAGAGTACAGCTTGGGATCCATCAAGGTATTGTTGACGAGGCCTGTGAAACGGTGGAAAATCCTGCTTAGTAAATATATCACGCTCGTCATGTCCGTCTCGTTTTTAATTTTAATGTTTGGCGTTTTGTCGTACCTCATTTCTGGCGTTGTATTTGGATTTAAAGGCTGGACAGCCCCGATTCTTACGGGATTTAGCGTGCAGGGAAATGACTTAAATACAGCGGACGTTCATTTAATTTCGCAGTGGAGATATATTTTAATGGAGTTTGGTCTTGCTTGGTTTGTCTCACTTGTCGTTGGAACGCTTGCTTTTATGCTGTCTGTTTTAATTAAAAGTACAGCTGCGGGTATGGGCGTGATGCTTGCTTGTTTGATTGCAGGTACAATTTTAAGCAGCATGGTTTCTTCATGGCATTCGGCTAAGTATTTGTTTATGGTTAATTTAAACTTAACTTCTTATCTGCAAGGAACAGCTCCTCCGACTGAAGGAATGACATTAGGGTTTTCCTTGGGTGTTTTAACCATTTGGGGACTTGCCGGGCTGCTCGTGTCGTTTCTGGTATTTACCAAAAAAGACGTGTACTAATTCCGTATAAGTTGACGATAATCAGGAACGTGCGTTATGATTGTGTTAACAAAAAATGCTGTTTTGCTCAAAGGGGAGTAGCTCTTGCAGTAAAGTCGTCATTTCGAGATTATTATCTCCGGCTTTATTGACAATGCAAATTGTTAGCGAGACCTTTGCCAATGTTGCCATTGGTAAAGGTCTGGATACAAACACCTTTACCACATGTGGTAAAGGTGTTTTTTGTTATTTCAAAATGAGAGAGGAGCTTAAAAATGTCAAAACTATCGAGACTGTTAAAAAGCCCCGCTGTAAAAAAAGGAATAAAAAAAGCTGTACCCATTATTATGAAAGAGTTAAAGAAACGAAAATCGAAAAGAAGATAGCAGAAAAGAAAATAAGAAAGGTTGAGTGCTAAGTGAAAAAGTGGATGCTAGTCATATCAACTGCTGTTCTTTTTATGGTCGGCGGCTGTTCTTTTCTTGAAGATACAAGCAGTACGCTGAACTACGCAAACGATGCGAAAGATTACGTGAGTGAAGCACAAAAGTTTGCTGAAGAAATACCGCCTCTGGCGGAAAAAGCTGTTAATGACGACGAGGCAATAAAGAAGCTAGAGCAAAAGCTGCAGGAAATGAAAGGGAAAGCTGAAGAATTTAATCAAACAAAAGCTCCTGACATCGCTTCTGATGTGCACGATCAGCTTGTGCAACAAAACGAAAAAATCATTAGTGGAATTGAAGCGTATGAAGCCAATATAAAGAATGGCAGCTTCAATCCGGAAGCGCTAAAAAACAGTGAATTGTTTCAATCAATTCAAGATGTATCAAGTATTATGAAACAAATTAAAGAATTAGGTCAGTAAGAAAACGCGGCTGAGAAAAAAGTATGTTAACTAAAGAACATCCGAACGATGAATCAAGATTCTTGATGGAGAATCAACTTCGTTCGGATTTTTTTATTTGTAGGTGAACGTAGGTTTCATGTAGGTATGTCTTATGACTCAACCTCGTTTCCCTGTTGTAAATGTAAAATTATATAAATATATCTATTTATTAGAAGACAAAAACCTCCTCTTTCTTTTTTATATCTACGAAATTTTGTTAGAAGCTGTGACAAACTTAATGTCTGCTTTTCATATCCTATGTATAGTACATATATACACACCGCTTGAAATAAATTTTTTTTGAATGAAAAGAGGGCGTGGGAACGTTGATGTATTAGGTAATAAGACTCATTTTAAAAGGAGGGTTCATCCAATTAATAAAAACTATAGTCCTTGGTTTTGAAGAGAGAAACTAAAAAAAATTTTTCCGTTTACAAAAAGTTAATAAAACGCATACAAATGGTTTACTAAAAAATCAAAAAATTTACATCCTTTATAAATCTTTTCTGCTATACTATTTTTGAACAGTTGCTAGATTTATAGCGATGATAACTTACTTGAAAGGTGAATGGTAGATGAAAAAGAATACTCGCAGTAAAACGAAGAAAATCCTATCCACATCACTGGCACTTTCTCTATTATCTATGCCTCTTTTAACTACACAGGCAGGAGCGGAAGAACGTCATCCTGGACAAAGCTCACAGCAAAGCAAGCATCAAGGCCACAATAAAAAAGATGCGCTTGTGAACATACGCCTGATGGAAACAACCGACGTTCATACGAATCTATTAAACTATGATTATTTCAAAGACGCCCCTTATGAAAAAGTAGGTTTAGCTAAAACCGCTACCTTAATCAAAAATGCTCGAAAAGAAGTAAAAAACAGCTTATTAGTAGATAACGGAGACCTCATTCAAGGAACGCCTCTAGGCACGTATAAAGCCAAGATTAACCCGCTGAAAAAAGGTGAAGTTCATCCTGTATTTAAAGCAATGAATCAGCTGGATTACGATATTGCAACGCTTGGAAATCATGAGTTCAACTATGGATTAGACTTCTTAACAGAAGCGTACAACGATGCAAATTTCCCTTACATAAATGCCAATGTCTACGTTGATGATCATGACAACAACCCGAAAAATGATAAAAATAAATTTACGTCTTATAAAATTATGAATAAAAAAGTCGTCGATGAAAATGGAAAGAAACGAACGATTAAAGTTGGTTTCATTGGCTTTGTGCCTCCTCAAATTAACGATTGGGATAAAGCAAACCTTGATGGAAAAGTCATTACAAAAGGTATTGTAGAAACAGCCAACAAATATATTCCGGAAATGAAGAAAAAAGGTGCAGACGTAGTTGTTGCAATGGCTCACTCTGGATTTAGCAGCAACAAGCAAAACACGGAAGATGTCATTTACTCATTAAGTGAAGTAAAAGGCATTGACGCTATTACGTTTTCACACACGCATAAAGTCTTCCCTGCTAAAACGGAAGCTGCGCTAGACGGTTTGTTCCTTGGAGCAGATAAAAAGCCTCTTCCTGGCGTTGATAATGCAAAAGGAACGATCAACGGCGTTCCCGCTGTTCAAGCAGGTTACGGCGGAGGATCACTTGGCTTAATTGACTTAACGTTAAAAGAAGAAAAAGGAAAATGGAAAGTAGTAAGCTCTCAATCGTCCACGCGTGAAACGTATAAAGACGTAAAAGACGCGTCAGGGAAAACGGTTACGCAAAGTACGGTAGAACCGGATAAAGGTGTTATTAAAGCGGTTCAAAAAGATCACGATGCAACGGTTAAATACGTGAACACACCAATCGGTAAAACGACCGATGATATCCACAGCTATTTTTCTCTTGTGCAAGATGACCCGTCTATTCAAGTTGTGACAAACGCACAAAAAGATTACGTAGAAAAATACGTTTCTCAAAACAAGCCGGAATATAAAGACCTTCCGATTTTATCAGTGGGAGCGCCTTTTAAAGCAGGAAGAAACGGCGTTGATGAATATACGGAAATTAAAAAAGGTGACTTAACGATCCGAAGCGCTGGCGACCTGTATCTCTATGACAACACGTTAAAAGCGGTTAAAGTAAAAGGTTCTGTTGTAAAAGACTGGATTGATATGTCTGCCGGTAAATTTAATCAAATTACACTGAACAAAACAGAAGAGCAGGAATTATTAAACCCAAGCTTCCCTGTTTATAACTTCGACGTAATTGACGGCGTTCAATACCAAATCGACGTCACAAAACCAGCAAAATACGATGTGAATGGAAACGTGATTCACGGAGATTCAAGCCGCGTTGTTAACTTAACGTATAACGGCAAGCCGGTTGATCCGAACCAAGAGTTTATCGTTGTGACAAATAACTACCGAGCTGGCGGAGGCGGAAACTTCCCTGGTCTAAAAGGAAGCGAGCTCGTGGTGGATTCAGCGGATGAAAACCGTCAAATTCTAATGGACTACATCACCGAGCAAAAAGAAATTACACCAACAGCTGACGATAACTGGTCCATTGCACCAATTAACGGAACGGCTAACGTGACGTTCACAAGCTCACCGCGCGGAGAAAGCTATTTAACTGAAGGAAGCAACATTACGTATACAAATAAAACGGATGACAAAGGATTCGGCATTTACAAAATTAATTTAAACGGCGAATCAAAAGATAATACAAAGGTTCAGCTGTTAGGCATGAACGACCTGCACGGTCAGCTCGATACAGATACAAAAATCAATTCAAATGGCCAAGCGCTTTTAGCTGGAAATATGAAATATACAGCAGCAGCTATTCGTAAACAAGAAGCTGAAAATCCGAATACGCTTTTAGTTCATGCTGGAGATATGATTGGGGGAAGCCCGTTAGTTTCAGCGCTGTTTCAAGATGAGCCAACGGTTGAAGTGATGGAATCACTTGGATTTGATGTAGGTACGCTTGGAAATCATGAGTTTGATGAAGGCATTGCTGAGCTTCACCGTATGATTGAAGGCGGAGACCATCCAAAAGGCACAAAAGGATACGACGGCATGAATTTCCCGGTTGTAGCAGCAAATGCTTATGATACTTCAACTAATGAATTAATTACGGAGCCTTATGCAATAAAAGAAGTAGGCGGCAAGAAAATTGGCTTTATCGGCGTTGTCACACAAGAAACGCCAAGCATGATTGTTCGTAAAGGAAATGAAAACTTAAAAATTACGGACGAAGCAGAAGCGATTGATAAATACACGGCAGAGTTGAAAAAGCAAGGTATTAAAGCCATTGTAGTACTTGCTCATAATCCATCTAATCAAAATGGAACTTCTACCGAGTTTGATGCAGCAGATATCGCTAAAAAAGTTGACGATGAAGTTGACGTTATCTTTTCAGCTCACAATCACGTATACAACAACAAAGTAGTAGATAACAAACTAATTGTTCAAGCTTATTCATACGGCTCAGCGTTTTCTGACGTAGACGTTGAAATCGACAACACGGGTGACATCGTGAAAAAAGATGCAAAAATTGTAACCGTATATCAAAAAGACTATACGCCAGATCCTGAAGTTTCAAAGATTATGCAAAAATATGAAGACTTAGCGGCACCTATTAAAGCAGAAGTGGTTGGAAAGTCATCTACTGATTTAGCAAAAGGCTATCCGTCTAGCGGAGCAACAGGGGATATCGCACTTGGAAACTTAATTGCTGACGGCATGAAAGCAGAAATGAACGCAGATTTTGCTTTAATGAATGGCGGAGGCGTTCGTTCACAGCTTGATGCAGGTGACGTGACATACGGTGATTTGTTTGCGATTCAGCCGTTTGGCAACGTCTTAAATAAAGTAAAGCTAAGCGGAGCAGATTTAGAAACGGTGTTAAACAATCAAATTACATCATCCGGACTAGATTTCCATATTGCAGGCTTTAACTATACGTGGGACAGTAGTACGAATAAAGTAGTCGATATCACGCTTCCAGATGGAAGCAAAATTGATAAAGAAAAAGAATACACGGTAGTAGTCAATAACTACATGTACGGAAATGAAAAATATGGTATTGGTGCACTTTCTTCAGATATGGAAGTGGGACCGGAAGATTTACAAGCAACGGTAAACTATATTAAAACACTTAAGAGCCCGTTTGAATACAAAGCTGAAGGCCGTATTCAAAACGTGGCAGCTGCTAAAACAGCTGAACAGCAAGAACCTACTTTGAAAATAGCTCAATAAGCCAAAAAAGACTGTCTCATAACTCGGATTTCCAGTTTAGAGACAGTCTTTTTTTAATAGTTTAACTTAAATTTTAAACTCTCAGTCAATGAATTTACGTTATAAAACATAGCTTAATTTTTGAAACAATCACCAAATTGTGGTATTCTCTCCATAAGAAGACTTACGTAAACGTTAAAAATAGTATCAAAGATTTCACTATTTTTTCATTTATCTACGCTATTATGTAAAGTTATATAGAACCTGTAAAAGAACGTGTTCGCTATAGTAAAGGAGCAAATAAAAGTGGCTATTAATCTACAAAAAGGGCAGAAAATTGATTTAACAAAAGGAAGAGAAGGGTTATCTTCTATTACGGTTGGATTAGGATGGGATCCTGTAAAAAAACGCAGCTTTTTTGGTTTCGGAGGAAACGGACCAAGCATCGACTGCGATGCGTCTGTTCTTATGCTCAATTCGAACGATAAGCTTGTAAGTAACTCAGCCGTTGTGTATTTTGGGAATCGTCATAGTAACTGCGGGAGCGTTAAGCATTCAGGCGATAATCTTACCGGAGCAGGTGAAGGGGACGATGAACAAATTTTTGTTAATTTAAAAAATGTTCCCGGAAACGTACATAAACTTGTGTTTGTAGTCAACATCTATCAGTGTGTTGAGCGAAACCAAGATTTCGGTATGATTAAAAATGCTTTTATCCGCGTTGTGGACAGCGCTAAAAACGAAGAGCTTGTACACTTTAATCTATCTGAAGATCATTCAGGAGCAACAGCTTTATTTGCAGGTGAAATTTACCGAGACGGGAATGAATGGAAGTTTTCAGCAACTGGAGATGCAACGAGAGATACTGGATTAGGAGAAATTGCAAACAAATATACAAAATAAACAACTAGAAAAGAGGGAATAAAATGGCTATTAATCTTTCAAAAGGACAAAAAGTAGATTTAACAAAAACGAATCCAGGATTAACAAACGTAGTAGTAGGTCTTGGATGGGATGTAAATAAGTATGACGGTGGAAACGATTTTGATTTAGATTCATCTGTCTTTTTATTAAACGGAGCGGGAAAATGCGCTTCAGAATCTGATTTTATTTTTTACAACAATACGACGGGTGCAAACGGAGCGGTTGAGCATACAGGAGATAACCGTACAGGCGTAGGTGAAGGAGACGATGAGCAGGTTCAAGTAGATTTGAAAAATGTGCCTCAATCTATTGAACGTATCGCGTTCACCATTACGATTCATGAAGCGGAAGCGCGCGGTCAAAACTTTGGCCAAGTAAGCAATGCCTACGTTCGTATTTTAAATGCAACAAATGACGAAGAGTTAATTCGCTATGATTTAGGTGAAGACTTCTCGATCGAAACAGCCGTTGTAGTAGGAGAGCTGTACCGACACGGCGGAGAATGGAAGTTTAATGCTATTGGCAGCGGTTATCAAGGCGGCCTAGCGGCACTTGTAAACGACTTTGGTTTAAACGCCTAATCATTAAAGTAAGAAAACGTACGGAGGATGTTTTTATGTCAATTTCTTTATCAAAAGGTCAGCGCATTGACCTAACGAAAACCAACCCAGGATTAACAAAAGTAATAGTAGGCCTTGGATGGGATACAAACAAATATGCCGGATCTCAGGATTTCGATTTAGATGCATGTGCATTTTTAGCCAATAAATCAAGTCAGGTTGTAAATGACGAGGAGTTTGTTTTTTACAACAATTTAAAAAGTCCAAATGGCGCTGTGGAGCATAACGGTGACAACCGTACGGGTGCAGGAGATGGAGACGATGAGCAAATAGCCGTTGATTTTTCCCTTCTTCCTGACCACGTTGAAAAAATCGGAATTAGCGTCACGATTCACGACGCAGATGCTCGCGGACAAAACTTTGGACAAGTATCCAACGCGTTTGTTCGTCTGATTGATGCTGAAACAAATGAAGAAGTACTGCGATATGATTTAGGTGAAGATTTTTCAATCGAAACAGCTGTCGTTGTATGCGAGCTATACAAGCACGGAAACGACTGGAAGTTTAATGCCATTGGCAGCGGATTTTCCGGTGGCTTGGCCGACCTTTGCCGCAACTACGGATTATCCGTATAAAAAAGGCACGGAATAAATGAAAAAGAAAGGGTGCTTTAACGAGTACCCTTTCTTTTTAGCATGTATATGTCTGAAAAGAAAGGAGCTGTAAGGCGTGAGTAAACTAATTGATCCTCATATCATTAATCTTAACGAGCAAAATGGAACTTCTCTTTTTTCTCAAGATGTTTCTCTGCGAGGTGACTTTATACAAAATGAGCAGCAAATTTCCTACAAACAAGTGGCGGGAAGATATGTAGGCACCCATCTTGATGCGGACGAGTACGCATCTTTTCTTTATGAACTTGCGCATTCATCATCATCGATCCTTGTCCTGCACGATAAGCTTGATAAGTCCATTTCAAATGATAGATTAAAAGAAGTACAAACGATTCTTAAAATTAATCAAGAAGAACGCGGCCTTTCTGTCAATCGACTGTTTGCTTTTTTAGAAGGAAAAAAGCTGATCGTGAAGTCAGAAAATCCCGCTATACATAGAAGAATACGCGAAAAATTTATTGAAACCTTAACGTGTTTTAAAGAACAGCACGCAGAGGGCTTTATGGACGGGCATTTTCAACGCGTATTAATCGATTTAATAAAGTGGCAGTGGAATCATGTGAAGTCTTGGATGGTCGATCAAGCATTTCCTGAACACGCGCCTCGCATCATGTGGTATGGAGATGCGAATAAAAGCGAGCAGTATTTTCTCTATTATTTGATTTTACTAGGTTTTGACGTCCTTACCTTTCATCCAGAGGGAAAGGATCATTTAAAAGAAGTAGATAAGAATCAACATTTAACAACGGTTTATACGTTTCCTTCTACTAGCTCGCTTTTACCTTTTCCAACGGATAAGCCGGTTCGAAAAGGTACGGTAGCATTTCGAGCTTCTCAAGAAATTGAGCAAGTGCTTCATTCAGAGGAGTCTATGCTGTATAAACCGTGGCAATTTCGTTCGTATTTTCCAACTTCAGTTACTCTTAAAACGACGTATGATGAGATTTTTTTATTAATGAGAGAACGGGCGTTTATTCGTCCTAATTTTGAAGTGTCAAAGCCATATGTACACGTGCCGGTTCTGTTTTCAAAAGTGCTTGGCATTTCAAAAAACCGAAAAGAGTACTGGAGTAAAGTGCATGAGCTCATGCAAACAGAAAATGAGTTAGCTCTGACTGTTGATTCTGTTCCTTTTGCTAAAAAAATAGAAGGAAATAATCACTTTCACTACCAAGGCGCTCTCGGAAGTGATGGGACGCTCAGTCCTGATAAAATGATTGAAAGCAACTGGTGGCGCTATAAAGAACTGCCTATCGGGCTTCAGCAAGGGCTAGCTGCAGCTATTTCCAGATACTGTGCACATTCAAAGCTCCTTCGGTTGGATCATGAAGATGCGTATCAGCATCAAATGTACTTGTTTAATCAGTCTTTGAAGCTTCCAAACAACGTGCTTCGCATGCTTCAAAAATTTGATTATACGCAGCACGTCCCTCGGCTCATTATCTATCACGGAAATGAACATGAAACGTTTACGCGTGAAGATGCAGCTTTACTGCTTCTGTTAAATGAATTTGGCGTTGATATTGTTCTTTTTAATCCGACCGGTCAAATAGATATAGAAGCGTTTGTCGAAGAAAAATATTTCGATATACATTGGCTAGAAGATATTAGCTTTAATGAAGAATTCAAAGAGCCGTCGCTCATTCAAAAATGGTTAAAACGAATCTTTTAAAGAAAGAAGGGTTTTTAAATGGGAACAAACGAATTACAGTCTTTAGATGTAAACGAAGCCGAAGAAGTTTTAGAAACAAAGCCTAATGAAGTAAAAGCAAAACTGCGAGAAGAGCCGGAAGTACGTCGCTTAGCAGAACAAATTGATTATAAAAATCAGCTAGCTTTACTTGAGTATGGGAAAGAAACAGCCAATGAAATTTCCTCGTTTTCCGGAAAAGTGCTTAGTACAATTAAATCGTCTAGCATGGAAGAGTCAAGTCAATTATTAAAGCAGCTTGGAAAGATTATGGATAAATTTGATGCAAAGGATTTTGTTGAAGATAAAGGGTTTTTCTCTAAGCTTTTTAAACGCGGTCAAAAAATAGTGGATAAGCTGTTTCAAAAATATGAAACAATGGGCTCTGAAATTGATAAAGTATATGTAGAGATTACAAAATATGAAACTGAAATGAAGCATTCAACCACGACGCTTGAACAGCTTTACGAGCAAAACTATCAGTATTATATGGAGCTTGAAAAATACATTGTAGCGGGCGAAGTGAAAGTAGAAGAGTTAAAACAAGAGGTAAAGGTGCTTGAAGAAAGAGCGTCGAGTGGAAATCAGCTGGCGGCAATGGAGCTTCAAACCTTAAAAAATGCGGTTGAGCTGATGGAGCAGCGATTATATGATTTAGAAATGGCAAAACAAGTATCTTATCAATCCGCTCCTCAAATCCGTATGCTGCAGCGAGGAAATACAAAGCTGATCGGCAAAATCAATTCTGCGTTTATTACAACGATTCCTATTTTTAAAAATGGACTCATTAACGCAATCGCAGCAAAACGTCAAAATTTAGTAGCGGAGTCTATGAACGAATTAGACAAACGCACAAATGAGCTGCTCATTCGCAATGCAGAAAACATTTCACAGCAAAGCGTTAAAATTGCCAAAATGTCCGGTGCTCCTAGCGTAAAAGTAGAAACGATGGAACAAACGTGGAATATTATTATGAAAGGAATGCAGGAAACAAAAGCAATCGAAGAAGAAAACAAACGCCTTCGTGAAGAAGGACTTGTTCGCTTAGCGCAATTTCAAGAAAACTTCAAGGCGCTTGAACATAAGATGTAACGAAAAAGCGGGAATCTTTACGATTCCCGCTTTTTTTGCCTATACGTTTGCTAGAAGTCTGAACCGTAAGAGATTAGTGAAAAGCGTGAAAGGGTATCAGATATAAAAGGAGTATTATCCAAAATAAGATAGTTATTTCCAGAAAGCGTTTGTACACTTTTATGATTTTTTTCGAATTTGTTAAAAAAATCTTTTATAATTTAAGTTAAAAACTTAAAATAATTAAGCTTTTTAAGTTTTTTAGTGGTTTTTAGTTTTTCTTTGCGCTACAATTAGCTCATATCAAAGTAAAAAAGGAGGGTATTTCAATGTATCAAGAACAGCGCATGAGTGCGATTGTTGAATACCTTCATACACACCGTACGATTACGTTAGACGAAATTTGCGATATGTTTACCGTTTCAAAAGATACGGCGAGGCGTGATTTAGTCAAGCTTGAAGAAAACGGCGAGGTTATGAGAGTTAAAGGCGGAGCGACGCTATCGTCAAGTCATATCATTGATTACAGTGAACGGACGCCTACCAAAGCCAAAGAACAAATTGCTAAAGAAGCAGCTTTGTTAATGTCGGAGGGGTATGACGTGCTTTTAGATACGTCTTCTACCATCTCGCTGATGGCGAAGTATATGGATGTAAAGCATGTAACCGTTATTACGAATTCCATTGATAATGTGGATTTGCTCGATCAATATACAGCGTGTGATACGTTTTTGCTGCCGGGAAAGTTTAACGGGAAAAACCGTAACGTCACCGGGCCAAGAACGATTTCTACGTTGCAGGAATACAAAGTAGATCAGCTGTTTTTAGGTACGTGCGGGGTTGGTGCAGATGGTATTACATCTCCAAGTGAAGAAGAAGCATTTTTAAAAAGAAAGATGATTCAATGTGCAAGACAAGTTATTATGCTTGCGGATCATACGAAGTTTGAACGTGAATTTTTACATCGAGTATGTGATATGAGCGATATTGATATCTTAATCACAAATAAAGAGCCAGAAGCGGATGTAAAAGAAAAAATAGAACAAAATCAAGTGCGGCTTATCGTAACAGATTTTGATAAAGGAGAGGAAACACAATGAAGAAAATAAAAGTAGGATTAGTAGGGTACGGATTTTCAGCAACGGTCTTTCACACGCCGCTTTTAAGCGTGTTAGACGAATTTCATATTTCAAAAGTAATGAGCTCAAATTCTGAAAAAGTAAAGAGTGACTTAGAAGATGTTGAAGTAGTGAGCACTCTATCTGAACTTCTAGAAGATGACAGCATTGATTTAGTTATTATTACAACGCCTAGCGGCATGCACTATGAAATGGTGAAAGACGCACTACGCGCAGGCAAGCATGTAATTGTTGAAAAGCCAATGGTTGTATCAGAAAAAGAAGCAAATGAATTAATTCAATTAGCAAAAGAACAAGATGTTCAACTAAGCGTCTATCATAACCGCAGATGGGATAATGATTATTTGACGGTGAAACAGCTGATTGAAGAAGGGAAATTAGGCGACGTTAAAATGTATGAAGCGCATTTTGACCGCTATCGTCCAGCTGTTCGAGACCGCTGGAGAGAAAATGAAGGACCTGGGTCAGGAGCGCTTTACGATTTAGGCTCTCATTTAATAGACCAAGCCTTACACCTTTTTGGAATGCCTGAATTTGTTCAAGCTGATGTATTTGGTCAGCGAGATCATGCACGTACGGATGATTACTTCCACGTAGTGCTTGGATACGGTTCTCTTCGCGTTATTTTACATTCAAGTGCCATTGTGCCAAGCAACGGGCCGCGCTTTCAAGTTCACGGAACAAAAGCAAGCTATATTAAATACGGCATTGACGGCCAAGAAGATATGCTAAGAGCCGGTAAGAAGCCTGTGGACGATACGTGGGGAGCCGACAGCCCTGAACACTACGGGAAGCTGACAACTGGCGAAGGCGAAACGAAAGAAATTCAAACACTGCACGGTTCTTATGTGACGTATTATCAAAAAATTGCCGACAGCCTGCTTCGAGGAGAAGAGCTTCCGGTTTCAGCAGAAGAAGCTCGTGACGTAGTTAAAGTTATCGAAGCGGCATTTGAAAGCAGCAAAGAAAAACGAGCGGTTTATTTTAACTAAGGAGCGAGAAACAGTGAGTAATCATTCGGCAGAGAAACTGCTTGAAAAAGTAGTTCAGCAGGAAAAAGAACTGATCTTTCATCAATTTACAAATGACCAAGCGTTACAGATAGGAACAGCAATTATTAATGAAGCAAAAAATAAGGGGAAAGCCGTTACAGTAAGCATAAAACGAAATGGTCAAACTCTCTTTCAACATGCGATGGAAGGGGCCATTCCCGACCATGAAGAATGGATTAAACGAAAATCAAATACCGTTCTTCGCCACCATCACAGCTCGTATTATATGAAGCTGTACTGCGAGTTAAAAGATCGTTCTTACGCGCAGTTTTATGCAGCGAATCCTCAGGAATTCGAAGCGGTAGGCGGGTCATTTCCGGTTTCGGTTAAAAACGTTGGCGTAATTGGAACCATTACTGTATCAGGCATGTCGCAAGAAGAAGATCATGAACTTGTGACAGATACGATTCGTAGCTTTTTGCAATAAAAATAAGCGGACTTCGTTGGAAGTCCGCTTATTTCATTAAAGGATGAGTGGTGATAAGGCGTGTGTTTTTTCTACATAAATAAAAGCATCATATCGTTTTGACAAGCGAGAAGGAACATAATTTCCGTATTGTTCAATCTCTGGGTCGTAGACAACACCAATGGCGCGGTGGCCTATCGTTGAATGAAAAAATGTTCGGTTTTCCTCTGTGAACATGAGATATTGATCAAAAGCACCTGCTCGGTGAATGGCATCTTCCCAGCTTCCTTCTATAGCTGGAGGAACGGTTAATTCCTGATGACGATTACCCCAGCTATCAGAAGCAATGACCGTGCCGTGATGAGTTCCGAATCCGACGGCGTAAACATGCTTCTGTCCGTATTCTTCACGGGTAAGCTGACCTACATTCACCATGCCGCTGCTTTTCATGTCCGTTGCTCTTGCATCTCCGATGTGAGTGTTATGCTCCCATACAATTCCTTTAGCGCTATCTTTGTAGTAAGCTTGAATATATTTTAAAGCTTCTACCATATGACGATCGCGAATATTCCACGATTCATTGTCGTTGGTAATCATCGTATGATAATAAGCTTCAGCATTGCTTGCTACCAGCGCATTTACCTGCATACTAAGCGCAGCCTCAGGCTCATGAGTATAGGTATCTTTTTTTTGCTGAATGGTTTGTAAAAGCTCTAAGATTTCTACCATGCAGTTCTTTCCGTAAAGGGCAGAAGAAATTCCGTACATCTGTGCTTCGCGATGAAAAGGTTCAAAGCATTCAAAGGCTTTTTTCGCTTTCTTTGCATCAGGCGCGTGGTTGTTTTCTAAGTACTCAATAATAGCTTCCATCGATTCCCACAGGCTGTATACATCTAAGCCGTAAAAACCTACTTTTGGCTGATGTGCTGGCAAGTTGTTGTTATAATCACGAAGCCATTCAATCAAATCATTTATTTCTTGATTGGCCCACATCCATGAAGGCCAGCGGCTAAAAGATCTTAAGACATCTTCGGCATTCGCGTATTGAGTTGTATATCCTTTAATATAGCGATTAACTTCAAAACACGAAGGCCAGTCTCCTTCCACTGCTATAAAGGAAAAATCATGATGCTGAATTAATTCTTTCGTAATAGCTGCTCGAATTTCGTAAAATTCAGATGTGCCGTGAGAGGCTTCTCCGAGAAGTACGTATTGAGCGCGGCTTGCTGTGTTAATAAGGGGCAGTAAGTCATCGACATCAGCAAAAGGCATAGAATGTTTTTTAATGGCTTCTATCATTTGAATGGTTTTTAGCATAGGACCACCTTATGTTTAAGAAATGGATAGCAAGAGCTTGAGACAGCGAGTCTTGCTACCAGTTAACGCGTTTTTATTTTTATGAATTACCTGCTAAAGTGCTTAATGGCAGAATCATTTAAAGAAAAATCTTCTTTAGTAAGCGCCGTTTGATTCTGTGTTTCGCATTCTTTAGTAGGATGCTCTTCTTTTTTAGAAACAGCAGAAACTTCTTCGTTATTTTCATACGTGTGGTTTGTTGACATTATATTTCACCTCTTGTATCTAGTGTTTGAGATACAGAAAATAAAATAAGAAGAAATATCAGGAATACCTTGAAAAGAAAAGTATACGCTTTAAATTATTTGAACTCATGCAAGAAATTGTCTACACTAAACACTGATACATAAATCGAGTGAGGAGAACGTGAAGAGTTTATGAAGTTGATTTCGTGGAACGTAAATGGCATTCGCGCGTGTGTGCGAAAAGGATTTTTAGATTATTTTCAAGAAGTGAATGCGGATGTATTTTGTATTCAAGAGACGAAGCTGCAGGAAGGCCAAATTGATTTGCACCTAGAAGGATATTATCAGTACTGGAATTATGCCGTGAAAAAAGGGTATTCCGGAACGGCTGTTTTTACAAAGCAAAAGCCTTTATCCGTTTCATACGGCGTGGATAAAGAATCAGAAGACGAAGGACGTATTATCACGCTTGAGTTCGAACAATGCTATGTAGTAAATGTGTATACGCCAAATTCTAAAAGAGACTTAGCAAGGCTTGAAGAAAGGCTTCAATGGGAAGATGATCTGCTCGTGTACTTAAAAAAATTAAATAGCCGTAAAGCGGTAGTTTTATGCGGAGACCTAAATGTAGCACATGAAGAAATTGACTTGCGTAATCCGAAGCCAAACCGAGGAAATTCTGGTTTTACAATAGAAGAGCGAGGGAAAATGACGACGCTTCTTGCTAGCGGATTTCTTGATACATTTCGCTATTTATATCCGAATCAAGAAGGATCCTATACCTGGTGGTCATATATGAACAAAGTGCGAGAACGAAATATCGGGTGGCGCATTGATTATTTTATCGTATCGGAGAGAATGAAAGACGTTATTCAAGAAGCTGCTATTCATCCGCATGTAATGGGAAGCGACCACTGTCCTGTGATGCTAGAATTAAATGTACCCTATCTATGATATCTTTCTATATAATAGAAGAAAAACGGAAAAAAGGTTGGTTCACGCGAACGGTTGCGGTATAGTAAACATATTAAAAAGTACAGAATGTTTCATGAGATAAAGGGGGAGACAAAGGTGAAGCGAGACTCGCTGCAAACCATTGAGCACGAAATTGCGCTGCTTGTTCGTCTAACAACGACGCACAGTCCTAAGCTTGGAAGCTTGGACCGTTCTGAATATTTACTGTTAAGCGAGCTAGATCAGCGCAGTCCGCTCGGGATTAATGCATTAGCTGAAAATTTAAAGCTGAGCTTATCTACAGCTAGCCGGCAAGTATCTGCGCTTGAAACCAAACAGTTTGTTCGCCGCTTTCCAAGTCCAGAAAACGGGCGAATTAGTTTAATTGAAATGACGGATTCAGGAAAAGATATTTTGCAGCATGTACAAAACAAGCGTAAACAAGCCTATGCTGAAGTATTGGAAGACTGGTCGGAAGAAGAGATTTTAGCACTGGAAAAAAGCTTATCCCGCTTGAATCTCGATTTTAAAAAATGGCGCAGTAATGGATGTTAAAGCGAATACATATAGATGAACAAAAAGGCTATTGAAAAATAGTCTTTTTAAGTTGAAACAAAGAAGTTGATTTCTTCTTTAAAAGATGTATAATATGTAGTGCTGCTATAACTTGCATGATACAACTTGTACAATAAAATATGTAAGGAATTGTTAGTCATATGAAAAGAATTTAATAAAAGGAGGAATAAATATGAGTCAGAATAATCCAGCAGTAGCCTCCGACAAACAAGGTTTAAGCGTACCTAAATACTTGATTATGGCGATTTTAACGCTATTTTCAATTGGTCCTCAGTATTTTTTGAATTTATCTTACACGGTCAATCAAGTATTGATTCAAAATCGATTTGATGCGAGTACACAAAGCTTACTATTGCCATCTATTATTTCTAACTTGGCATTTGGACTTGGGGTACCGATTGGTCCGATGCTCACGAAAAAATATGGCGTGCGTAAAGCATACTTAACGTTCGTTTTGGTCTTTTTAGCGGGTTCAATTATCAATGTTTTTTCAGAAAACGTTGCGTTTTTATCCCTTGGTCGTCTGATTCAAGGCTTAAGTTCAGGAATGCTGTTTTTAACCATTATTCCAGCTGCGCTGATCTCGTTTCCGAATAAAATCCGAAACTTCTTTTTAGTGTTAGCAATCGGCGGACTGTTCGGTTCAACGGCGATTGGAGCCTTTTTAGGTGCTGTATCTCTTAGCATGGATAATTGGCGCTGGGTTTTTGTTTTAGGAATAATAGCTTCTCTTGTCTGTCTGTTTATTGGATATAAGGTATTACCTGCTCATGATCCAACTCAGCAAGAAGATCGACCAGTGGATAAGAAAAGTATCTTTATTCTTAGTCTTATTATGATTTTATTGGTGTATCCACTGTATGAACTAAGATACGAAGGATTTGCTTCTATTCAAGTGTGGCCGTTCTTACTAGCTGCAGCAGGATTAGTTGTCATTTTTGTCTTAGTTGATTTAGCGGCTGAAAATCCGTTAGTACCATTAAAATCGCTGCTAGCCGTAAAACCAGTTGCAGGTACAATTATGGCAATTGGCGGTCATATGGCGTATATTCTAGCCATTGCAGGTATTAATGGCGTCATGCAAAATGTGCAAAATGCATCGTACACCACGCTTTCTTATTTTTATTTATACTTTTTTGTTGGGGTACTGATTTCAGCGTTTGCAACGACATTCTTATATGACAAATTTGGTCCAGGTTACCTTGGAGCAATTGGATCACTTCTTATTGTCATTGTAGGATTTAGCTGGGTGAACGTATCAGCCGATACATCACTAGTAAGTTTATATGTTCACATTATGCTCTTTGGTATGGGTGTTAGTATGGCACTGGTATCCGGCGCGCTAGGAGCGGCACTAGCCGGAGATTTACATCAAGCTTCGATGCGTTCCATTTCACTGCACTCCATTCGAAATTTATTAGGAGCGATTGTAGCACCTGTGATTGGGTGGTTTGTTGTTCGACAAAATGCGATTTATTATGAAGATTTTCGAGGTCAAATTAGCTCAGTAGATCCTCAGGTGAAGCTGCAGTTATCTGAAATGATCAAACGCTATATGGGTATGGGAATGAGTCAAGCAGACGCAAAAACATCGGCCGTGACGGCTGTTGTAGCAGGCGCTAAAAAAGCGTCGATTTTACATGCGTATCATAACTTATTTTTCATGCTTGGTATTTTAGGCGTAATTATGCTCATTGCTTCACTAAGTAAAGCATGGAGCGGTGAAAATAGAATTCTTGTTCAAAAAGAAGAGGTTCAAGAAGAAGCTGAGCCGCAAGAAGAAAGAAAAATGCTGCCGGCACCTCAAACAGAAGAAACATCTGTATAATATACTAACTATAGAAAGAAGGAACTCCGATGAGTAAAAGTCGTTTATTGGTTACTAACATTGTTGGAATCATTGTGATTTTATTACTAGTAGGCTTTGGTG
>NZ_JBHZOT010000014.1:0-84731 GCF_042787735.1 Priestia sp. YIM B13490
AGCTTCTCTTTTCCTTTTAGCTGAATCCCCCATTTAATTAATTGTTTTTCTTCGTAGCCTTTGGAAAAATTCTTAATTAAATGGAAGATAGATTGGTATATTATAAGAAGTAAAAGCCCATATTTGTCGTCAGTAAGTGTAAATAATAAAACTATAAAAATAACAAAAATAAGATAGTATTTACTTAAGAATGTTTGAACACTTTCAACTAGCGTTCATAAAAAAGTAAGTAATTTATGTTCGTATTATAGATTAAATTTTGACAATTTGAGGGTTTATATAAGAAAAACAGTAGCAGATAAACATTCTGCTACTGTTTTTCTTATATTTTTTTTATCCAATTATCAGAATGCTCTACACCATAAGCTGATTGAAGAACAGGATGGAGTACTTCTTGTTCGAAATTATTTTTTCTCGCAAAAGCTTCCATTTCATCACTTTGAACAGATTGTATCTCTAACGTTTCATATCCTTCTTTGCGTCCATATTCCAAAAGTAAATCTATCAGTCGTGTGCAATTCCCTTGTCTTTGTTTTATAAACTTTACTATAACAATAGTAATTTTTTTATTGCGATCACTTCCGAAGTATAATTCTAACTCACTTTTTTTGTCACTACCTCCCCCGATAACAAGTTGTCTATAGCGAAAATAAGCTACGTTTATTTGTCCATCAGCATCTTCTTTCATTAATTCAAATATTTTTCTTAATTCTAAAGGCTCGTTATCTATATTTCCTTTGTAATCAACAAACTTTATGGCCATATTAAAACCCCTTTAATTTATGAATTTGCAAATGATATAGTTCTCGAATTAAACACAAAAATCCTGTCTAGGACAGGATTAAAAGGAGAACATTTCTCTATTTTTCTTAATTCTTCGATAATCTTTGCTATGTAACCACGTTGAAGATATAACAAAAAAGCATCAATTTGTTTAGTTTAGTTCTCACAGCTTAGATAAATGTGGTATTTGTAGTTGATAAATATTAATATTATATATATTTACAAGAAATGAAATTTATTGGATTATGAAGAGGGGATAACTGAAATGGAATTGTTAACAGATCATAGCTTAATATACTTGAGTAACAAGCTTGATGAATACATTCAAAAGTTTGGAAATGAACATATAAAAAGATATATAGGTTTTTATGAAGGAATCCCTACTAACTATTTAAAAGATATTTTTTCTATGTTTCACTATCACTTTAATCACTTATTTAAACATATGAACAGTAGAATAAGCAGTGGTTACTATACTGCTGATGAGAGTAGAAGTCTTATATATTGGTGCGAACAATTAAAAACCGTTGAATCAAACTTGAAAGGTACAAAATATGAGTTTGAAACAGATGCTTATTACGCATATATAATAGAGCAATGCGAACAATTTTTAGAGTATTATAGAGGTAGTAAAATCCCTGATGATTTCTCAAGAATAAATATTGCTGAAAATGCACCTATATTTATAATAAAAGATTCTATTTCTATAACAACGAAAAACCAAAAAGTATCATTTTCACTCAAATCAGTTGGAACAGGTTCTTATGCCACGGTGCACAAGTATAAAGACGATTTTTATAATCGAACTTTTGCCGTGAAAAAGGCCGATAAAAACCTTACGGAAGAGGAATATCAGCGCTTTAAAATTGAATTTGAAGTAATGAAAAAACTAAAATCTCCCTATGTTATAGAAGTTTATAATTTTGACGAATATAAATACTAAAATAAAAGGCTCTTTAAATGATCGAAAATTAGAAGTCGTTGGTTTTAGTAATTATGAAGTATGGCACGAAACCTATGCCTTGACTCGATTAATTTATTTTGTAATGACAGGTAAAATGAAAATTGGCTCATTTGAAAATGATGAATTTAAGAAATTTATCAAAACTGGAATTGCAGATGATGAAACAAAAAGATATCAAAGTGTTGAAGAGATGCAAAAAGCCTTTAATAATATTGCTCATACATTTCGTTAAAACAAAGAATTTAAACAAAAAAAAGCTCGTTATGAGCTTCTTTTTTGTTTAAACATTTACCAAGTGCCCAAAAACACTATTATAGAGTCCCTGGATTTCAATTGTTTTAGTCCCTGTAAGACTTTCAACTATATAAAAGGATTTATCTTCTAAGATTAACTTGTAGTCTGTTTTTATAGGAGAAATTTTAAACTCACTTGTTAAATCTTTTAACTCTTTTTTCGCTGTTTTTAAAATATTCTCCTGGTCTCTCAGACTTTTAATTATATCATCGGCTTTACGTGTATGAGTAAGATTTGTCTTAGCAGAGGAAATGCCCCCACCCATTAGACCATATGCCTCTCCATCAATATCAACAAATGTTACTATGCCTGCACCCCTCAACAATGAATGAACTTTATCATCATTTTTTCTTGATAAAGTAACTGGCAGTTTAAAAGGTTCTAATAAATATGGCCAATTCCTTTTAACAATTCCTAGTAGGTATTGCTGGGAAAATTCCGTTCTGTCCTCCAGCTTATGTTTAGTTACATCAATAAAATAAACATCGTCTTCCTTTAGTATAAAAAATAAGAGATAGTCTGATCTTTCAATCAAACCTTTGCTATTCAGTTTATTGTTTAAATGTAAATGATGGATTCCCCAATCGTATAATAATGGGTCCTTTTTATATAATTTTGTAGATCCTCCGCTCAAATGAGGATTAATATCTTTACCATTTTTGAATTTATTTCTTATCTGTTTCAAATAATCATTATAAGGTTCCTCAACTTCTCTAACTTTTAATTCTTCCGAAATATAAACTCTTCTTCTTTTTACACTAACTGTTTTATCTTGTACATTGAATAATGCAGCTAACAAATTATGAGTATCCTTTTTTTGTATCTGCTGATAGCCTATTTTGTTTAATTCTGCTTGTAGAATCCCATTTAAATCTTTTAATAAATTCAAACAAAGCCACTCCTTTTTTATTTTCTACTATTTTTTCTTCTTCCGATTAACCCCTACACAATGCTTTAACTTTTTAATTTCTCTATGTAAATGAAATACTAATTGATATTTTCAAAGCAATCTTAATATGCCTATTTTCGACAATTCTTTTAATGTTCCTCTAATTCATAGGTTAAATTACTTAGATTATAATAAAACAATAGATTTATATAAATACTTAAAAAAGGAAAAAATAGTTCTTTTGGAGAATATTATAAAATTGTATATTATTATAAGGAGGTTTTTTTATGGAGACTTGTGATAATTGTCAAAGAAAGTATGAGTATGGTACAGGAACATCAAGCAATGGATGGAATTTCTGTAGCTCCAGTTGTGAATCAGACAAACGATATGAACTCGAGAAGGATAGAGGTTAATCTTTTAAACTAACACTAAATAGAATACCCAGTCTTTTAATATACATCGTCCAGTGTACAAGAAGAAGTGACAAATGAATGTTGTCACTTCTTTTTTACCAATTAAAAGCAACGTTAGAGGAGGAAAATATGAATTTTACTGATTTTGAACTTATCTTAGAATTAAATAAAATGGAGCAATATAGTAGGAAAGAATACAAATTTACAATACTAAAAAAAGCAATTATTAATAATAAAGAACAATTAAGTGTACATAATACAACACTTATTCTGAGTAAGATAAATAATTTGTTTGAAATATTGGTAGATTCATTAGGTGAATTTAGTGATAGAGACTTTAAGTTTGTCACAGACGAGATGTTTGAACATTACTTTTCCCAATTCAAGAAATATAAATTAAGAATAGGAAATATTCCTGAACTCTTTGACAAAGAATATAAAGAGGATTTTCAAAAGAAGGTCTTGCTGCATTGGGAAAACGAAAATAAAGATAGCGAAAAGTCTTTCATAGAAGTATTTGATGATTTTCACCGAAATTGTGTCGAAAAACATCCAAAGCTCTTCATCAAAGAATTAGATCAATTAAGAAACTTATATAGAGCACAAAGAGGAAGATGGTTTAATAATTACGAAAGAATGGTTCCAATTCCAGCTCGAAACGATAATAGATGGAATCCCAAAGGCTATGACTTTTTATATTTGGGGTATGAGAACAATATCAAAATGTATGATAAAAATGTTAATTCTATAGAAAAAACTTGTTTTGAAGAATTGAGACTACAATCAGGTGAAGATGTCACTACTTGTAAATTCACCCCTGTAAATAAAAAGCTAAAAATAATTGATTTTTGTTATGAGGATGTTAGTTTTGAGGATATTGAAAATAACATAGAACAATTAATGGATGCTATTACACAAGAAAAAGCTAAAGAAATCCTTAAAGATCCAACAAACATTTCGAAAATTAAGAAAAGCGAATTTTCTGGTCCGATTATTGAAAGAATTTTATCTAAAGATAAAGGATGGAAAAAAGTTAAATCAAGAATCAAAACAGAGAGCGAAATGTACCTGGGAAGAACATTAATGAAAAACATCGATGAAGCAGTATTCTTACCGATAGATGAAAAGAAAGATCCAGAACTGAATGCATATAAACCATTCCATTTGCTGTCTAAATACTTAATGGATAAAGGATATGGAGGCATTCTGTTCAGAAGTACGAGAATGAACTTGATAGGCCAAAAGGGAAAAAATTTAGTCTTGTTTAACAAAGAAGACGCTACCTATGTAGAAGGATCTATAAAAGTATACCATTACGACGGAAAACAATACCACACAATACAACATTCACTAAAGTAAAAACTTCATATCATTAATCAAGCCAATAGTTAAAATATAAGAAATAAGAGATTAATTCTCTTGTTTCTTATATTTTAAATTTTCCTTTATTACTTGTAGTAGAGCTGTCTCTACCTATATAATTCACTACATTTTTAAACTAAATTAGATCATTTGTTCATCACTTTTATTTTAAAGCATATTTTTCCTTTTCTTCTTCTGGTAAATTTTCTGGTCGTCCGTAAAAAGAAAAACTGCATTTACATCCAATACTATGTATCTGTAGATCCTTTTCTTTAGCTCCTTTAACAGGTATAGCTTCTGTTTTACACAATGTTGAACCGCCCATACCGTTAACAAGAAAAACTGCATTAGGGATATCATTTTTCTTAAAGTCCAATTTCCCTATTTTATATTCTCTATTTCGGTAGGTTAACGTTAATAAATGACGCATTAATGTTTCTAATTTCTTTTTTTCAAACATTACTTGTTTCTTTTCATTTACTGGGAATTCAATCATTAATCCATTAGGAGTCGAATGAATGTATCCTGCATCCTTAAGTTCTGTAGCACCACGTTGATGATAAAAATTCTCTACATCTTTTTCCACTTTTAAATATCTTTTTCGAGCAATTGCATTATAAGAAGAGAGAAGAACCCTCGCATCTAATGACAGATTATAAAATTTCTCTCTGTATTTTAATAAATTAACCTGTTCTTTTGCTTCATTTTTTATATAATAGTAAATTTCATATTCTTCAGGATTACTAGAATCTTTCGCTCGTTGCAGTTCTTCCTCAAATTCTTTCCACTCATACTCTTTGAACATTAAAAAGGACATTAAAACATAATCTGGCTTAATACCGTTTAAAGCGAACCAACAAACTTCTCTATGAATCAAGTCTATTTCATCTTCCTCAAGCCCGTATATTGGAATTTTTATATCCTTAGCAGCTTCATATCCTTCCTGATTTACTCCAAAAAAACGGGAAGCGCTCTTTATATCATCTTCATTTTTAGCAAAAGATCTTATTAAATGTTCATTGGCATTCTTTATCAAATCAATTGATCTATTTATATCTCCACTATCAAAAATATCCCTTGCCTGTTGAAACAATTCCTTACTTTTTTGTTTATAGAAATCTTTATCTTTTCCTTTTTTAGATATCGTTTGTAACGCTTCCTTTGGTTTTATTTTTGTTGTATTTGGATTAAAAATATCCTTTAAGAATTTCTTAAACATTTTTGCACCCTCCTCTTCTATAACAATAATTTCAATAGTCTAATCTTACCATTACTTTTCAATCTTCTATACGAGAAGAAATATAATATACCACGTTTTTTTCTCTAATATCATATGGATCTTGAAATAGACACACTACCCATACATAGCTTCTATTTTACTTTTAAGGATAGTCATTGATCCGCTTGCTACATCTTCTTTTACCAAAGATTTTTACCGTTGTTAATATAAATCAATATATATACAAGTTTAGTTAACATAATCAAAATTCTAGGAACTACTATACTGTAAACATATATTGAAACTTCTTCCTCGTTAAGATGGTTATTTCGTTTGATTCTGTAAAAAATAGGCAATATAAACAAGGAACAAGAAGGAGGAATAATCCATATGAATAAAAAAATGATAATACTCTGTATTTCATTAGCTGGAGCTTTAACTACAGGATCTCTTACAGGTTGTTCTAATCAAAATGATTCATCCTCAAACACACCACAAAAAGAAAGTAACTCTGCAGAAAATAAATTAAATTTACAACGGTATTCCAAAGACGCTGATAGTAAACAAGATGAAGATTTTGATCTAGTGGGAACTTTAGAAAAAGAAACAAACGATGAGTTAACACTTGTTATTGATGATAAAAAGGTAAAGGTACCTAAGAGTAATGCGTTTAAAAAGGAAAAAGGTACACCTAAGAATAGTGATGGAAAACAAGTAAATGTAGAGATTAATGCTAAAAATCAAAATGCAGAAAGTTTAGAGTTAACTCCTCAGGCAAAAGCAGATTCAAATGGTATATACGAAAAAGATGCTGATGGAGATTACAGTATAATTGGAAAATTAATTAATGAAACCGATAATGATGTAACAATAGAAGTGTCTAGTGGAAAAAAGACTTATAAAAAATCTAAAGACTTTGAGCAAGATGACGACAATATGCCTGGAGATAGTAAAAACAAAGTTGTGCGATTAGAAGTAAAGAAGAATGATGAAGTTGAAAGTCTCGAGGTAAATCCAGAGGATCAATAAATGGAATAGAGAATTTAAGTAGCTTATTTGTGTTACCTATAATGTATGTTTTGTTCTTTTTAAAAAGGGTAAGAACCAAATAAGATCATGTTCATTCTTAAAGTGAACACTTTTCCCTTTTCCAAACTATTTCGTTGGATATAGGCGCCCTAATAGGCGTCATTTTTTTTGCACAAAAAAGGCAATCTACCACGTTTTCATGAATATAGATAGGAGAATAATAAAGAAAGGGAAGGTGTGAATGATAAGAAAGTTATCTATTCCTATTTTAACTTTAGTGATACTATGGACAATTATTCTTTGCCTAGAGAAACAAGTTATGGTGGCCTGTTTTCTATGGGTCGTTTATAGCGCCTTGCAGTTTTTCCGAAGGGAATAATTTTTATCTTCTACATAAAGATTTTTAGGAAAGTATATAAATGGTACATAAGAGGCGTTCTAATAGACCTTTGAATTTCTTTAGCAATACTACAAACTTAACCTCCTTCCATAAACAAAAGACACTGGCTCTTAACCGGTGTCTTTTGTTTATAATTTTATTTTATGCTCAATAAATTTTATAGAAATGTCATTTATATAAATTATTAGACACTTTTCAGTTCCCTTGGATCTGTTACTTTATTTTTGTATTTCTTTTCAAATTTATTAAACATGGATATATTCGCTAGTACTCCTACAGCAAACAGAAGCAATGTAAGAGAAGAGCCGCCATAACTTACAAAAGGTAACGTTACACCTGTGATAGGAAGAAGGCCCGTTACTGCTCCTAAGTTAACAAATGCTTGAATGCCAATCATGACCGAAATACCGATAGCTAATAAGGCACCAAAAGGATCGTTGCATTTTTTAGCAATTTTTAAGCCTTGCAAAATAATGAAAAATAGTAACCCTAATACAAGTAATACTCCCCAAAAACCTAACTCTTCAGCAATAACTGCCATAATAAAATCTGTATGAGACTCAGGTAGATAACCAGCCTTTTGAATGCCTTGGCCTAACCCTTCACCTGATAGCCCCCCAGTTCCTATAGCTAGGTAGGAGTTAACCAATTGGTACCCATCCCCTTGCTGATTCGCAAATGGATGGAGAAACCCAGTAAAACGAGCTAAACGAACAGGAGAAAAAACGGTAGCCATCTGTCCTGTTACTAATAAAACGATGAGCATAACAAATATTCCTACTACTCCTAACAGAGCAATCTTTAGCATGGATTTTCTAGAAATACCTGAACATAAGACAATAGCTGCAACTGTACCTAAAATAAGGAGAATTCCACCGTAATCGGGTTGTAAAGCAATTAAGAAACAAATAAAAAATACGATAAGAATAGGTGGAATAATAGCACGCTTTAGATCATTGATATACTCTTGTTTATTCGCAAAAACAGCCGATAAATATACAATGATCGTTAGTTTCGTAAATTCTAGTGGTTGTATTCTAATCGGGCCCAGTATAAGCCAACTTTGTGCATTTCCCGCGGTATGTCCAAAAATAAGGACCAAGGCAAGAAGTGTAATCACTGTTATTAATAAGATTTTTAATACTTTTTTCTCTCGATAAATTTTATAGGGAATAAAGGCAGAAACACAGAAAAAGAAGAATCCTGCTATCAGAGCAAGTTTTTGCTTTTGATAAAAATAATCCCCTTCAACACCGTAACGACTAACCGCCGTTACCATACTAGCACTGTAGACCATGACTAAACCGATGAGGCTTAGAACAATTAAGGCTACAATAAATTTGTAATCATAACATTTTACTATTTTCTTAAACATAAAAACTCCTCGTTCCTTGCAAGTGTAAAAATCTTGTTTTTATCATAAAACAAAGATTCTTAGTAGATTATATAGAGTAAAAAGAACACTCAATAGTATAATAACAGTTCCTCGTGCTTTGTTCTTTCCTACGATATAATCATTTATACCATGTAAGAGAAAAGATACTGAAACCATAAGAACGGCTATATTGTACCAGTAATCGCTATCAAAAAGCCAAGCTATACTCATACAAATAAGCAATACAATCAACGTTGCATTTCGAATTCGATTATCAATAAAAATTTGTGCATATTTCATAAAAATCTCCCACTACTATCTCTTTTATTATATATCGTTACGTTTTATCCTCTCCGTCTCACCTTATTAACTTATACACTTCTTAGACGTTCCTGTTTTAAGATTAATAATCCTCTTTCTTCCAAGAACTCAGGACATATAGAACATTTTGTTATATAATAAGTTGTTTTGTATGTTTTAATTATAAACATTAGGATAAGGAAAATAATAAAAAGCGAATCCTTTCTTTTTTATGCTATTCGTTATTATACAGCTACATTGATTTTAGAGCTTTTTTTACCTGATTAAAATATGAAGAGAGACTTATTTAGTATTCTCACACTTGAACGTGAGAAATAAGGAGAATTCCTATGTCATTGACTACTACAGATAATTTCTTTCATTTCTTAATACTAGATATCATTCTTAGTTTCCTCGTGCTTTGTTTTATTATTTTTATAGATAAATATTTTGGTGAAAATAAAGATACAAGTGAAGAAAAGAGAAGAAAGTATCAGAAAGATTTCATTGCCTTGTTAGCAGTTGGATTAATCGTTTATTTTATGTAACATACTATAATGTATAGAATCGTTAATCATATGGAGGAGCAGCAGCATGATTCGAACAATCGCTATTACACAAGACTTACATGTCAAAGAAGATATACCTCTTGATCACTTGTCTGATCCTTCAATTAAGTGGTTCTGGGTAGACCTTGCCTCTCCATCTGAGGAGGAAGCAGAAGTATTAGAGACGTTTTTCCATTTTCACCCTTTAGCTATCGAAGATTGTCTTCATTTATTACAACGCCCTAAACTTGATTATTATGAGGATTACAGCTTTTTAGTTCTTCATTATTTAAATAGCCACACATTAGATGTTGAAGAAGTAGACGTATTTATCGGAGACAATTATTTAGTGACCTTTCACTTTAAACCATTACTTAGTATTGAAACAGTACAACAACGTCTTTTGCAACATCCTAATGGATTTAATAAAGGAGTGTCCTATATTGCCTATGCGGTTCTGGATCAATTAGTGGATGATTACTTCCCAATTGTGTATGAAATTGAGGATAAATTAAATGAAATTGAAAGCAAAGATGCCAAAAAGTCAATTGCTTTACTAATGAATGATGTTTTTGATATCCGAAGTGATTTATTAAAGCTTAGAAAAACCGTTCTTCCTATGCGTGATCTGCTATATCGAATTATTAATTCTGAACGTTTACATATACCTGCAGAGCAGAAAGCCTATTTCAATGACATCTACGATCATTTAATAAAATTAACAAGCATGGTGGAAGCCAATCGAGATATGACATCAGATATGAGAGATAATTACCTTTCACTCAACGCCAACCGGATGAACTCTATTATGATGACATTAACCATTATCTCCTCTATTTTTATCCCTCTCACCTTTGTTGTAGGGTTATATGGGATGAACTTTGATCATATGCCTGAACTTCACTGGCACTACGGATATTATATTGTTTTAGGAATTATGGCTTTAATGACAATTGGCATGATTCTTTGGTTTAAACAAAAAGGCTGGTTTAACGTCAATAAGTAGCAGGATTTTTTCTTTCTATACATAAGTTTTTAGTACATTGAGAAAACTACTCAAGACGCCGTGAGGCATCTGCGAAAATCCTTACTGCAATAGAGCAGAAAAACCTACTAATCTCTGGGGTCAGTCCCCTGTCCAGTAGGTTTTTCACTTTTTTTAGCTGTATACGATATACGCCTGTAGTTGACGGAATGTAAATTTTCGGCACAAAAAAGCCTTTAGATTTATAAATCTAAAGGCTTAAAATATGCTTAACACTTTATTAGTTATATCTGATTAAAAGCTTAGTAAAAATAAGTCCACTTAATGATGGGAACAATAAATAAGCTCCTAGTGCTCCTAAAGCCATTCCATCCCATCCGCCTACTACCAAAATGCTAATTGCAATTATAGTTAAAGAAATGACAAATCCAATGTTAAAAACTTTATCCCCTATGTGTTTATCAGAGTTTCTTTTTCTTTGAAGCGAATGAAATATATACGCCAATATTAAAGCAGCTATAATCGTCCCTAAAATGATCTTAACATCCATAGAATACCCCTTTTATCCTTTTAATTCCATTTTAACAATAATATTGGGTAAAATCACTATGTATATGATATGCATTGCTAGTTTACATAAACACTCTTTCCGGAAGACACGAAAAAGAGAACCCTGTGCGCCACTTGGGTTCAGCTAAGAGTCCCTTTTCCGGAGTATACATCTTTTTATACATTGTTGATATGACTACATTCTTTGGATAGTTGAAAGAAACGAGAATGTATAAAAAGCGCTCCTTTTATACATATGTTAACCCCTATAAAAAATAGCCTATATGCGAAAAATATGATGAAAATAGCTTATTCCATACATCAAATATGTATGAGCTCTACTAAAAGCAGCCGAAATAATCACGGTTGCTCTTTTTTTGCCTAAAATCGTGTTGCTAGCGAACTCATACGTAAAATTAAAAGTCTTTTCGTGAGTAGTTGTATTAGTAATTTTCTCATACTACCTCTTATTTTCTTCAACACAAATCAAATAATACGTTTAGGAGGTGTTTTTATGCCAGAACACAGTTTCAATAAAACACATAATAATAACAATCATAGCAATAGTTATGATACAAACGGTGGAAGTATCCAACCAGTAGATGTACCCCAATCTGTCGGAAATAAAATTCCTGCTGAAAACGATGGACTAACTGGAAAAGTAAATGCAAACCTCGGATACCATCCAAAAAAATAGCACGAAAAAACCGCCCTACAAAAGTAAGGCGGTTCTCCGATAAGTTTTATCTTACAAAACTAAAACCATGTAGAATCTTTATATTTTGGAGATTATACCATTTAACAAAAAAAAGAGCAACCCTAAAGTTACTCTTTTTCTCAGCAAAAACTAAAACAAAATGTGTGCATTGGTGCTCAAGGAGTGTTCAATAAAGTATAAGTTCAGGAATAATAAGAGCTTCATCATAGATCAAAATAGACCATTTTACCATGTTGTTGCAGATAAAATTCATTATGATGCCTGACTTTTTTAGATAGCGAGCTTTTCTTAAGTCATTAATATAAGTGATAACTGTATTTTGTATAAATAATCAAGTTTTAAAGAAGAAAGCTCCGTTATGAATCAACAAGCCCTGAAACTGTTAATTATCTATTTTTTTAATTTAAAGTACGCATATGCACTCAACATGATAGCTACCATCATTATACAAGTAAGAGGAAACAGGATAGTATTAACAAAATGATCATAAAACCAACTATACAGAAAAATCACCTCACATAGTTTAAATTCACATTGATAAGCACTAGTTTAGAAGGATTCACGGATTGTAAGAGTTATTTCCTCCTCAGAAAAATCAAGCAAATGAACCTGTTACTCTCTCTGCTTCTTTCTATTTTTCAAGAAAGCAACAAGAAGCAGCAGAAGAGGAATAATCGCAGAGAGGGGAATATACAAAACAAACATCTCTATCCCCAATCCTTCATGGAGGTGTTCTTGAAAATTGCTAGAAATCGTCATTGACATAAATAGAATCATAAGCCCTATAGGATATGAAAGTCGTGAAGGTGATTTAATCTTAAATAAGTTGGCCGTTCCTATGACAGCCGCATAAAGCAACACACTTATCTTAAAGAAGCCACCGGTAACTAAAGCAATCATAAAAAACACATCAAGACGTTCTAAAAAGTCAGCTACTTGGATGCTTTGTATGGTGCTAAGAAGAGGAAATTGGGAACGTTCAGTCAAATCAACCCCAAGTACACTAATGTTAATCAGCATGGCAATAGTCAAGTTGATGCCAGCTAATCCTGATGCACATAACATGGTCACTTTGGCTTTCTTTGGGTTTTTTAAATACGGTAAAATCATTGTAAACACAATCGCTTCACTGAAAGGAAAATACAAGATTTGAGTAAAAACAACTTTCAAGGGTTGGAATATCCCTTCTTCAAGTACTGGTTGTAAGTTCGTAATATCGATTAATCCTGAACATACAATCAGAATAAAGCCAGTGATGGCTAGGATATACATGATTATAAAAAAGATTTCTCCGGATCGCGCTATTACTTCGATACCTTTGCGAACTGTATAAATAATAACAAGAATCAATAAAGCATTCGCAATAAACAAAGGGGTATCGGGATAGGCAAAGGTTAACAGCATCTCGCCGATATCACGTAGAACCCTTGCTACATTATAGATAAAATAAAAGATATAAAGAAAGGCCAGTACGCTTCCTATGGCTTTACCTAAGATTTTTTGCATGTACTCTGTAGGTAAAATATCTGGATAGTACGAGTAAAGTTTATTATAGACTAGAAACAGAACAAAACTGAATACGGTTCCAAGCAGAATCGCAAGCCAAGAGTCCTGTTTTGCGTCCATAGCAATAGGTAACAATAAAGTAGTACCCAGCTCAAACAAAACCATTAGGATAAAAAGCTGACTGGCACTAATTTTAGCTTTCTCCATTCAATCCGCCTTCCCTTTCAACTGTATTTAAGGAAATGTTTTAATTTTTTGGATTATCCTTTACTGCTTTCACCACTTCTGATTTTTCGACCGTTATGTAATAAATACTAGTTTTACTTTAAGGTTAATTCTAGGCTAAAAGTATTCTTTCTACGGATAAGAACTTTACTGGGGAATTTAACAAGGATGACAATATTCCATATGAAAATTAGCTAGTTAAATTTGTTTTTCCCATGCTTCTTCCTATTTTTAAAGAAAGCTACAAGAAGAAGCAAAGGAGGAATGACCGTAAGAAGAGGGATATGTAGAACCAGCATTGCCACCTTTAGTCCTTCATGGTTATGTTCTTGAACATTACTCGCAATGGTAATAGATAAAAAGAGAATGGTTAGCCCTAAAGGATACGATAACCGTGAAGGTGATTTAACCTTGAATAAACTAGCAGTTCCTACGACAGCTGCATAAAATAGCACACAAATTTTAAAGAAAATCGTGATGATTAATGCGAGCATAAAAAATACATCAAGACGTTCTAAAAAATTAGCTACTTGGATGCTCTCAATTGTACTAAGAAGTGGGTATTGGGAACGTGCAGTTAAATCAACCCCGAGTACACAGACATTAATAAGCATGGTAATAATTAAATTGATTCCACTTAATCCTGTTGCGCATAACATAGTTACCTTTGCTTTCTTGGGGTTGTCTAAATAGGGTAAAATCATCGTAAATACAATGACTTCTGTAAATGGAAAATACAACGTTTGAGTAAATACCACTTTTAGGACAGGGAATAAACCTTCTTCCAAAATAGGTTGTAAATTTTTTATCTCGATTAATCCAGAAGATACAATTAAGATAAAACCAGCAACCGCAAGAACATACATAAAAATAAACAGCAGTTCTCCTGATCGAGCTATGACCTCAATTCCTTTTCTAATGGTATAAATAATGACAAGCATTAATAATGCATTCGCGATGAATAAAGGTGTGTCCGGATAGGCAAAGGTTAACAGCATCTCACCAAAATCGCGTAGAACCCTTGAGGCGTCATACATAAAGTAAAGAATGTAAACAAAAGCCAGTACGGTTCCAAGTACTTTCCCGAGAATCCTTTGCAGATACTCTGTAGGCAAAAGATCGGGATAATAGGTATAAAGCTTGTGGTAGATTAACAATAGAACGAAACTGAATACCATTCCAAGCAGAATCGCAAGCCACGCATCTTGTTTTGCATCTATTGCAAGAGGTACCAATAAAGCACTACCCAGTTCGAATAGAATCATTAAGATAAAGAGCTGACTAGAACTAATTTTAGCTTTCTCCATGCAATTGGAACCTCCTTTTTGTTTTTATTTAAAGCAACCTTTTGTCTTCTTGAATCTTTTTTTAACGTTTTCATCACTTACTATTTTTGAACATTATGTAGTAGATTGCTTTAAGGCTAACTCTAGACTAAAAAGATTCTTTCTACTGGTAAGTACCTTACTAAGGAATATAACGATAACGAAAATGTTCTATATGAAAATTAGTTCATCAAATGTGTTTACCCTGATGCTTCTTCTTGTTATTTATGAAAGCTACAAAAAGAAGGATAGGAGGAATTATTGTGAACAGAGGAATATGTAGAACAACTTTGGCTACATGTAATCCTTCATGAAGGTGTTCTTGGAAATTACTCGCGATTGTGATAGATAAAAATAAAATAACGATACCTAAAGGATACGATAGCCTTGAAGGTGATTTAACTTTAAATAAGTTAGCTGTCCCTATGGTGGCCGCATAAAATAATACGGTAATTTTTAAAAAAATCCCAATCACCATAGCAAGCATAAAAAATACATCCAGTCGTTCTAGAAAATCAGCTACTTGGATGCTTGCTACTGTACTAAGAAGAGGAAATTGCGAACGTGCAGTCAGGTTAACGCCAAGCATACTAATATTGATGAGCATCGTAATAACCAAATTGATTCCACTTAATCCCGTTGCACATAGCATGGTCACCTTTGCCTTCTTAGGATTATTTAAATATGGCAAAATCATCGTAAATACGATAGCTTCGGTAAACGGAAAATATAAAGTTTCAGACACTGCAACCTTTACAGATGGTAAAAAGCCATCTTCCAAAACAGGTTGTAAATTTTTAAACTCAATTAAACCAGAAGAAATGATTAAAATAAACCCAGCAACCGCAAGAACATACATAAAAATAAAAAGCAGTTCTCCTGATCGAGCTATGACTTCAATTCCTTTTCTGACTGTATAAACAATGACAAGCATTAATAATGCATTGGCGATGAATAAAGGCGTATCAGGATAGGCAAAAGTCAACAACATTTCACCAAAATCACGTAGAACTCTTGAGGCATCATACATAAAATAAAGAATGTAAACAAAAGCCAGTACGGTACCTAGTACTTTACCTAAGATTTTTTGCATATATTCTGTGGGTAAGAGGTACCAGTAAAGCACTCCCCAGCTCAAATAAAACCATTAGAATAAAGAGCTGATTGGCACTAATTTTTGCTTTCTCCATTTAACTGGCACCTCCTTTTCCTTATTTTTGATTCTCTTTTATTCCTGAAAGAAATGACTTGTTTCGTAAGCCAGCGCGACGTACATAGGCTTCCACTGTAATATCTACATCTAACTTCGGAAAGTACACATCATTCCATTCCATTTTCATTTTCTTAAATTGATTTGGTCTAGTACGATGAACTACTTCTCCAAATCCCAAAATATCCGTTTTGTTTTTTTGGGCACGTTCAATAGCTGTCTTTAGCTCTTTTTTAATTTCTTTCCTCACGGATTGTTCGATTTTTGTAATGACCTTTGGATTGGTGATATCAACAGGTACCTCCATGTCACCGATATCTCCTTCAACACGTGTATGAACAGAAATATGAGGTTTGCCATTCTTCACTTGAGCAGACACACTTGTTTTTTGTCGTACAGTTTGATAAGCAATAGCTTCTTTCTTTCCTGCCCAATCAATATTAATATCCGTTCCTTGGATTTTATCAAGAATCCATACCGTTCCTCTTGCTGGTTTTCCATACAACCAATCTACTAGCTTTCCCTGTTTTAAGACAGCAATTCCAGAAGCACGAAGCGTTGCTTCGGGTGCACTTTCCTGAAGGTTATCCAGCTTTTGTGCTTGCTGGGGATTTCCATCTAGACGAAATCCTGATACGACAGTTCCACTTCCGGGAGATTCAAGGCTCTTCATCACCTCTTGAAGCGATGTTTTTACATTCTCTCCCCATTTTCTTTCCGTAAATTCTAAGGTTTTCAGCACTTTATTCGCTGGAATCTTATCAACCGGCGTTAACGTTTTCACTAGATCAGCTGCAGACGAATGGTTGGCAATCACGAGGGTGGAAGTATTTCGAAATTCTGGATCTCGATCAAACGCATCAATTAATGTATCAAGCCCTTCTTCTTTAGCCAATTTTTCACCAACCACGACCAAGTTTGTATGAGCATAATACAATCGTCGAGAAATTCTGCCCGAAGCCCGTCTACTTGCTTCGACTACATTGTCTCCTGAAGCTGAATAAATGGTAATAGGAGGGCTTTGAGTACCGCCTCCCCCTCCTTGTATACCAGCCACATTCCCTGGATTAATAATTTGGAGCGTTATGTGATATCTTCCATCTTTTGTTTTATCGACGCCCAGAGCTGCCACGATAGCAAGGTCAGTTAACTCTTTTTTACTCCAACAACTGGTGAGCAAGATGGTTACCGTCATCATCAATAAAAGAAAAACTCCTTTACGCTTCATTGTTGTCACCTTCTTCAAAATCACGATTCACCATACCACGAGATGCAGGGGGGTGCGGGTTTTGATTTGATCCTTCTCGAATCGTGTTAGCAGTAATTAATCGCGGTCTTTGTCTCAGTGTCCACCACGGTAATCTTATAACGGTATCTCCATTGTTTACAGGGATGAAGGGAGCAAATGGAGCCATATAAGGTACCCCAAACGAACGTAAACTGCATAAATGTACAACCATCATTAAAAGGCATAAAATGATGCCATAGAAACCAAATGTTGCTGCGCCAATCATAAACAAAAACCGAATTAAGCGAGCTGAAATCGCCATATCAAAAGAAGGTGTGGCAAAACTGGCAATGGCTGTGATCGATACAATGATAACCATTGCTGGTGACACAATACTTGCTTGAACGGCTGCTTGACCAATTACAAGGGCCCCGACAATGGATACGGCTGAACCAATAGCTTTAGGTAAACGTATCCCTGCTTCTCGTAAGATTTCAAAGGTTAGCTCCATAAGAAGGGCTTCCACAAATGCTGGAAAAGGAACAGCTTCCCTCTGTGCCGCAATTGCTACAATGAGCGTGGTTGGTACCATTTCCTGATGGAAGGTTGTTACCGCGACATAGGTAGCAGGCGCGATAAGCGAAATCATAAACATAAAAATACGTAAAAGACGAATTGAGGTTGCAATGTCAAAACGCGCATAATAATCTTCAGCCGATTGGAAGAATTGCATGAACAAAGCAGGTGCAATCAGTACAAAGGGGGTTCCATCCACAAATATAGCAATCCGCCCTTCTAGTAGGTTTCCTGCTACAACGTCAGGTCTCTCCGTGTTGTACATAGTTGGAAAAGGGGTGAATGTTTGATCCTCTATTAGTTGTTCAATATAACCTGATTCCAAAATGCTATCGATATCAATTCGCTTCAATCGCTGACGAATTTCTTTAACGACTTTATCATTGGCAATGCCATGTATGTACATAAATGTCACATCTGTCTTTGTTACGCGTCCTACTTTTAAAGACTCCATCCATAAATCAGGGGTTTTAATGATGCGGCGTACCATAGCTGTATTGGTCCCAAGAGACTCGGTAAAGGCCCCTTTTGGTCCTCGCACCACCATTTGAGTAGTAGATTCCGCGATGGAACGTTTTTCTCCACCTTTGGTGCTAGCACTCAGTGCTTGTTTTACTCCATCCACTAGGATAAGAGTATCTCCTGCCATTAAAGATGCAAATAAATCATCCAAGCTAGTGATGAAGGATATGTTTCCAATTGTCATTATATCTTTAGAAAGGAGGTCTATCGCATTGTGCTGATTTAATTCTTCTTTATGATCATCCTTCATCATAGATTGCAGTAGATAATCTTGAATCGACTGATTGTCTACAATTCCTTCTACATAGACAATCGCTGTTTTTATGTCGGAAGCCCCTCCCATTTTTATCTCACGAATAACGACATCTGAACTATTTCCGGTTTTCTGCTTAATCATGTTAAGGTTGTCTGATAATGAAAATTGTATCCATTCTATTTGATGATCAGGAGTTTGATTTTCTTCACTCTGTGATCGTTTCTTTTTTGGTTTGCGATCTTTAAAAAACGAAGGCATAGATTTAAGCACCCTTCTTTAAATTTTTATTAATTTAACCATATAGAAACTTTTTATGTAAAAATTAACAATAAATATTTATGTATCATCATAGAAGAAAAAGAAAAACCTATTAAATGGAGCGTGATTGATATGAAAATCATAGGTATTAGCCTTTTAATGATGGGATGCTTAATGGGGTTTTCTTTAGGCATTGATATTCTTCAAGGATTTGATGTTTCTCAGGCGTTGTACAACGCCTTGAGTCCTTTTCGAGTAATGGAAGTTGCCGAATTATTTGTGCTCTTTTTTCTTCTTTTTCTTTTTTTTGCTGAATCTGCATATCTTTTTATAAAGAAGAGGAATCAAAGCAAGTAACTGCATACTTATAAATCGCTTTTTGAAAAAAGGAAATGGAAATAATAGAGATGTAGTTCAGGCTATTCGTTTCAATTGGTTCTTTTATTAATCAAGATTCACATAAGATAATTCATTGTCTATATTCATTAACTGGTTTTTTATCCACTCCTTCACATTGTTCATTCTGGAATCAAACGCCATTTGAAAGAGACCAGTTAACTGAAAATCGGTGAAATGACTTCCTTTTAATTTGAGAAAAGCCTCCTCATAAGAAGAGAAATGAAGCTGTCTGAATAAAAAATCGACCATTGCCTCCCGAACGTATTCTTCATTTTTCCAACAATTCATGGGAACATGAGCAAATTGCCAAGGTTTAAAGACTCCAGGATAAACAGCCTCTACTACTTGAAAAGGGGATTGGCCGAACAGGGAAAAGACACCTCTCAGGCTATGTTGACTAAAAAAGTGAATATTAACCT
This sequence comes from Priestia sp. YIM B13490, assembly GCF_042787735.1. Taxonomy (NCBI): domain Bacteria; kingdom Bacillati; phylum Bacillota; class Bacilli; order Caryophanales; family Bacillaceae; genus Priestia; species Priestia sp. YIM B13490. Next base: position 19,756 of record NZ_JBHZOT010000014.1, read on the forward strand.
GAATAGGAATCTCTTTAAGAGGGATTTTTAGTTTTTCCTCTATTACGTACTTTACTGCTTCAATAGCTCGTTTTTTTCCTTCGTCTCCATCCCAATATTTATCAGGAACTTGTTGAAACTGCCAAGCTTTAAATCTTCCTGGATAAGCGTTATCAATGACTTCGTAATAATTCCATTCATAAAGCATAGCAGGTGGTTTAAGACGGTTAGACCATAAAGTGCCTGCCGTTACCTGTAGAGGAATCTCGTGAATAGGAATCGATAATCGTTGCTCAAGTAGATAGCATGTCATATAGCGCATATATTTTTTTCCTTCATTACCTACAAAGAAATAGTTAGGAAAACGTTTTCTTTTCTTTTCTAGAACATCTTGATAAATATCGATGACTTGTTCTCTATTCACTATCCAAAGCCCCTTTTGAGAAAGTATATTTGTTTATTATTATGTATAATAATGGGATTTATATACGGATGGAGCTGAATCTGATAAGATACATAATGAAAAGAAAAGCTACTGATCCTTTATCAGTAGCTTTTCTTTTCATTATGTAAATAGGGATATGGGAATTGATAAAGGAAAAATAATATACGTGTGCATATTGATTCTTGAAACCAAACTCCAACAAGTCCGCCATCCTTTCTAAGCTACGATTTTTTTGTGTTTAAAACAAAAATGTAATCGCTTTCCACTTTGAATTGTTGTAAAATAAAAAAGGCATGTTAATTGGAGATTTTTCGAAATGTCATCTTAACTCATTGAGCCTATTCCCACATAACAGCACAAGGGAATAGGTTTTTTTATGCAATTATAGATATAATATTTAAACCCAAATTTGAAATAGGATTATTTGTATAAATTTAACAATAACACAAAATATACCGTTCATAAAAGTATACCTTTATGAACGTATAAAAAATTATCAAAATCGATTATTTTATATATCCGCAAAAGTTCAAAAACACTTTATGAACGTTCTTTGTTTTATATATACTTTTACGGACGTTTTTTGACTAAAAACGGATATAGAAATCTGTTAATTGGTGATTTGTATTACGGTTACTATTAACTACATTAATCATAGACTCAAGACGTTTGTTTTCCATAACGTCCAGTCCTAATAAATAATCGATAAAAGCAATTTTCGATAGGGTAGCAATCATCAATGTTTCTAAATCGTGTTGATCCATTATTTCATTAACAAGCTTATAAAGTTCACCTTTTCTATGTCTCATCGCTTTTTCATCCACAACAACAGACCTATCAATTTTAAAAACACTCATATTGTTCCCTCGCTTTCTAGAATGATCTATTTTCATTAGTATGCTCATATATCTATAAAATAAAAAAAGATACCCGATTTAAACAAATCGGATATCTGATACATTATTAAGCTGTAACTTATTTCTTATTTCCACCATTCTGTTTTCCAGTGACCATCCAAAGCAACATTAATCCAAGTAGCTACATGATTAAAAATTTGTTGAAGTTTTGATGCCACTTCTTCATCTTGTTCAGACACTCTCTTTAATAAGTTTAGATATCTATCCCTTAATGAAGGGTGTGTTTGACTAGGTTCCTGAGGGGTTTTATCATATAAGGCCAGCAGTAATATTACTATTAATGAGGGAGCAAATAAAGTAAGATCATTTCTTTCTTTCATTCCTCTAATTAATAAATCAAAGCTAAAATTATCGGCAGTAAATTCATCTAAATGCAATTGACTAAATGTACCATCTGGTGGCATAAACTTTGCTACGATGTTTCTTCCGTTCGACTCTGTATGCTTTAGGAAATGATGACCAATCTCGTGTCCTAATACAAAAGACATGCCTGCTACATATAAATCTGTTGCTATATGTAATCTAGGGGATTCAAGATCTACCTGTCTAGGAGCAGGAGCCTGTCTATTTTCACGAATTTTTTTCAGTAGGGCTTTCTTGTCTACCAAATCTGATAATGACTCCCACATTTTTGGTATTAAATTGTCCCTTTCTCTCCCATCATTAAGTGTCATACCATACATATGGTATGACACTAAATCAGAAATAAATGTTAGCTGATAATCTACATCAGCATTCATTTTGATTAAATAGCCGTCATATTCCTCATCCATGTTCAGTGCCACTACATCGGGTCCAAAATTACCTAGTACTCCAACATATATTTTTTTTAGTTCGTTAATTAAATCAGGATCGCCTTCTGCATCTGTAATAAAATTCAGAATTAGACTATTAATAAAAAAGTAATTACTGTACCACATTTCTCTTCCTAATTCAAAATTAGTTATATTACCAAATTCTTCTTGTTTTTTCATGATTTTCTCTCTCGTTTCAAGAAAATGAGCATTTTCATCCGCAGTTATTAAACCTGCCATATGTTTATCCCAATCCTCTACTCCACCGAAGTATTCATCTAAGAATCTTTCTTTTGCTGATTTTTTATATTCCATTTTGTTCCCCTCATCACTAAACTTATTTAAAAGCTAACCTTTCTATATTTTTAGGTTAACAAATTTTTTCTTTTTGGCAAGTTTTGTTATCAAAGCGAAAATTTAATATCTATTTCCTGTTTTGCTATTTTATTAGTTAGAGTCTACACAATAAAAAAAGCAGCCAAATATTTGGCTGCCTTTTTTAGCAAAAATGCACAACTAGAATTACATTTTATCATCTTGGATTACTAATTGCATTTGAAATATATCTGATTCTGTAATTCCTGCCTTTTTTAACTCATCTTGAAGGGTCATTCCCTCTTCGATCTTTATTTTCCTTTTCGTACCGTCTCTTAATGTAAAGATCCTCATTTGATACATTTAACAAATTCCACCTTCACAGAAATTTTAACTTTTTATAAAATCTTTTTAGTTTTAAATTACTTTCTTCACCTCTTATTTATTAATACAATAAAAAAAGAGTATGTGCAGCCTCTTCTTAAAATTTTAACGAAAAGAAGTGATCGGATAGATTTATTGTTACTTAGTTCTGTGTTGTAGAAGCTCTTGAAGAATTAGGTGAATTAGCTAGTAGAAGATAATTGAATTTAAGGAGGATATATTTTGGATAAAAAAAGTGTAAACAAAGCAATAAGGAATGCAATTAAACTTGGTGATAGTAAGGAAGTAAAACAATTAATAGGTAATGATAAAGAAATTTTGAACACAATGACTCCATTTGGTACATGGTTGCATGTTGCAGCTAAAAAAGGACATCTTGGAATAGTAGAATATCTTATACATAAAGGAATTGACGTTAATACAAAAGGTGATATATTTGATGCTTCTTCTTTAAGATTAGCTGCGGGAGCAGGGCATTTGGAGATAGTAAAGTATTTAATAGAGGCTGGTGCAGAATTAGATGTGAGTTTAGCAAAGAGAAATCCATTATTTGGAGCAATTTATGGTGGGCATAAAGATGTAGTTGAGTTTCTAGTTGAAAAAGGAATAGATATTTCAATTAGATATACCGGAGAGAGTATGAAGAATATGAATGCATATGAATATGCTAGAGAATTTGGGCAAACAGAAATTGCTGAATATTTAATACAGAAGATGGATGAAAAAAATAGAAAAGTAAAAGAATGATGTGTCTTTCATTTCCGTTAGAATATCAATAATCGGGAAAAGATTCCATTGAATAAAGAACGTTTGTTCGTATATAATAAAGAACAAACGTTCTTTATTAAGGAGTTATTCCAATGGATGATGGGCAGCTACCAAACAGAGTCATTATTTGCATCGACATGAAAGCCTTTTTTGCTTCAGTTTCCAGTGTCATAAGAGGATTAGATCCGTTGAAAACAAAGCTTGCGGTTGTAGGAGATATCAAACGGTCGGGATCTGTTGTGTTAGCTGCCACACCTTTATTAAAGAAAGAAGGGATCAAAACAGGAAGTCGCCTCTTTGAAATTCCTAAAAGGAAAGATATCCATGTGGTGAATCCATCCATGGAGAGATATATCAAGGCGTCGAACTATATTTCTAGTTTGGTGTTACAGTATGTGGCGCCTGAAGATTTCCATGCGTATAGCATTGATGAGCTGTTTATTGATGCCACAGCTTCTTTGCATTTATTTGCTCAAACACCAGAGGAGCTAGCTCATCGAATACGTAATGAGATCTATCGCAAAACAAGACTGACAGCTACCGCAGGAATCGGTCCGAATCTCTTACTAGCTAAAGTCAGCTTAGATCATGAAGCGAAGCACAGCCCAACAGGAGTTGCTTATTGGCGATATGAGGATATTCCCTTTAAGTTATGGTCAATTCATCCAATGAAGGATTTCTGGGGGATCTCGTCAGCTACAGAAAGACGCTTAAACCGTTTAGGCATCTATACCATAAAAGAACTCGCTCTTTCTTCTAAAGAGATGTTAAAAAAAGAATTTGGCATCATGGGGGAAGAGTTACACCAACATGCAAATGGGATTGATTTTAGTCGTATTTCCGATGTGTACATTCCTAGTTCTCGTTCCTTTGGAAAAAGTCAGATTCTCTTTCGAGATTATACAAGCCGAAAAGAAGTGGAATTATTACTATTGGAGCTATTGGACGATGTTTGTTTTCGTTTACGTATGCATCAAGTGGTGGCTCAAACGATCCATTTATCGATTGGCTACAGCAAACAAACAGGTGGAGGCTTCTCAAGACAAAAGAAAATGGGAAGAGCTTCAAACTTAAGCCAAGATATTTTCCCTTATTGTTTAACCATTTTACATAATTTTGATAATGGAATGCCGATTCGCTCCATTGGAATTTCATTATCTAATACGAGCATTGAAGAAGAGGAGCAAATGAGCTTATTTGAGGATATCGATCAGCGTGAAAGAGCCTATGCTCTTGCCAAAACGATAGATAACATTCGGCTGCGTTATGGCAAGAATAGTGTACTACGTGCGTCTAGTCACCTTCCTTATTCAACAGCTCGTTATCGAAATGGCCTTATGGGTGGCCATAAAGCGTAAGGAGGAAAAAGAGATGGAACCTAGAGGAATGAAAAAATGGCGTCCATTCGCCACTATGCCAGAGCAATTCATAGGGTTAAAGGAGATTATAAATAAGCAAGTAGAAGTAGCTCAACCTGTTTTAACAGAAGAGCAAATGGAACAGATGAATTTCACCTTAATTGAAGCCTTACATACAAATAAACAAGTATACCTTACATATTATAAGAATGGGCAAAGTATAACCGATACAGGATTCATCCAATTTGTTGATTCCCTGGGGAATTTGTTTGTTTTTATCGATGAAATATTTGAATTAAAAAACAAAATGAAGTTAAGTGAGCTAATTGATGTTCGATTCGTTTAAAATTAGGGTGAATTCAGTTTCATTATTTAAGTTAAGCAAGAGTTTGCAGCAGTGCTCCTTACTCTTATATAAAATCTAGAGAACATCTTACTTAAGGAGTGATTATAATGGCACGTGTTCTATTTATTAATGGTGGATCAGAAGGACATATCAATCCAACAATTGCAGTTGTACAAGAGCTTATTTCACGTGGAGAAGAGGTAGTATACTTTTCAATAGAAGCTTTTCGAGAACGTATTGAAAAGACAGGAGCTGATGTACGAACATTTGACGGTCAAAAATTTTTAAAAGCCTTTATCTCAGGTGGAAGAAATTATTTACCCGAAAGAATCAACGGTCTTTTACATACGGCGGATATCATTATACCTAGCGTTCTTGAACAAATCCAAGGAGAACAGTTTGATTACATCATTCACGATTCGATGTTTGGTTGTGGACGTTTACTCTCCCAAATTCTAAAACTCCCTGCAATTAATTCATGTACATCTTTTGCTCAAACTGAACTATCATTTAAAAGAATGTTAGAACACCTTTCGCAAAATATTCCACCAGAACATGCTAACAGGATAAATAGTGATTTTCAAAGTCTAACAAGAAAGATTAAAGAAAAATATGGGGTTGAAATAACTTCTCCTTATGAAGTTTTTTGTAATCCTGCCCCTCTTACCATTGTATATACAACTAGGGAGTTTCAACCTTTTCGAGAAACATTCGATCAAACGTACAAGTTTGTAGGACCATCTTTTCCTGCAATAGAAACACAAGGAAGCTTCGACTTTTCTGTATTAAAAGGAAAAAGTGTCATTTACATTTCATTAGGTACTGTTTTTAATCAGGAAATTGATTTCTATAAACTTTGCTTTAAGGCTTTTGAGAACACTGACTATACCGTTGTTATGTCTATTGGTGGAAAAACTCAACTATCTGATTTAGGGAAGATTCCTAAAAACTTTATTGTGAAAAATTACGTTCCACAAACTGAAGTGCTAAAGCACACGAAATTATTTATCACACATGGCGGAATGAATAGCACCAATGAAGGTCTCTATTATGGGATTCCACTCATTGTAATCCCACAAAGCGCAGATCAGCCGGTAATTGCTCAACAAGTTGAGAGTCTTGGAGCTGGCATTAAGTTACAAATGCAAGGGTTGACTGTAAGTCACCTATGTAAAACCGTGGATTATGTGTTAGGACATCCTTCCTTTTATAAAGCTCTAACAGATATAAGAGAATCTTTTCAAAAATCAGGGGGATATCAGCAGGCTGTAGATGAGATTTTCACATTTAAAAGACAATACAATATTTAAATATAGAACATGTAAGGGTGGAGATTTTATGTCCAATAACATAAGACCTAGAAGAATAATTTTAGATTTAGCAGTTACTTTAGATGGATTTATTGAAGGACCAAACGGAGAAATTGATTGGTGTGTCATGGACTCTGATATGGGGTTTACTCATTTCTTGAATCAAATTGATACTATTTTATATGGAAGAAAAAGCTACGATTTATGGGGGGAATACACTCCGGAAACTGGGGATTCTGATACCGAAAAAGAAATGTGGGAATTAGTTCACAGCAAAGAAAAGTATGTTTTTTCTAGGACACAAAAAAGGGCTGATCATAAAGCAATATATATAAATGATAATATTTTGGAAGAAGTAAATAAATTAAAGAAAAAGCCTGGAAAAGATATCTGGCTATATGGTGGAGCAAGTCTTATTACAAATTTTATACATTTAGGGCTTGTAGATGAATTTAGATTATCGGTTCATCCTGTTGTTTTGGGAAGTGGAAAACCTTTATTTATTGACATAAAACAAAGGTTAAACCTTAAATTGGTTAATACAAAAACGTTTTCTTCTGGCGTTATCCAGCTGTGCTATCGCCTTAATAATAATTAATGAAATTCAAGAAAGCTTTTCTAATAAGAGTAAACAGAAAAGAGTGATTAACCTGGAAGAAATAAAGGAGCAAGAAATAGATCTCACTAAAGTATATGATTATGCCGAATATCCAGATAAACATTAAATAGACTAAACTAATAAGAGGGTATTATGTTCAATATACGAGCATATACCCCTTTTCTTATAAATAGTAGACTCGTTATTTAGATACTACACATATAGTTTAATATGTATATATTATAAAGGAACTTAAGTTTGTTACAAATGCAGGATGTAGCCTATAGTAGGAGACTCAATGAGGTCTTCAACCCGATCATTAATATGACTTAGGAGGTGAGTGGTATGAATTTTGTAACTTTGTAATAATAGGTATTAAGCAATCGGGCCAGTTTATGGAGGGCCGGAAACATTACTTTGGATAAAATGAAAGCATCAAAAAAAATTGGAGGGTTCATACGTGACTGTTGAAGGTAAGCATGATATTGAAGGGCTTAAGGAAATCGGAAAAATCGTTGCTTTAACAATAAGTGAAATGAAAAATCAGACACGTGCCGGAATGACGACCAAAGAATTGGATGAAATAGGGGGATGTTTTTTAAGAAGATATGGTGCGGTCTCTGCACCAAAGATAACCTACAATTTTCCCGGTAACACATGCATTAGCATTAACCATGAAGTTGCTCACGGAATACCGGGGAATCGGAAGATTCAAGAAGGTGACCTAATAAATATTGATGTCTCTGCTGAGTTAAATGGTTACTTTGCCGATGCAGGTCATTCCTTTCAGATCCCTTTATATAACCCTTCTGTAACACGTCTCTGTCAATACACACACAATACCATGATGAAAGTTATTTCTTCACTTAAACATGGGGTGAGATTGAATGAAATCGGAAGAATTATTCAAAATGAAGCCCAAAAAGGTGGTTACAAGGTACTTACGGATCTTTGCAGTCACGGCATTGGAAGGTCTTTACATGAGGCACCTGAAGATATTTTACCTATCTATGACAAGCATGATAAACGGGTATTGAAAGAAGGTATGGTTATTACAATTGAGCCTTTTTTATCAACTGGAGCAGAGTATACAGTTGAAAGTTCGGATGGATGGACTTTATGTGTGCCCGATAATAGTCTTTGTGCACAATATGAGCACACAATAATTATTACAAGGGATCAACCGATAATTACAACGATAGCTTAGATATTGTTTTCAGATGTTAGGCCCATAAATGTTTAAGGAAGTTCATCAAATGGGCGTGCTTGTTGAGCAAAGATTAAAAGGTTCATACATATTAGTCATGTACAATATATATTAACCTTTATTTTCTATGTTTTTTTCGATTTGGGTCTTGATAATAAGGTCAGTGGCAGATGCGACAACTGCAATTCATCTTACTTCAAAAGTTCTTTAAAAGGTTGCGTTTTTTTTACGCGAATGTCGTGAATGCGGCATAAAGAAGAGTACCTTAGTATAGAGGAATATATAGTAAAAGGAGAGGGATTTTTACCCTTCTCCTTTTTATGTAGATGTAGTTGTGTTTACTCATTTTTAGAATCTAAAATATATACCTTCCTACACTGCCGATACCTTTTATTACAATCTACTTTAGAAGTTAAGGCATCCGTTGATCGCTCTTCTATTACCTTCTAATGATCACCTACTACCGCCTGTTCTGTCATCGTGAGAGTACGAAGTTTCCGAGGAATAAAAGCTCTTATCTCTTCTTCTTTATATCCGATTTGCAGTATTTTACGATCTTGTATGATAATAGGGCGTTTAAGTATAAAAGGATGGTTCTTTATCAAATCATACAGACCCTGTAACGACAGTGCATCAATCTCTATATTTAACTTTTGAGGGATCTTTGATCTTGTAGAAATAATTTCATCTGTACCCTTTTCTGTCATACTAAGAATATTTTTAATTTCATCTTCTGTAATAGGTTCATACGATAGATTTCTCTCAATATAATCAATTTGATGTTCCTCAAGCCAAGCCTTTGCTTTTCGGCAAGAAACGCAGCTGGTTGTCGTATATAGATTAATCATTTTTTACACCTCGTCTATATGTATTTTTTTCTACCTTTAATTAATCACTGTAAATAAAAGTATATAGATTTCTAATAAGTAAAAGCCACTTGTATACTACAAGTGGCTTTTTGCTACGTTGAACACATTAGGTAATTCACGTATTATTCCCATCACCATTATAACATAGTTTGTGCATCTGTTTAATAAATTTCCGGTCTTAATATGACTAAAAATTTGAGATATATGATTAAGAACGATACTAACCTTCTATATTTTATAACAAGGAAATGAAACATATAATTCCACTTTTTACAGCGCAGCAAGTGTGTTAAAGAAGGAGATTGAAATGATGTAAAATTGGAGGATAATTAAGCTTTATCTTTAATAGTGAGGTGTGTAAAATAAAGGCCAAGTTTATCTTACATACTACAAAAAGGGACAATGTATTACAGAAAAGGGATTCATCCAATCTGTTGATTCCCTGGGGAATTTGTTTGTTTTTATCGAGGAAGTATTCGAATTAAAAAATAAAATGAGGTTAAGTGAGCTAATTGATGTTCGTTTTACATAAAATAATGTCACCTTCGCTTTTTGTGGTACGCTAATAAAAGGCAATTAGAAAAGAGTGATCGACGTGGAAGAGAAACAGCAGCAAGAAATCGATCTTACTAAAATTTATGACTACGCTGAATTTCCGGATAAGGTCAGTGGCAGATGCGACAACTGCAACTCAGCTTACTTCAAAAGTTCCGTAAAAGGTGGCGTTTTCTTACGTGAATGTCGAGAATGTGGCATGAAGAAAAGCATTTAGTTGGTATTGATTGAAAGGGTTGGGGAAATGAGAGATATTTGGGATGATGGATACAGTCAATCAAAGAAATTAACAGAAGAAATGGTCAACGATGCAGAAAAGAAGTTGGGTGTGAAGTTGCCAAAATCCTATATTGAGTTATGTAAAATGCAAAATGGAGGCTCTTTAAAATATTGTGACTACCCTACCTCCGTTCCAACAAATTGGGCAGACGATCATGTAAATGTCCCTGAGATTTATGGAATAGGGAAAGAAGGCATTTTATCCAGTGATTATTATATAGAAGAATGGGAGTTACCAAAAGATATTGTTTTACTATGTGGAGAGGGACATTGGTGGGTTGCATTTGACTATCGGGATACAAAAGATAACCCTCCTATAATTTATATGGATTTAGAATGGGGAACAGACACACTTATTTTTGAATTAGCTCCTGATTTTGAGACCTTGGTAAATGGCTTATTTATTTATGAAGATGAAGAATGACTACATTTATACAATACAAAGGAACTGGCATTCAATTGTCGGTTCTTTTGTATTAGTTTCATATGATTTGATTCACCAAGCTCTCCCTTTTCCTCATCACATTCTACTTTAGTCCTTATGTCTCGTCCATTTCATGAAAAAGATAAGCTATTAGGCCAACCACATATTTTTTATGTAAGATGTTTGAATTTTATTTTTCGGGTTAAAATCTATAATCAACTAACTTTTTTTAACAGTATGTGATCCATGTGACCTTCTACTCTCTATGGGTAGAAGGGTTTTTTATCTGTTTAAGTTCTTTCCTTTTGGGTATAAAAATAAATGTAAAGTTATCTAAGTCACCTACCTTTGTTTATAGTATGTTTTATCTTGCCTTCTATCTATAGGATAGAGGGTTTTCCTATGTACTCTGTTTAATAATTTTATTGGCAATGAATAAATGTGTTACCTTTCTCGCAGGGTATACAATGACATTTCAATCACACAAATGACCTTCTACCTGACAGGAGTAGAAGGTTTTTTGATATCAATTATTTATCAACTTCAACACTAATTGCTGGATTAACCATATTATTTAAAGTAATTTTATTTTTATCATCTACTTCATTACGTAAAAGTGAATCCCATGTAGCTTCGCAAACCTATCGCTTCACATCATTATTTCAGCTTTATTAATCAGGGTTACATGTTATTTTTCCATATCTCAATGCATCATAAATAGCACGTCCATCGCTTGAATTTGTTTCTGTGTATTTGATGGGTAGTAGCGAGAAGACAATATAATAAACAGAAAAGTAGACAAACTGGTAAGAAAAGAGACTTGCTGAAAGGATGTCAGCCATAACTAAGCCATTTATAAGGAAAATAAAGGCTAAATTAGCAATGGCACCTCCAGCATAGACACAGGCATGGGTAAATCGGTTGTCGTATTTTAGTTTCTCATATACACAAAAAGAATCCAAAAAGTAAACTGATTTTATTTTAACTTTCTTCCATTTAAAAATGGTTTTTCCTTTTCCAATTGTAAAATCCACTCTCCCTCCGAAAAAGATTGCCATGATAGAATGACCTAATTGGTGAACAAGAGATACAAGTGGTAGTACAAGTAAGAAAGAAAACAAGAACTTAGGCATATCACTGAATCCAAACACACTTCCATCTCCTTTATTATAAAATGATTTAATAAACAGTTAGCTTATTAAGGTAGATAAATTCTTTTTGATAGTGGACAGACTTTTCCATACAGAGGAGGCGCCTTTTTAATCATATTTACAGTCCTTTGTTTCGCACTTTGAAAGGTCTTTAATCAAAATATAGGACCAATAGATTTTTACTAAAGCAGCAGTTAAAGTAATTAATAATCTTTGAGCATTGCCTATAGAGAAGGATATCTTCACTTTATTTTTAAACATTCTCCATAACAATAAACGACCCTATGTATCGTAACCAAAGTTACTAAGGCCGTTTATGTTATATTCTGATTTATTTTTTTCTCTTTTTCTTTATAATAAAATATCTGGTTTCTCATTAAGCTTCTGACAGAACTTCGATATCATTATTAATTTGATCGAACAAATAAGTAAGGTAAGAATCTAATTCAAATTGATTATCTTCAACAAAATCATCTAACACAGACTTACTTTCTTCTCTCATTTTTAATCACTCCAATTTAATTTTTTTCGATTTATCATGCATGATGACCATGATTCTTTTTTTGTTCCATTTTCCTTAGAACAAAGCTTACGATTAACACCAAAATGATTGCTCCAATAATGGCTGGAATGATGGCAAAACCACCAATAACTGGTCCCCAACTTCCCAGGATCAGACCACCTAACCAAGAACCAATAAAACCGGCGATAATATTACCAATAATGCCTCCAGGAACGTCACGCCCTGTAAGTAAACCGGCAAGCCAACCGATAATTCCACCTACAATTAGCATCCATAGAATTTCCATAAATCACTCTCTCCTTTTGAAATAGTTATTTGACTTTACCCCCGGCTAAAACTCATTAATCCTGTTATTTTTTCCCTCTATAAGTTTTTTCTCTTTATGTCATAAGATCATGTAGTTTTGCTTGCCCTTTATTTTTGTTCACTTGGACAACATCAAATGTCTCGTCCATTTCATAAGAAGAATAAGCTATTAGGACAACCCCTAGCATATAAAAACCGAGCGCATCTTACATAACTACCTACTAATCCCCTACTGCAGTAAGGGTTCTTTTTTATTTTTTGACTGGACAGGCAAGCTTACTACAGTAGCTACATAGTATCTAAAGAATCTTAGCTTCATTATCTAATTAGTGTCTAGTTCAGTATCGCTACCGCGTTAATACAAGCTTTATATGCGTAATGACGCCCTTCATGGAATCTGTAAGGGAGCTGAGCCGAAGAGGCGAAGGGGGCGACCGGATGTGTTGAGCTGAAATAACTAAGGCGTGAAAGGCAAAAAAATTAAAGAATGAAAGAAGGTATCAACATGAGAAAAACACAAAGGTTTCATTTTCAAAAGATCTTTCCTTTAACCCTCCAATCATCTCTCACGAGACCTCGTCCCTTCAGGGCTTATTCCTTTGTTCCGTTTAGTCCATTTGCCATGCTTGACCCTACTATTCTAACCATAGGAGGCATTGTCTTAGGGGTTGCTATCATCGAACGGGTATTAGAGCGATGGGGTGTCATTGATCTTGTGGATCAGTTCGCAAAGGTCATGCGTTTTATCTTACCTGTCACCTTCTATAGCGCCTTAATTTACTTTTTTGTGACCTTTATGTTTTGAGGAGGGATTTAGATGTTTGAAAAACTAAAATTGCGTGGCCAATTGCTTAAAGCGTTTCGTACGGCAGAGATTTACCGGGTGGTGAAACGTGGGGACCGTACCTCCTATCTGTTTCCAAAGATTCATCGAATCGATCACCATCAAACGTACACTCGGTACGCCTTTTCCTTACTAAATGGTATCAATCCTGAACTTCTAAATAAAAAAAGATGGGCCTTACGACAAGTATTAGGCAGCAACATCGAAATAAACGGCAGCTTAAAGAACTTTAGTATTACTGTTCATCACAAAAGCCTACCAAAGATGCTCAATTATAGTTATGAGATCATTCATCCTTATATTGAGAAAATGGAGCTCCCAGTATGCATTGGTCAAGATATCTATGGAAACCCTGTTTCATGGGATTTTGCGGATTTAGAAACGTTACTGATTTCTGGCGAAATTGGGGCAGGAAAAAGCAGCTTAATGCGCGTGATTCTCACCACATGGGTGAAGTATACCTCTCCTGAAGACTTACGCTTAGTCTTAGTGGACCTTAAACGAGCCGATTTGGGCTTATTTCATGGGATTGACCACGTGGATGCGCTTTGCTTTGAAGCGAAAGACATGAGAAAACCTTTTGCGTTGTTACGAGCTGAAATGTATCGACGAGGGGATTTACTGTTAGAGCATGGCGTCACACATATCAGCAGGCTTCCTTTTAAGCTACCTCGTATCGTTGTGGTAATTGATGAAATGTCCATAGTGAAGAGAGAAACGGATCTTGTAGAGATGATTCAACAGTTTGCCAGCCAAGGTCGTGCACTAGGTGTTCATACGATTATTGCCATGCAGCGTCCGGATGCTGATTTATTAAACTCTGCGTTAAAAGCCAATTTAAGGGTTCGGATCTCTGGAAGGCAAGCCGATGCGACGAATGCGAAAGTAGCTGGAGTACTCGGAGCAGAAGAAATTGATGCAGCTGCCAGAGGTCGTATGAAAATTAAGATTGATGACGTGAAAGAGTTTCAAGCCTATTTCTTAGATGAAGAAGCTTGTAAGGAAATGCTTTCCCCTTATAAAACACATGTGAAAGATCCTGAACCGCAACTAGAGGTTGTGTCACAGTCTATCTTTGGGTTATTAGAGAAGGAGGAACAGGGATGAGTTTTCGACTATCTCAGCGTGATAAAGACATCATTGGGTTTATCAATCAGTTTCGGGCTGTGGATCGAGACTCATTAGTAGAACGCTTCTTTAAACAGCTGAAATCGCCTGTAAATGCGTGTAATAGTGTCATGGTACGTTTATATCGATTAGGACTCATTGAACGCACACAGCAGTATTCTCCGACCGCCTATTTGCCTGTGGATGCAAAGATCAAAAAGAACTCGCAGAAAATACTCCATTTCCTTTCAATTCTAGATATCTATAAACAAATGTGTACGTACAGTGCGCCTAAACAGGTCATTGTGGAAGATAAGCCCACTGGACGAAAAGGAGGTATCGAACCAGATCTGTTTTGTATCTTTAAAGGATCCCCTTTTTGGGTTGAAATTCAACGAAATCAGTATTCAGAACAGAAAATGCAAGCGAAGATCAATCTATACGAGGAGTTTTTCTTTTCAGATGAGTGGAAAACGTTGCAGTGGCAGCCTGAAGATCAAGCAGCCATCTTCCCTTCTGTAATTTTAATTACACCTGTTCGTTATGCAGTATCTTCGGATCATATCCGTATCATACAAGTAGCAAGCATTCACGAACTTATGGAGAAATATAAGGGGTCTTCCAAACAAACAAAAGAAGTAAGGTCAAGAATCACCTCCTCTTCTGGGGGAATTAAAATCAACTTAACATAGAGTACTAGAAAAGTGTTTTTAATCACACAAAAACAGGCTACCTCAAAATAATGAAAGGTAGCCTGTTTATACACCTTTCATCCGCGCATTTGCAAAGGGTTATGGAAACAGCGTAATCATTAACATAGAAAGAATTAGATAAAGTTGAATCAATCCAGGCGTCTGCAGGAGACGAAACTGTCATACGCGGAGAAGGTAATAGATTTGCATACTGGTATCGAATGGAATTAATTCGTATAATAAAAGAGAATAAGTAGCAATACCAAGGCAACCGAGGAGGTGAGCGAATATGAGTCTACGAGAAGAACTACTGGCGCAGGAATATGAGGAAAGAAAAAAGCCGAGAGGATTCGTATACTTTACAGACGCTGACGGACAAGTTGTCGCTAAAACTTGCCGTGAATGCGGCGAATTAAAACATGTAAAGAACTATCATCATAAAAGCGATGGATTTGGTCAACTTGGACCATACTGCAAAGGCTGCGTTTCTGTTCGCGACCGAGATTATTACGTTAAAAATAGGGAGCACGTAAAAAGAGTTAAAAATGCTTATTACCATAGGAAAAGATCTGAGCAACTTTCTTTTAATTTATTCGAAAATAGCGAGTAGAATCACGGCGGCCAATAAGGTCGCTTTTTTGTTTAAATACTGATAAATCCCTAGAAATCGCCATTCAATGTGTTAATGACATGTTTCGAGCACGCTAGCATGTAAAGAGGAGCAATTTGATGAATAGGACCGTTTTAACGGCGAATTAAAAACAGGCTTTTAAACGATTACTAAAGCCTGTTTTTATATACTTGGAGAAACAAACTTTCTAAAGGAATAAAAAAGAACTGTAATAAGCATATTTAAATATCCCAAAAATCTTCGCTCTTAATATTAGGATCAATCCTTCTTAATGCTTGTAATATCTTTTTCATAGTTCTTTGTGTAGGCAACCTTTCGGAGTTGTTTACTAAATCACCAATCGTACTTCTACCTAATCCTGACTTTCTTACAAGCCATTCTTGATTAATGTTTCTTTTATCAATCCATTTACCAAGTCTAGTTCGCCTTTTTCCTAACCCGAACATTATAGATACCCCTTTACTTGTTATTACTCTAGTTATGTCCAAATTTCACTAAAAATAAAACGTTAAAAATAAGTCATAGTGGACAAGCCAATACCATATCATCTATTAAGACATCAAAATACTACATAAGCACAACGAATAAATTTAATATGTATTTTTTAGAAGCTTCTAGAATAATGTCGATATTTTGGTCATAATCATATAGCATGAATACAGTTAAGACCGCCTTATACACTGATACATAATGGGCGGTCTTTGTTATAGGTATGAATAGTTTTTGAGTATCATAGAAAATAAAAAACAACCTGTCATAAAGCAGTCTGCCCAAGAGAAAGTAAGAACATTGTTAACAACAGCAATTCATAAATTATCAGACCAGAAAACACAATTTAATCGGTGAAGGAGAAAAGAGAACCCCATCTATCCGTATAGAGTCCTCTCCTTTATGGAATAAAACAATAGATAATAGTAAAGTGTAAAATATAATATTTTTAAGCATAACATGAATTTCTATGCTTCTATAGGGCTACCTTTCTTATAAAAAAGGCTGTTTCACAAAATGAATGTGCAATGTAAAGGACTAATATGTGAGAGCAGTAAAAACGATTAAAAAAAGGTAGGATTTATTGAGGTAACTTCTTTTTCCGTAGTCGGTGTAATCTCCGTTGAATTCCATGGGCTGATCTACCGATTAGTTGGCCAATTTCTTGTTGAGTACGACCTTCTTGATAAAACATGTACCATAGACGGGCATCTTCCTCTTCAGTCCACTTTTTATTTTCATATTTAGGTCGATTAAAATAATCATATTTTCTTTGTGCCTTTACCCAGTCGGGTTCTGGAATAAGAGTATTTAGGGATATCTTAGAAAAATTAATAAGTTCCTTATTCTGCTGTGCCCATTTCCAAAAGGCTGCTACGTCAATTCCTAAAAATGTTCGTGTGTTTGCTCTCAAGATGTTATAGGGCAATTCTCTTTTCTGAATCCAATTATAAATGGTATGAACATCAACTTGGAGACACTCTGCTAGTTCATATACTGTAACATTCCCTAGATGAGCTCTTACGCCACCTATACCTAAACGATATAATCTAGACTCTAATGCTTGTGTACTTCGCTGTAAGCGTCTAGATATTTGGTCAAGGGACTTGACTCCATACCATTTTACCAAGTATTCATCCTCTTTCTTTGTCCATCTGCGTAATGACGTATTTCGTACTAATTTTAACAGTCTAATTCGATTCGCAACAGAAGATGGGCTCTTGCCTAAATGTTTTCCAATCTCTCGATTGTTCATCTTATTAATATTTACTTTTAAGAACGTATCTTGGTCAGGGGACCATTTTTTGCGTATGCCATTCTGGTTGTTGCGAAGTTGTAGTCGTGAGACCCGTTTATTAACCGATTCTTTACTACGATTTAAACATTCACCAATTTTTTGGAGTGTCATCCGCCCATATTGTTCTTTTAGAAATAAATCTTCTTCCTTCGTCCACAGTTTTTGGTTTTTAGTCATTATATCTCCCTCCAATTCGCGACTTAGATGTATAGAAAGCTACGTATAGAGAATAGTAATGAAGATGTTCATCTTACCTAAACAGAGATTAAATCCTGTTTCATTTACCTTTTATCTATTGGACATAGGTTATCACTTTGTTTAGTCTGTTTTTGTCTAATTTGTCAGTGAAACGATAAACAATCGTTACTTTTTCTTTGCGTTCTTACTTTTGATACTCATATACAACAGGAACTTGATCCATTTTGACCGTTTTGGCTACGACATAACGACGGTATCCATCTTTTAAGATCTTCGATCCTTTTTCAATCGTCAATGGCTCATCTAAGCGCCCTGTACGCTTCACAAAATCGATCACTTTTTGCGTTTTTTCAGGGTTTGGGCGTGTCTTTAAGAACTCATCAGGAACGATAATATCATCAAAGTTCACTAGATCCTGAGTTCCCTTCGGTTGGTTGGATAGTGTTGTCTTTTTTTCCTCAGCCTTTTTCTCTTCTGTAGGCGCTTGTTGTACTTCTGGCTGAATAGACTTTCCTTCTTTCTTCTC
Organism: Priestia sp. YIM B13490; assembly: GCF_042787735.1. Classification (NCBI taxonomy): domain Bacteria; kingdom Bacillati; phylum Bacillota; class Bacilli; order Caryophanales; family Bacillaceae; genus Priestia; species Priestia sp. YIM B13490. The sequence goes on from NZ_JBHZOT010000014.1 coordinate 38,068, forward strand.
TTCCTTTGCTAGAGGTTGAGAAACAGGTGCTTGCGCCCCTTCCTGTTTAGTAGATTCCGTTTTCTTTTGTGTTTCAGAAGGCGCAGATGCCTCTTGTTTAGGTTCTTTTTTCTCTTCTGGCTGATTCTTCTCTTTGTCATTTTTATTCGGGAGAACCGTAATTTGAAAACAGATGACCCCTACTTCACCAGGGCATTCATCTATCGGAATATCTAACGTTGGTTCCCCTTGAATTAAAACCTTTTCATGCATGATACTTTTCTTTGTAAGCCCGGTTTTATTAAAGGCTTTCTTCGCAACAAACACCGTATACGAAATAAAGGTACTCTTCTTTAACCCTTTAGGCGCAGATGGTGACCCTTTTTCACGCATATCAAAGGCAACGTAGCGATCATATTCTCGTAGTGGTCCTGTGGCTGATCCCGTTAACGTAATTTTATGTGGCATAATGTTCTCCTCCTGCGTAGATTATTAGTTATTGTTTATTTAGAACACAGTTCTAAATAAACATATTCTATTAAAACATCAGCTTCTAAGAGATTTCTACTTTTTTTGATTAGGAAGCTGTGTCTTTTAGCTGGTTATGTTGACGCAAACATCCTTGTTCCTCCGGTGTTAAAGCTTGTCCTAGGTCTTGTTTTACCTGAGCTATCTCCAACAAACTATACGTAGAGCTGTGCTCCTGTAGCAGATCCTCTTCTGCTGGTGTGAGATCTTGTCCTAAATCTTGCTTTAACTGAATCATTTCAAGCTGTTGATCCAAAGACATCTCTGTTTCTTTTGGAGCTTTTTCTTGTTGCTGTTCAGCTTTTAACCAATTTGGAACGAGTTCCTTACGGATAATCCGTTTTGGTGTAGCCAATGTTGTTTCTTTGCTTTCGTTATGTATAACTTCTTGTTGGTTTGCGTATACTGATGAATAATCCTGGTCTTTAGGCTTTGTTAAATCATAGAATTGATTTTTCGCAATTTGATAGATTAATCGACACATATCCCGTAGGGATAACGGATTGCCTTGTTGATTGGCTTCATGGACATATTTATCTAATCCCACAATAGATGTATACGCAATATCATGTACTTGCTCTTTTTTAATCTCAGTCTCTGTATCTCTTTTTACTGCCTTTGCTGCATTTTGAATACGAGCATAAAAGTCTTGTAGTTGATGTCCATACTTACCTGCATAGACTTGATTAACTTTCTTTGGCACACCTTTAATATAGCTGAAAGCCTGTGAAACAGATATTAAATGATTATTTATATGATTTACAGGTAAATCAAGGTTAATAAAGGCATCAGGTGATTTATCGGCCTCTAAGCTTGGTGTATCAACGTTTTCAGTACTTTCTGGATGCGTCACAGGACGTGTCACAGGAGTGGTCATTTCTTCTTGTTGAAGCGTTTGTATTCCTGTTGTATCATGGGCAAAAAAGATTTCGTCGCAAATGTGATGAAAGTTCTTATGACTTTTAAGGATAAATACATAACTGTCCGGATGAGTACCTGTTGTATCTTCTTTAATGTAACGAGCGACAATGATAAACGGTGTCGCTTTTAACGAGCGTACAAAACGAGAAACGGTACTTTTGGAAACATTAAATTTCTTCATAAGCGTTTCAGAACGGATCGCTTGAATGCCCGTAGCCACTAGGTTATAGATGACATGATCGAGCATTTCCATTCTCTTTTTAGGAAATTCTTTATGTATAGCAGATTGTTGTTGTTTAAAGTGGGCACGAAGACTTTCTAAAAACTCTTCTTTCTTTTTACGAAGTGTGGACTTGTGGGTCCATAACCATTTGAACCGTCCATTGAAGGTATCTACATCTTTTAAATAGCAGGTTAATATCTTTGTCATTTGTTCATCGTCTCCTTTTAGGAACAAAAAAAGACACTGTTTCCCTTGAGAAAGGAAAACAATGCCTTGATTTTGATGAACTAAGCCCTTGAAATAGATGTCAATTTCGTATAAAATAAAAACATAAGTTTTATTTTATAAAAAAATGAATCTATTAACAAGAGACTTCGACAAGTGTTTTCCCTACCGGATTTAGGGGGAACGGTTTAAGAGTGCGACCAACACTTCTTAAACAGTTGAAGTCTTTTTTCTATTCCGTACCTTTTTGTTAGTTTTATTATAGCGTTAACTCATCTCAAAATTCAATAAAAAATAGCAAAATATATCAAAACAAGTATATTTAGCTACAGTCGATCCTTCACTGTTTATTGGAGGAATCAACTTCATCGTATATGAATTTAATAGATTTGGGGAGGGGTAAAAAAATACCCCTCCCCTATTTCCATTTTATATGGTATAATAGAAAACTTTACTTCTTAAACAGTTTTGTAAACCAAGACTCTTTTTTTTCTTCAGTATTGGCACCTTCATTACTAATAGACGCTAATAATTTTGTTTCTTGCATTTCTCTCATTGATAACATCAGTTGCTCGTCACGTTGTTTCAACTTTTCATCGATGTACTTTTGTTGAGAAACTAATAGTTCTTCTTGTTCTTTAAATTTTTCTAAAAGTTGCTTGTTAAACTCTTTTTGCTCATCTAAGGCTTTTTTTATGTCCATCACAACTTCGCTCAGCTCTGCACTCTCTTGCTCACCACTCTCACTCACAACCTCTACAGTTACTGGCACCCCTTGTGATGTAAGGATTTTGTCTACCTCTTCCGCATTTTTACCATTCCCATATAACTCACGTATTCTTGCTAGTATATCTAAACAATCTTTATGAAGTTGATAAGCTTTATGTTCCTTTTTTATGCGTAATAAATGTGCATGAGAAGCTATGTATCTTCGTAATGTTTGTTGCGGAATACCCGTTTTTTCGCTCATTTGAGGTACGGTAAACCATTCGCTCACACAATCACCTCCTTTTGCTTACCACTCACTTATTCTAACAGATTCAACAAAAACAAGCATTATCCTTCTTTCGTGAGTGAGTGAGCTTTAGTTAAACTCATTCGCTTGTGAGTTTAACTCCATAGTGAGTGAGTGATATGTTGGCGTGAGTTTTCAGGGTAGGTTCACCTTAAGTTCACCTTAAGTTTAACTTAAGGTGAACTTAAGGTGGATCAGCCAATTTTAATTTGTGAAAAAGATAATTACAGAAATGGAGTGGGGAGGGGGTTTGTATGAAGCTGTTGAAGCATAATGCAATTCCAATCTTTATATCTTTCCTTATAGTAGGTTTAATTCTTACGGTTTTATTTATGCTTAAAGGGTTATTATTACAGCTTATAGGAGCAGCTTTAATTATTGTTGCAGTAGTCTTTTGTATTTTATGTGGCTTGTATTTGTTCGGCTATATATTATTGGAGGTAATAGGTATAGTAGCTCCTATTATTGGTTTGTTATTAATAATTAGAATATTTATATGGGTTTTTTAGGGGGATATAGGGCTGTTATAGGAATTTTGAACCTCTTTTTATGGAAAATATATGATATGTGTGTATTTTATTACTTATAATTCAAATAATATCCAATATCTTAGGTCTTAATTATTGGATATAAAAGGAATGTGGGTGCATGTAAATCGGAACACGAGTTTGATATCATGAAAGAAAGTACAAAAATTTAACAAAAAACTAAAATATATCTAATTTTTAGGTCGTAGGGAGAAATTAATTTGTTATTTTCGAAACTTATAGATCATTATGCCTTAAATGACTTGCATAAAGACCGAAGTGAGGAGTCTCAATACTATATTGATTCTGCTCATATACCAATAAATATAGATAGAGAAACTTTTTTTCAAGTACCAGCATCACCTTCAGATATTGGATTGAATATAACTTCTACAGACAAAGGATATAGCATAGGTGAATTTGGATTTGAAAGTTTGATACCTTCTGGGGATGATCTCAATGACTATGTAAGAGGAGAGGCTTTCTTAAATGAATCTGAAAGTAAGCCTAATGTTATTTTTGTGCATGGTTGGCGAATGAAAGGATTTGATCGGGTAAAGAAGATTTTTCATAATTCGATTATGAATAATTTAGGATGGAATATGTACTACTATACGCTTCCTTACCACTTGGAACGTCAGCCAGAGGCATCACTTTATAGTGGAGAATTTATGGTTAGTGCCAATATTAATAGGACTGTTAAATCTACTAGACAAGCAATTGTTGATCTAAGGGCTTTGATCCAATGGATAAAAAATAACAAACAAGGTCCTGTAATTATAATAGGTGTTAGTCTTGGTGGCTTTATCTCAAATTTAGTTGCTACACTTGAACCTGAAATTGATGCTTTAGTTTCCATAATGTATTCTAATCGCCTTAGTTATTCGATATGGAATACGATTCCTGGTAAGTATATAAGACAAGACCTAGAGCATCATGGAGTGAATTATAACGATTTAATAAAATATTGGGAAGTAACTGAGCCAAATCAAGCCCTCCCCAAAATTAATAAAGATAATATTTTACTGATCTCTGCCAAATATGATCAATATGTTCATATTCAAGACGCAGATTTGTTATGGGAGGCTTGGGAAAAGCCTACACGATACGTATATAATTGTGGACATGCTGGAATAGTTCTTAAACGAAAAAAAATTGCAAAGGATACCATTTCATTTCTACAAAATAAGCTAACGAGGTAAGTCGCATATGTTTATGTTTATAATGGTAGCTTTACTTTGGTTAATGAGTTCAATTCTTTTTTTTAGAAATCCTCAAAATGAAAAAATTAGGTGGGCCAGTATTATAGGGTTTTTCGGAGGTTTCGGGGGAATAGGAGCCTTACTGGGAAAGGGAGTAAATCGTCCAGAATGGATATTACACTTAGATGGAATATTTACATCGATAGGACACTACTTTACTCCATATGGTATGCTGATTTTTGGATTAGTTTATTCAGATGTCATTAGAAATACAAGAAAGAGAAATATATTAAAGCTGCTTTGTCTAATCCCAATCTTCATTATGTATCCTATTTTTCAAGTGTATCCAGAGTTTAAAGTAGATTTTCGTATTTTGGCATTATGGGTAGTACCTTATGTTGTTACAGCAAACATTTTATTAATCTATTCTGCTTGGCGAGAAGATCGACCAACTATTAAAAGAAGAAAGATATTAACTTGCATATTTGTCATACCAATGTTTACCTTTGTTTTGGTTACAAATATTATTTTAGAAGCATTAGGTATTGTAGGCGTATGGCACTACAATCCGTGGATTATTGTCAGTCAATTTCTAGTGTTCGTTTATTTTGGAGCTAGATATGGAATTCTGGGTGTGTGAATTAGGTTTGAAAAGGAAATACGGGATTCTAAAATGAAAGCAGCACGTTCTGGATCAGCTTTATTTAACCATACAATAAAAAATGAAATAGCTAAAATTGATTTGCTAGTAAATCAATTAAAGGAACAAATCGCACTCGATGAAAAATCTTCTGAAAAGCTAAATTTAGTATTGAATTCAACAAATCACCTTCTAGAGTTATCAACACGCATTCAAAGCAAGCTAAACACTATAAAGCTTAAAGAATCTGAATTCTCCCTTAATGAAAGTATTGATAGGGCTATTAAATTATCTAATGCTTATTTATATAATAATCAAGATATTAAAATCATGAGACAGTACATGGCTGATGTCACAATAGTTGGTGATACTGAGCAATTACAAGAAACTTACTTGAACATAATCAAAAACGCTATTGAAGCTATGGATGGAAAAGGCCAAATTTTAATAAGAGTCTATGCATCTCGTAAAAAAGTTTATATCGATTTTATAGATAATGGTAAGGGTATAGAGAAAGCTGATCTTAATCGTATATTAGATCCTTTTTATTCAACAAAAGGATCTACAAATGATTATGGTCTGGGTTTAACTCAATGTTATAACATTCTCCAAAAACACGATGGAAGTATTTCAGTGAAAAGTCAAGTTAATAAAGGAACGATATTCACATTGTCAATTCCATCCAAGAGAGTTGTTAATATCAAAATAAGCGAACAATCTAATTCTAACTCGATAGGAGAAAAAGGCCTATGGACGACAAAATTAAATTGATGATCGTAGAAGATGATTTAGTTTGGATGCAATCTATAAGTGATTATGTACAAAAGGATAACGATATCATTGTTGTTGAGCAAGCTTACAACAAAGAAGAAGCATTACAAGTTGATTGTACCAATATAGATGTAGTGTTATTAGATTTATCACTTTCAATTGATGATGAAAACTTCAGTGGTCTTGAGGTCGCTAGTTATCTATATAAAAAGGGTTTAAAGAAAATTATTATGCTAACCTCTTGGGATGAAAAGGATATTATACTTGAATGCTTTGATACAGGGGTTGTTAATTACATAACGAAAACATCTTATAAAGATATCCCTAATGCTATTAGAGAAGCGTTTAGAGGGAAAGTTAGTCTCCATGCTGATGTTACAAATGTATTGGTTGGAGAATTAAGGAAAGAAAGAAAAGTAAAGATATTAACACCAACAGAACGTGAAGTTTATACCTTAAAAGAACAAGGGTTAAATAAATCACAAATCGCTGACAAATTATATAAATCTGTCGAAACAATAAAAAGACAATTACGAATTATAAAAAGCAAAATGCAGTGAGGAGTTAGTTTGTAGCTAATTTCCATTGCATTTTGCTTTTTTTATGTTTTTGAGAACCACAATCTATAAAAAGAAAGTTATATATTATACCACACTTACGATTGTTTGAGGAGGGGTATTTTTTTGACCCTCCCTTAAAAGTATTAAATCCTGTAACATTTAAATTACATAATCAATCATTATTTATTATCGAATTTAGGTGATTGGATAAATGTCTTTTCTGATTAGGGTTTAATTTATTCAGTGTTCTTAAGAGCGACATATCGTTTATAACAAGAGTTTCTGTTACCTCAATATCTTCAGAAGATAACCTATCTAATATAAGTGCGATGCGTTCATTATGAATCTGAGGAACATTTAAATTTTCACTTTTTTCTGGAGGTAATATGTCGTATAAGGTGATTTGAAGAGCTTCACACACATTTATCATGGTATCAAATGTACCAAATCTTTCCCCACGTTCTATGGTACTAATAGTACTCTGAGATGTATTTGATAATTTTCCTAATTCAATGGTGGTCATACCAAGGCTCTTACGATGTTCCTTAATTTTTGTGCCGATGTACTTTTTAAGTTCATTCATAATTATCTATCTACTTTCTTTAAAGTTATTTCATTAATTTTATCAAAATTTATTTATGTTGTGAAATTTATCTAATAGAAATTATCTTTTTTCAATAAAATCTGTTTACAAATTATCTTATATCGAATATAATGTGTTCAAGGAGGTGTTAGAAATAAATTCCATACGTGAGAAAAGGTTGAAAAATAAGTGGAGTCAGTGCTATTTAGCACAAATATCAGGAGTCCCACAATCGACTATATCTCAAATTGAAAGTGGGCTTCGACCATATCCAAGGTTTGAAAGTATGAAGAAACTAGCTGAAGCTTTGGAGATCCAGTTAGAAGATATTCTTTTACCTAGTCGTAAGCAGATAAAATGACATGTGGAATTTTAATTAATAGTTAAAAGAGGGGCGATGAACATGGAAGCACAAAAGCGACTAGCATTCTATGACATATCAGATGTACGCGCGAAAAGTGCCAAAACCTTTGACGGAAGAACATACAGCTTAAAAGGTGGTATAGCTGTTGACAATGGAACAGGCGACATTAAGCGTGTAGCTGATATCTATTATGACGTACGCTCAGTGATGGATCAGTCTCATACCATCGTCGCCAAGCGAAGAAAAAGAAAAGAAGAATTAACAGAAGTGATTCAAAAAAGTTCTTAATTCTTAAACCAAACAGACAAGCGATTTTGAAACGTGCCGAGAGCACGAGTAATGGAACCTAGACAACTTCATATTGCGTGCCTCCCCTAAACGGATCACAAGGGGATCAAGGTATACGGTTAAAAATAAAGGTTCGATGAGTGCGTCCTAAAACTCATTGGTGATCTAGCAACAAAACAGTGACGGTGTATCCACGATCTGTGAAGCGTGATGGCGTGAGGGTAATTCCGACGAAGCGACAACACTCCAAGCAGTAGATACACGAGGTTCTTCGTACATGCCGAAAACGTTGTGCATTATTGGGCTTAGTGAAAACTATGCATGCCAATATAGGGTTTGCCCTTCCAGCCAGAAACGGGTATATATTTCCTTTTAGTGCTTGAAAAGACAGAGTAGATGCCAACATGTATGATAAACTATGAACACCTCTCGGTAGGTTTCAGAATCGCTTTTTATGTCTGAATATTAAGAATAAAGGAGAATGAATGATGAATCGTAAACAAAAAATCATGGTGGCAGCCGCAGGGATTGTCGTTGCATTAGGAATTGGAACGGCAGCAATCTCTTCTCAGAATTCAAGTCCAGTACAAGGAAATGGTCAACTAGAAGAATTACATCCTCTAGAAATGAAAAAGTTCATGAAAGAAGATGGTACAGGGTTTGTTATGTATTCCTTTGATGAAGACAATCATACGATCTACATGAATGAAGTGCAAAAGGCGTTAAAGGAAAATGATGTAGATGCTAAAGAGATTTACAGTTATGATCCTCTTTACAATCAAAAAAAGAGCCAAACTTATTATGGTTTACAACAGGATACTGACACATTAGCTGCTTATAAGAATGGAGAATTGAAACAACAGATTAAGCTTGATGAATATAATCCATCTGAATTAGAGGGTGAATTATCTCATTTCATTGAAACATCAAAAGAACTGTACTTTGAAGAATAAATGTTTTCCCTTGGAAGGTGGTGATAAGATGACCGTTTCGCAAAAAGATGTAAAGAAGTCAAAGGATCTGGTCGAGAAGTTGTTGAAAGTTAATGACCAAAAATACAACGATTGGCTTCATCAACAGCATCAACAGTTCATTGAAGAAAATCAAGATTTAATTCTTCAAGCATTGAGTGCTTTTACAGGCCAAGGAGAAGAGGAGGAGAAAAGCGAACCAAAGGAAAATGAACAAGTTTCTGTAAAGCCAACAAGTATTCCAGCAATGCAAAATTAACAAATAAAAGGAGTGATAGACATGTTAGATTTATTGAATAGCGTAGATGTGACGCAGTTAACCTCTCATTTAACACTGGGAGCCGCAGATGGGATGACAGGGCTAATTGAAAGTGGGAAATCGATTATCAAATGGATGCAACGAATCGCTATGGTAGCCGCAGCACTTGCGTTTTGTGTAGGAGGCTACCATTTAATTTTGGGAGGCGAACGAGGTCGCCATAAATGTATCGCGTGGTTTGTAGGAGGAGCAATTGGTTTGATTGTTGTCATGGGAGCGTATCAGTTAGCCGAAGGGGTTAACACAAATGTTCATTTCGGTGGTTAAGAAAAGCTATACACGAGGGTTGTATAGCTTTTTTCTATGCTCATTTTTAGAAGGAAGGAATGGAAAATATGCTATCTGTCCTATTTATGCAAAACCAAATTGACCAATTGAAGGCATTTCATAAGATGCCGGTTGGAGAAGCATGCGAAGTCACATCACAGATTGAAAAAGAGTACCAAGAGAAACAGAAAAAAGCTAAGGTTGATTTTGTTGTCCTCGACAACGATGGCGTGGAATTTTATCGTGGAGCCTTATCTTTTGGATCAGGTGCTGCTTCTCATGTGGTGGATCATATCTGTAAGACATTAATAGGTGTAAAAATGAACGATCAACAAGAAGCGCGAAAGCGAATTTTTCTGGGAAGACTGAACGAACAGGTACCGGACCATCTGAGGCATTCAGGTGGTCTTTCTACTTCCAGAGAACATCTCCTAACGAACGTTTCATCATCTAATCATCATCGAAAATGGATGTATGGAGGAGTTCTTGCCCTTCTCATCCTTTCAGCTACATGTTTTTTAACAGTGGCTACTTCTCACAATCGAGCTGAAACTATCCAAGATTTACAAAAACAAGTCGAATTCGAGCAACAAATAACTAGTGTTTATGAGGATGCTCTTTTAGGAGACCAAGAAGATGCTTTACAGAAGCTTTCATCTATTCCAAAGGAAAACCTAACGAAAGAACAAAAAGGCGTCTATACGAGCCTTCTCATCGGTCAAAAAAATTATAAGAAAGCTGTGGAGCTTCAAGACAATCATCCACAAGTTGTGGAAAACATGATTGCTCAAAAAGAAGATATAGACGCTTTAAAAGCATTTCAACAATCGTTTCCTACCCCTAATGGTGCATTTGACCTTGCTTATCACGAACAACGGTGGGAAGAGATGGTGAAGCAACCGGGAGTGGAAATGACCGATAAACGGTACGAAATGAAGGCTTACGGGTATTTGAAGCTTGATAAAGTAAAGGAGGCAAAAGAAGAAGTAGCTCATATTAAGAATCAAGAATTAAATCAAAAAATAGAAACCTATGAACAAACCAAAAAAGAGTTAGAGGAAACGAAAAAACAAGTGGAAGAAGAAAACAAGAAAGACCAAAAAGACGAGAAGAAAATCAAATCCTTAGCCGATCAACAAAAGAAACAAGAAGAAGTCATGAAAAATATATAAGGAAGAGAGGAAGAGAATAGGATGATAAAATGCGTCAGTTTGATGATGTATGTCGCGTTGGGAGTGATCTTATATAGGTATTAAGCATCCAGACATCGTACGAGGAGTTGCGACTCCTTTATCATTTGGAGGGTGAATTTAATTCCAGTTTAAAGAAAGGATGAAAAAAATGTTCAATCAGAGCACAACAAAGAATCAGCGACACTCTTTTGCGGTGGGTGTCGAATATGGACATGAGGATCTTTTTTTAGAATTAGAGCTAGGAACGTTCCATACGACTCCTCTTCATGCTCAACGGATTGCGAACAGTGTTAACAGTATTATTCTTCTGAAAGATCACATGGTCGTTATTTTTAAAAATGCTGAATCTATCACGATTAATGATGATTTTCTCAAACACGCATATAAGTTCAGAGTGTGTACCAAGCCTAAGTTACCGCCTCTGGAATTATCAGCCCTTACTCATCGAGAGAGAGAGGAGTTTATCCGAAATCAAGCGTATATCATAACCGAAGAGGATATGAAAGAGGTTAACTGGGATATCAAAACAGCTTTTCATTACCTTCAACAACAATATGATGCACGGGATCAAGCCTACTTTTCGTTTTCACTGAGTTCCTCTTATGTGATTCCACTATCAACGCACATGCAACAGGAGGTACAACATGCAACCTAATAAATCAATTAAATATATCGTCGCTGAGAAACAAGTACTTATTCCTTTAAGTGCTTGTTTTTTTGTGCTTATTTTTCTAATTTTAAACTTTTTATTCAATACGCTGCGAAGTCTCATTCAGACCACATTTAGTGATGTGTTTGATCCGCAGCCGTTTCATTTGTCCCTCTCGTTTTTATGGCAAATGAACACAGGTCAGTATGCAGCGATTTACTGCATGATGGTACTCATCGCCTGCTTACTGACGGCCAAATTAACGTATGATGTACGTTCTAACTTCAAAGACTTGAATCAAAATCAAAAAGGGTCTGGACGCTTTACGACACGTCGAGAACTGCAGAAACAATATCGAAAAGTACCAGAAAAAACTGAGCATTATCCAGGCGGAGGCGGTGTTCCGATCTCTCGTATCACCACACGCAATCTCATTCATAACTGGCACGACTATCAAAAGTTAAAGGGGATGGATAAATTGGTAAAAGCACATCAACTATTTACGACTCGTAGTCATTTATTAATTGACGATACACCGGTGAATAACTTGATTATTGGGATTACGCGATCAGGAAAAGGAGAAACCTTTGTCATTCCAGCGATTGACGTGTATTCAAGGGCTGAGAAACAGCCTTCCTTGATCCTCAATGACCCCAAGGCAGAATTGCTTGCAGCGTCCAAAGAAACGCTTGAAAAAAGAGGCTATCACATCGAAGTATTGAATTTGTTAAACCCGTTAGAATCCATGAGCTATAACTTGTTGGAAATGATTAAAGAAACGTATAAGGACGGAGATTATTCAACTGCCCAGGCACTTTGCAATACGTTATCGTATACGCTTTATTACAATCCAAATGCCAAAGATCCCTTTTGGCAACAATGTGCGATGAGTCTATGTAATGCCATGATTCTAGCTGTAACAGATAAGTGTATTAAAGAAAAAACAGAAGAAAAGATTACGATGTACACGGTAGCTAATATGTTGTCAGAGTTAGGATCAAAAGAAGTCGTGATTGATAAAAAAGGAAATACACAAAATGCACTGGATATGTATTTCGATGATTTACCAACGAATAGTGTCGCAAAAATGCAATATGCGACATCAAACTTCTCGAAAGGCACAACACGGGGCGGTATATTTACCCAAACAATGAATGGCTTATCTATTTTCACGTTTGATGAAATCGCGAAAATGACGGCTAAAAATAGCGTGGACTTAAAGCGTGTAGGCTTCGGGAAAACCTTGAAAGGAAAAGCCATGCCTCTTACCCGTTTAGAGGTGACCTTTCCCGATGGGAAAGTGGAAAGTATTAAAACGGATGCCAAAGGTTTATTTGAACTTAATTTTACAAGTGAGATTAAGCCAAAAGAAAACGAAATTCGGATTGCTGAAAAAGTGAACGACCAGATTGTCACCGATCATAAAAATGAAACGGTTGTATCGGTCTATAATATAGACCGAAAAAAAGGAACCACTTCTTTTCGCGTAGAGAAACAACATCCAGACATCCATGTAAGCGAAGTGACGTATTTTACAAAGCCAATTGCGATCTTTATGGTTACACCTGACTATGATTCTAGTAATCATGTGATTGCCTCTATTTTTGTGCGTCAACTGTATTATGTATTAGCTAAAAATGCGTCGCTGGCTAAAGGAAATAAGTGTTATCGTGAAGTGGTGTTTTTACTGGATGAATTTGGAGTGCGCCCATACGGGCATATAGAGAATCTCCTTAGACAAGAGATGGGAGTCTGTGCTTAACCTAGTTACCACCTTGCTTACCTACAAGGGGAAACCCGGAGGGGACCAGAGCATGCAAGGAAAGCCCTAAGTTACCAAAATGACCTAGGTACGACTGAAGGGCAAGGTAAAAAATGTTGTGAACAAGGATGAAGGCTAAACTGCTTCAACCATAGTCCAAAGTGGAGTATCGTCGCCCGAAGTGAAGGGTCATTGAAACGCTTCGCAGTCAAAGAATGGAAATGTTGCCGAAGTTTCCATTGAACATACGTAATACGTATGGCAGACCAACGACTGACTAACTTGAATAACAAGTAACGGACGAAAGTGGCATCCGACATCATAACGAGTCTAGTCTCTATATGTACTAAATGGGGATTACCTAACCTGGAGCGCCTCGTAAGGAGGCTATTGAGGATGATACCAAGTGTAAAAAGCAAGGTATGTGGCTCATGAAAATCCAATATGGTAACGGAGTTCTCGTAGTAGTCAGAGCGAGGGAAAGCCTCGTACAAGGCGAAGGAGAACAGTCTTTTCGACTAATATTAAATTGGGAAGGGGCGTGAGGCTCTTGCGAAGCCCAAAAATCGTATTAGAAAATCTAGCATCTCACAGTAACAAAGCAGGATATAAATACAAGAAGTTATATCGAAATCTGTATAATCCATTATTTTTCCTTGATGCCTATCAAAACATATACGCCAGCGAAGGAAACATGACTGCTGGAACAGATAGAAAGACCATTGACGGAATGTCTACAAAAAGAATCTCAGGGTTAGTCGATAAATTACGAGATTCTTCTTATCAGCCACAACCAGTAAGAAGAGTTTATATTCCAAAGAAAAATGGAAAAAAGCGTCCATTAGGCATACCTTCAGTAGAAGATAAATTAGTTCAAGAGGTCATCAAAAACCTATTAGAATCCATCTATGAACCGACTTTTAGTAAGTTCTCTCATGGCTTTCGCCCTGAAAAGAGCTGCCATACAGCTCTGATTCAGGTTAAAGGCACATTTACGGGGAGCAGATGGTTCATTGAAGGTGATATTGAAGGTTTTTTTGACAATATTAATCATCATATTCTTATCAATATCCTAAGGAAGAGGATTGATGATGAACAATTTATTTCGCTTATATGGAAGTTTCTTAGAGCTGGTTACTTGGAAGATTGGAAGTTCCATAAGACGTTTAGTGGTACACCACAAGGTGGTATTCTTAGCCCTCTATTAGCAAATATCTATCTGAATGAATTAGACAATTTTATGAGTAGGTATAAGTCAACTTTTGATATAGGAAAAGCTAAAAGGACAAATCCAGCTTATTCTAAAATCCAGCATCAGATAAGTGGGGCTAAGAAAGAACTAAGGGGAGCTAAAGAAAAAGATGGAGTACGGGAAAAAGAGTTGAGTAATAGGATACGCCAGTTATTAGCTGAAAGAGAACGCACTCCCCAACGGTATCCAATGGATGAAAACTACAAACGAATTCAATATGTGAGATACGCAGATGACTTTCTGATTGGAGTCATTGGGAGTAAGGAAGATGCGTGCAGAGCAAAGAAAGACATAGCTAATTTCTTGAAATCTGAACTTAAGCTAACGTTATCCGAGGAGAAAACACTTATAACAAATACGAGGCACAAGGCACGATTTTTAGGTTATGACGTTAAAGTTGGGAGAGATTTTCAATCTAAACGACGAAGTGATGGAATAAAAACAAGGGCATTTTCATTAAAGTGTGAACTATATATGCCTACTGATCTTGTTTATAGTCGCCTGTTTAAAAAAGGGGTAATAAAGGTCAACCAAAAGACAGGACAATGGAAACCAATGCACCGTCCAGAGTTAATTAAACTGGTGCCTCTTGAAATTTTAAGGAACTATAACGCCCAAATACGTGGAACCTATCAATATTACCAACTGGCAGTAAATGTGTGCCACTTAAATAGTTATAAGTATCTTCTGGAATACTCTATGTATAAAACCTTAGCGAATAAGTACCGTACGACTTTAGGTAAAGCTAAACAGAAATTTATGGTGAACGGCATATTCCAAGTCAGTTATGAGACAAAGTCCGGCAAGAAAACGGAAGTGCTTTATGATAAGGGCTTTCGTAGGAATAAAACTCCTATAACTAAAAAGGATATAGAAAAACTTCCTTCGGAAGTATCCTACCAATCTCGAACATCACTTGTCCAAAGATTGATGGCTAATCAATGTGAATGGTGTAAGGCTGAAGAAGGCTCAATGGAAGTTCATCATGTTCGAAAGTTAAAGAACCTTAAAGGGAAAAAGAAATGGGAAAGACAGATGATAGCAAGGAACCGTAAAACAATGATACTTTGTCGAAAGTGTCATCGTGACCTGCATAACGGGAAGCTAGACTGAAGAGATGGAGAGCCGTATACCTTGAGAGGGGTACGTACGGTTCGGGGGGGAGTTCTCGGAAACCTAAGACTGAGAGGTCTTAAGGCGCCGGGTTCTTACCCTACAATATGCCTGCAATTGAAGGAATGGCAAACATTATCACGGTTTGTTTAGGACGAAATATACGCTTTAATTTAGTCATTCAAGCGTATCCGCAGCTCAAAAATAAATATGGTGAAGACGCAGCTACTATTGAAGGGAACTGCGGAAACACCATTTATATTTTAACGAATAACTATGAAACAGCACAAGAAATTTCAAAGAAGTTAGGAGACGGGACCATCAATTCTACGTCTCGAAGTGGAAAGACCTTATCAACTGATAAAAATAAGACGGAGGGTGTGGATGCGAAGCCATTATTAACACCCAATGAGCTGATGGAACTGAAAGAAGGAGAAAGCGTCGTGGTGCGTGTCGTCAAACGTCAAGACCAATCACGCCGCCGTATTAAGGCTCATCCGATTCATAACACGGGGAAAACGGCTCTTAAATACCGATGGGAATATCTTGGAGACGATTTTAACACGGATCGTTCGCTGCTAGACATTGATATTGAATCCTTGCATAAGGAAGTGAATCCAAGAGAATTAGTCATTGAAAACTTCTTCTCTTTCCAAAAACAAGCCAAAAAAGACTCAGAACCAGTGAAAGAAGAACACCGACAAGAAGTAGTTACCGAGGAGAAGGATCAGCCCTTTGTCGATGTGAATCGTGAAAATTGGAAAAGTCAAACAGTTGAAGCCTTCTTTTCATTGGATGAAGGAGTATGGACATACATGCAAACCACAGTGGCTCCTTCCTTAGATATTCCACTTGATGTCTTTAAACGACAATCAATGGGTGCTTTTTATGATGAGTTTATGGGATCAGCCTATGCGAATCAGCTAGATGAACAAGATCATCAGCTCATTGAAGATACGATTAATAAGATCTTAATAAAATGTGAACAAGACACAGAACATGACAAAAAATAACATAATTTAAAGGAGGAGAAACGGGATGAGAGCTATCTCAAAAGAATTAGAACAGATGTTAGAGGCGTATTCGCCCCTTGTACAGGAAGGGAGACAGATCGCAATCGGCTTATTAGATGGCACTGTCCATCTTGAAAAAGGAAGAAGAGGAGAAGCACCGATTCAAATTCGTGTTTCTCTTCTCGATCAGCGATTAAATATGACAGTAGATGCCTTATTTCAAGGATTGTAAAGATGTAGAAAGGAGGCAAGAGAATGAAAGATGAAGAGATTCTGAAAAAGCTACATGAATTTGCTGATTACCTTGATAAAGGAAATATTGCTTCGTATTTATTGAGAAAAATAGGGTGGGGCATTATACAAGTACTATCCTTCCTTGTGGACAGTTTAGAAGGGATTACAGACAATGTATTAGGCATTAAGCTCTTTTTCAATTCACCTGCAATTCAAGATTTCATTAAAGAGATCCAGCCGTTTCTCTATATCTTGTGGGCATTTTCCTTCTTGTATATCGGTTATATGTTAATCATCCATAAAAAAGTCAATCGAGAACAAATCATGATTAACATTTTTATTTCAATGGCTGTGTTGCTTTTATTAAACACAGGTATGGTAAAAGCTGATAAGTTTACCGATCAAGCCATTGATGCGGTGGATTTAAACGGTGAAAGTACGGCCAGTGAAAAGATTATTAAACAAAATATAACCGATGTCGCTCAATTTGATGTGAATGGGTGGAAAACACCTGAACTGAAAGAATCAAATAAAGTGCCACAAAATCGTATTGATCTAATTGATATTACCGAAAAGATTGATGGGGACTTTAAGGTCAATGAAAAAGATAAAATTTCAGATGAAGGAAAGAAAATCCTTACCCATAAAGCCGCCGTTACCCCTGACGGAAAGGAAGGGCTCGTAGAGCTTGAAAATGGATGGTTTGATTTCTTTCCAGAGCTTTATTATCGATGGCATTGGAACTTTTGGACGATTGCCATTTCCCTTTTTGTCACAGGTATGACGATGTTGTTTACATCTATTAAATTAGCAAAGTTATGCTATGAGCTAGGGTTTAATGCAATTTTGGCCCAGTTAGTAGCCCCTGCGGATGTAGGAGATGGACAAAAGTTAAAAACTGTTCTACAAAACATATTGAATACGTTCCTAGTGATTATTATGATTTTCATTTCGATGAAAGTCTATCTGATAGGCATGACTTATATAGCTGAACACACAGAAGGTGTCACAACGCTTATTCTTCAGATTGCCTTTAGTATTGCAGTTGTAGATGGACCGGTCATGTGTGAGCGTCTCTTCGGAATTGATGCTGGACTCAAAAGTGGTTGGGGTGCTGTCGCAGGAGGTCTGGCGATGATGAAAGGAATGGAAAGTACCATGAATGGTGCGAAAGGGACGTTCAAAAATGCAGCAGATCTTGCAAAGGGGATTGGAGGTCTTGGAAAAGGTGCAGCTAGCAGTACTCTTCAAGCTGCCGCAGGTGTTGGGGGACTTAGTAAAGGATTAGTAGGAAGTAAAGGGAATAATGGACAACAATCAAGTCTACACGAAGAAATGAAAAAAGCAGGAGTTGGAGGAGGAAATGGAAAAGGAAACGATGCTTCTAAAGGACAACAGGGAGGGGATAAGAAGCAAGGAGCCGCACCAGGCAAAGAAGCCGGTCAACAAGAAGGTGGACAAAAAGGGGATGTTAACTACGCCCAAGGAAAAGGAGAGCAACAAGGAAATACAGCCATCGCAGGAAATGGAGGAGCTTCTCTTCACGAAGAAATGCAGGCCTCTGGTTATGATGACGATAGCTCAAGTGAAGGAACATCATCTAGTGTAGAAAACGGAGGAGCTTCTCTTCACGAAGAAATGCAGGCCTNGAAATGCAGGCCTCTGGTTATGATGACGATAGCTCAAGTGAAGGAACATCATCTAGTGTAGAAAACGGAGGAGCTTCTCTTCACGAAGAAATGCAGGCCTCTGGTTATGATGACGATAGCTCAAGTGAAGGAACATCATCTAGTGTAGAAAACGGAGGAGCTTCTCTTCACGAGGAAATGCAGGCTTCTGGCTATGATGACAACAGCACAAGTGAGGAAACATCGTCTAGTGTAGAAAACGGTGAGGCTTCTCTTCACGAAGAAATGCAGGCTTCTGGTTATGATGATAACAGTACAAGTGAGGGAACATCGTCTAGTGTAGAAAACGGAGGAGCTTCTCTTCACGAAGAAATGCAGGCTTCTGGAAATAGTGGCAGCCCAAGTGAAGGCAGTTCTTCTATAGGAAGTGTAAGTACACCTATTCAAGAGGAGATCCAAACTTCCGGTTATAGTGGCAGCCCAAGCGAAAGCAGCTCCTCTATAGGAAGCGTAAGTACACCTATTCAAGAGGAGATCCAAACTTCCGGTTATAGTGGCAGCCTAAGCGAGAGCAGCTCTTCTATAGGAAGCGTAAGTACACCTATTCAAGAGGAGAACCAAACTTCCGGTTATAGTGGTAGCCCAAGCGAAAGCAGCTCCTCTATAGGAAGCGTAAGTACACCTATTCAAGAGGAGATCCAAACTTCCGGTTATGGTGGCAACCCAAGCGAAAGTAGCTCCTCTATAGGAAGCGTAAGTACACCTATTCAAGAGGAGATTCAAACTTCCGGTTATAGTGGTAGCCCAAGCGAAAGTAGTTCTTCTATAGGAAGTACAAAGGTTCCTTCATCAATAAATGAACCTTCTATTACGATGCCTAGAGACATGGATCAAGCACGAAGACAAGTAGCAACTACCCAAGAACCTCGTCAGGTAAAAGAAACCATCAGGCAAGATCAGGTTCCTACTTCCACAAGCGATATTCCAATGCCACATCAACATCGGACAGAAACACGGAATATTGCCCAGGTCGTGCGCGATAATGTTAAAGGAAAAATAGGAAACGTCAAGAACCGAATTGAAAGCTCACCAACACTTCATAAGACAAAACGTTCATATCAAATTGGACGCAATACAGGGCAAGACTTACGGAACTTGGGTTCCAAGAAGAATAAGAAATTAGATGAGAAGTAACCGACGTTACTTCTCTTTTTTATGGAAAGGAGATTCATAGATGGCAAACTACACAATCCCCAAAGAGATTTCAACGGAATTGAAGATCAATAAATCCCTTTATTTATTTGATTTGCTGTTTATCATCGGCTTATTGCTTTTTACAATGATGTTACGCTATTTTATTCATCCAATGCTCCATATTCCGTTTTATGTGTTTATGAGCATATTTGGTCTAATTATGATTCTTCGACCTTTAACTAATCCGCAAAAACGGATGTATGAAATTTTATTACTTACGATGGTGCGTAAGAAAAGCACCTATTGTGCGATTGATCGGGATCAAGAATAAAGGAGGCTTACCAAATGGCTATATTTGATGAAAAGGAGATACAAAAGCAAACAGCACGCTCCCAGAAAAAGCTTTTTCCTTTTAGCCGTGAAGGATCAAAAGGAGAAAAGAAAAAGAAGAAGGAAAAATCGCCAGAAATTAAAAAAAGTGTAACAGATATCATTCCTATTATCGATCAAACCAAGAATGGCCTGTTTGAACTGAAAGAAGAGGGAGGCTATTTTGATATCTGGCAAATTCAAAGTACAGATGTCAATTCATTAAATGAGGAAGATGCGAATCGTCATATTTATATGTTAGCGAAAGGCTATCAAGGGGATGAGAAGTCTCTCAAAGTGGTGTCCTTGAATTTACCTGTATCGACCCAAAAACAACAACAGTTTTTACAGAAGAAAATCCAACAATCAGAGGATGCCTTGTTCTTACGGTTTCTACAGAAAAAACTAAAGGAACTGCAATATTTAGAGTGGGGGCGCACCAATCGTGAATACTTCCTCTTTCTCTATGGTGATAAGGAAACGGATGTGATCGCCCGTCATGCGCAATTCATGCGTGATGTTCAATCGGTTTTGCCTTTATCAACCGTATCACAAGAAAAGAAAATTGATTTGCTTTACAAACTTTATAATCAAAATGCCAAGCTCGGCAATAAACAATAGAGAAGGAGAATACGTAATGAATAAAAAAACAGAGAGCTTTACTCATATGCTGAAGCAAGTAGGTGGAACGAAACTCGTTATACATGTAGAAAAGGGAAACATTAATCCTCTTCAAGTAATCCATTCCAAGATTTAAAAAGGAAGAAAGGATGAAAACAAAAAATGATAAAATACGCTATTAGATTTCACAATAATAATCATGACGCTCATTTAATTTTTCATGCAGCACCTAGTTCAGAGGGACATCCACTTTGTAAATATCAGTGGTATCTTACGGAAGATAAAAATTTAGTGGGCAAGCCGATTGAAGATGAACAATATGAGAGTTACATCATAAGAACTGAACGAGTAAAACAAGAAGGGCATGAAGGTTTGTATCTATATTGTAAATTTACCTATATAGATACAAATAAGGAAAATAAAACAGAGTTTATAAAATTATTTTCTGATGTTAATAAAATCATAGATTCTGGTACAGTTTTTGACGAAATATCAAAATACGATGAAAACGGTGAAATAACCTAACTTTTACAAAAAATCCAATTTAAAAAGGAAGAAAGGATGAAACATAGATGATAACTTTGCCTTTTCGTAAAAAAGAGAAAACGCCTGAACAAGTCAAACAAAAGAAAGGTTATAACCCACACTTAATTGCTCAAATTCAACCGCAAGGAGGCGTTAGTTTCAAAGAAAATGTGACACGCAATGGTGACGGTTATACGACATGTGTCCATGTATACGGATACCCAACCAACGTGAATAACTTCTGGTTAGCTCCGATTATGAATATGCCGAATGCTATTACAACCCTTGATGTGATCAGCGACAATCGAAAAGAAGTCGTGGCAGCCATTAGTAAAAACATGAGTGAACAAAATGCACGTCACATCAATGCGAAAGAAAACATTGATCGGATGGATGCCCAGGAACAATATTTAGATATGAAAGACTTGTACCGGCATGTGGTGAATGGCGAAGTCATTAAACGTGTTCACCTTCGTATTTACCTTGCAGCTAAAACGATTCCTGATTTAGAACAACACGTCAAAGAAGTCATTCATCACCTTGAAACCCATAACTTCCGAGGATCGATTTTCTTAAATGAACAAGAGTATGAATGGGAATCGATGGTCACGCCTTTTCATATTCAAAAGAAATACCCCAATAGACGGAAAGGAAAGGAAATCCCCGCACTTGCGTTAGCCGGAGGGTTTCCTTTTCATTTTATGAAACTAGATGACCCTTACGGAACATACCAAGGGACAACAGGCACAGGCGGCAGCGTCATTTTTGATTTGTTTCATAAAGATGAACAGCGAAAAAGTTACAATGCGGTCATGATTGGGCGCATGGGGGCTGGGAAATCGACCTTCCTCAAAAAAGTCACGATGGATAACGCGATCAAAGGCTATAAAATTCGAGGATTGGACATTGTGGGCGAGTTTAAAGATCTTGTCAAAGAGCTAGGAGGAAAGCAAGTATCGTTGGATGGTTCAGAAGGGCAAATTAACCCCCTACAAGTTTATAAGACGGATAAACGAGAAACGTTAAGCTTTACGCATCATGTATCCAAGTTAACGATTTTCTATCGGTTTATTGCACCTGAAGCAACAGACGCTGAACTTAAAGAATATGAAAACCTTCTGCGAAAGTTTTATATTAAAAGGGAATTATGGGATGAAGATAAAGGCGATGATAACACCATTACAAGTCTTCGTCCCGAAGAATATCCCACGTTTAGTGATTTTTTAGCGTATATTCGCCAAGAACTCTATGCGGATCGTGAAAAGAAAGTACATCACGCCCATTTAGGAGAAGGACGCAAGAATCGATTAGAGCTAATGGAGTTGCATATTACGAATTTAGTAGAAACCTACGCCAAGTTATTTGATGGGATTTCTACCATTGATAACTTTTCAGAAGAACAAATTGTATTCTTTTCTCTTCGACACTTATCAAGCTTAAAAAGTGAAATCTTCCAAGCACAGCTGTTTAATGTAATGAACATGTTATGGGATAACATGCTTCAACAAGGAGCACCTCAAATGGAAGCTTACGGACGAGGCGAACTTGCCTTTGAAGATGCCATTCGTTACCTCATTGTGATTGACGAGTCTCATCATATCATCAACACAAGAAAGGGGAATGAACATGCCCTACAGTTTCTAGGGAAATTCAGCCGAGAAGCTCGGAAGTACTTTGGCGGATTAATCTTTGCGAGTCACTCTATTCGGGATTTTGTGCCAGAGGGTTCGGATCAAACAGCCGTCGAGGAAATCAAAAAATTATTTGAATTTACGCAGTACAAATTTATCATGCAACAAGACCGAAACAGCATTGAAACGATTCAACGTGTTTTTGGAACGGGGATTACATCCAGTGAACTTGAGGAGATTCCGAAGCTTGCCACAGGGGATGTGATCTTATCCATTGATGCCGTAAAAAACATTCCTTTCCATATCGAAGTGGATGAAGAAGAGAAAGCTCTATACGGAGGAGGTGCGTAAGCCTTGCATGTCGTTTTGCATCTCATTCCTAAAAAATATTTGATTGGAGGCGCGTTGATCCTGTTAGGATTATCGGGCCTCTTACTCATGGGAACATTCGTTGCGATTACAGGTGGATTTGAAAGCCAGAATGAACAAGGAGAAGTAACAGAAATTGAAGGTGGAGGCATTGGCGTAGGGACGGCTAATGTGTCATCAGAGGTCATGAGATATCAACCTTTGCTTGAAAAGTATGCTCAAAAGCACGGGTTAGATACTTCGTATGTGCCGATTATGATGGCACTCATGATGCAAGAAAGTGGCGGACGAGGAAGCGATCCAATGCAAAGCAGCGAGTCCTATTGTGACGGTACGGTTGGCTGTATTAAGAGCCCAGAATTATCAATTGATAAAGGGGTTTTACACTTCAAAAGTGTACTGGAAAAAGCGAAATATGATTTGAAATTATGTCTACAGAGTTATAATTTTGGCCCCGGATTTATCAATTATGTCATGAAAAATGGAGGAAAGTACACCCCAGAGTTAGCGATTTCCTTTTCGCAAATGCAATACCAACAAGTCAAACACACCGGAAAGTATCACTGTGTGCGTCCTGAAATGATACCCTACGGGGCATGCTACGGCGACGCATTGTACGTTTCTGCGGTATTGAAATATTACACAGGAACGATTGCAGCTGATGGAAAGCCTACAACTCCTTCAGGTGGTGGAAGTGGAAGTAAATCCGGTGTGAAAGTCATTGAAGCAGGTGAAACCCTCATAGGAAAAACACGTTATGTTTTCGGTGGAGGGCGCTCTCAATCTGATATTAACGCAGGACGTTTTGATTGTTCAAGTTTTGTGAGATGGGCGTTTGAACAGGTAGGTGTGAATGTCGGTCCACTGTCTGGTGTCACAACCGATACCCTTAAAACGCAAGGGCAAGCGATCAATCCAAAAGACATGAAGCCCGGTGATGTGGTGTTCTTTGATACGTATAAGATAGACGGCCACGTGGGTATCTACGTCGGTGATAATAAGTTCTTAGGTTGCCAAGGAAAAACGGGTGTAGCTATTGCGAGTATGGAGAAGGGCACCTACTTTGGTGACAAATTTAACGGACGTGTAAAACGATTTTAAAGGAGGATGTAGGATGAAAAACAAAGCTGGTGTCATATTATTTGGAGCGCTTGCCCTTGCAATTGCAGGCGTGACCATTTGGAATATCTACCTCAATCAGAATATCTCTCAAGCGACAGCTTCGAAACAACTTCAAGTCACAAATGACACATTAAAACAGAAAAATAATGAATTGAAAAAGCAATTGAATGAGGTGCTTCCTTCTGCGCAAGAACAACAAAAGCGAGCGTACCTAGATACAGTCAAACAGTTTATTGATGTGTCCTACCATCGTGAAAAAGAAGGATTTGAGGAGCGGAAAAAGGTTGCTAAAGCCATTATGGACAAAGAACTTTATGCGCAATTTTATCCAACAGAAACCTTTGATTATGGCAATACGTATAGTTCCAAACCAAGTGACCTTCATCTTTATGTTCAACAGTTTGATGGGGGGCAAGATGAGGTGAAAGTGATCGCAGAGTTTACCAATCATCTGGTTATCAAAGAGGAAAATGTAGACGATCAAACGCATGACATCATTCAGGTTTTATTACGAAAAGAAGAAAAGAAATGGGTCGTTTATAGTGTCGAAGAATTAAAAACAGAGATCTTGAAATGAGGTGAACACATTGACAATTAAAAAGAAACTAGACGATTACCGGTTTAATTTACGGAGAAAACAGTCATGGAAATACACAGCCATTTTAGCCTTTTTCTTTCTTGGTTTTTTGTCCCTCTTAACGTCAAAATTTTATATTCATACGG
Source organism: Priestia sp. YIM B13490 (assembly GCF_042787735.1). Taxonomy (NCBI): domain Bacteria; kingdom Bacillati; phylum Bacillota; class Bacilli; order Caryophanales; family Bacillaceae; genus Priestia; species Priestia sp. YIM B13490. The sequence continues at coordinate 62,849 of NZ_JBHZOT010000014.1, forward strand.
ACGACAGGCTCTATCATACGAAAACGTTTGAGCCGATTTCGACGGCAGGAACGGGAAACATTACGCTTGAAGAACGTGTGTATTATCCAACAGCCCATGCATTAGATATGGTGGTGAAAATCGATCAAGGAGAGGACGAAAACCTCTCCTTTTCTGCGATGGAAAAAGCAAACCCAAACGTGAAATTACCTGTGAAAGTCGTTTATGAAGATGAAGGATATTACGTAGTAAGAGTAAATAATTTAACACCTCATTGGGAAGCACTTGCCTTTGATTTGTATCAAGAAGAGGAAGAGAATGAAACGGTGAACGTGGAGGATATGACGAGCCACTATTCAACAGATTTAGCTGAAAAAGAAGACAGTCAATCATTCCTTACAACCCTTTATTCCGATCAGACAAAGACAAAACAAGGGAAAGGAAAGAGCCTTCAACAGAAGCAAGACTATTCCCTTTTAGTAAATGCATTGGAGAAAAAAACCGTCAAAAAGAAGATGCAAAACTATGAAAAAGCGATCGCTCTAGAAGCGAAACAAAAACGTCATACGCAACAGGAAATGAATGATTTACAACGTGATATGAAGTACCAAGTAGATGAAGAAAAAGCAGATACCGAATCGAAAATCGCCATGAAAAAAGATCGTATACAGTCGAGTGATGAAACCATCGAACTCTATAAAACGGAACAAAAAAGTTTGCAAGAAAAGCTGAAAATGTTGAACGAAAAAGAACAGGATTTGGTCATGAAGTGAAAAAACGAAGGGGACTCAAAAGGGACTAGGGTTAATAAATGGAATTAAAAGGTAAAAAACCGACCTGAAAAAACGGTGTTTATGGGTGAAAAGGGGACATAAAAGGGACATGAAGAGCTTTTCTTTGACCCCATCGTTTTGCTAGGCTTTGCCTAGCCCCCCACCCATTGTGGGGGCAAAAACCCCTTATGCTCTTCTTTCTTTTAGGGGGGAGAGCACTAATACAAAAGAGAGGGAAGTTAAAATGGAAATTAAAATACGAAATGTAGATCCTATTGCGGTTAAAAAAATAGATGAACTTGCCAAGAAAAAGAAGATGTCTCGTCAAGAATTTTTAAAAGGTCAGCTTGAAACACTCACGTTATTTCAAGCAAAAACGGACAGAGAAATAGAGTTAGAGAATCTTGTTCGTTTTAACATTCAAACGGTAGAAAAATGCACAGAAGTCATGGAAACAATGAATCAATTTATCAAGGAATTAATGGAGGAGGATGAAGTGTGATGAAACAAAGGAGAATGGTTTCTTTTGATCAGAAAACAGATGAATATCTTCAAGAGTATATGAAAGAACAACATGTTCGTTTCCCCGGTGATGCGATTGCTCGCATATGTCTAGAGCATCAAATACTTAAAGAGGAAAAACAAGAAAAACAAAAACAGGTCTCAACTGTACCACCTGTAGAAGAAATTGTTGAGGTCATTTCTCAAAGAATAAATCGATTGATGGAAGCAGAGCGCCTCTTTCTACGAAATGAATGGTTTTGTATGGAAGAAAGTATGAAGCGATCCATGGTGCAAGTCTTTGAACAAGTGGAGGAGAAACAAGCTGCCAAACGAGGAGAATTGGTCGCAGCTTTTTTAGAAAGGTATAACAAATGACAGTTGCTTCTCTTACACCAGGTGTCGTGCTTAAAACGAAATTCATCACAGCTAATCAAAAAGCGTTTCAAGAATATGTGGAGTATGTTGATCGTGAAGAAGCTCAAAAAGAGGAGAGTCATGAACAACGTTTTTCTCATTATCATGATTATATGGATAACCCTGAAAAGACCTCTGCGTTGTTTACTAAACAATCTGATCAGTTAAATAAAGAGGAGAAGCAACATTTGAAGTTCTTGTTTGAGACCGCACAAAAAAATCAGAGTATCATGTGGCAAGATGTCATCACCTTTCATAATCCGTGGCTCGAAGAAAACGGGCTATATGATGCACATACTCATACAGTCAATGAACAAAAGTTAATGCATGTGACCCGTCAATCAATGGAGGAAATGCTTAAAAGGGAAAAGTTAGATCAGTCGGCTGTTTGGTCGGCTGCTATTCATTATAATACCCAAAACATCCATATTCATATTGCCACCGTAGAGCCAGATCCTACACGCAAACGAGGAAAACGAAAACCTCAAACATTAGATGCAATGAAGTCTAAAGTAGTGAATCAAATCCTAGAGAGGGGCGATCATCAAAAAGAAATTAATGAGTTAATTCGTGCGCACATTGTAGATAGAAAGAAACAAGATTCCTCGATGACATGGAAAAACCGTCACATGAAACCTTTGTTTCTACAAATTTATAATCATCTACCGGTTGATAAAAGACAATGGCATTATGGATATCAAACAGTAAAGCCTCTTAAACCTTTAATCAATACGTTAAGTCAACACTATATTGAAAAACATCATCAAAAAGAGTACCAACAGCTACTTGAAAAACTAGATGAAGAGGTCAAAGAATTAAAGAAAGCTTATGGGGAAGGAACAAACGATCAAAAGCGATATAAAGATTATAAGCAGAATAAAATTGATGAGTTATATCAGCGAATGGGCAATGCTTTTTTACAAGAAATGAAGGCTTATGATAAAAAGCAGCAGCGTGCTCAACGTCTTATCGAGCATGTGAAAACATCCAAACGTCCGAAAGGATTTCAGCAGCATGTGTCGATGCATGCATCCTTAAAAAGAATGGAACGAGCGTTTAAAAGTGAATATGAAAGTTGGAAAAATCAGCAGCATTATGAACGAATGCAGCGTGAATCACAACGTAACGGGCAACAACATTATGAGGATGAAAGGAGTTATTAAGATGACGAAACAACGTATGAAACTATCATTAACAGAAGAAGCAAAACACTATATTCAAACGTATATGGAAGAGCATGATATTGGGTTTACAGGCGATGCCATCTCTCAAATTTGTCAGGAACACAAGGAACAAAAAGCGCAAGAGTGGTCATTAAAGTATATTAGTGAAGTTGTAAGTCATAACCTGCATGATGTATTAAAAGAGGAGCTTAAGAAGATTCGCCTTGGCACAAATGCGACAGATAAAAATACGCAGATTTTAATTGAGTATATGAATGGATTGTTTGCTTTTCACGGCTTTAAAGGGCTTATTACTACTGGAATGCGAGAAATGGATAGTACGAGAATTGCACGAGAGACGGTAGAGGAACGTATTGCTCATCAGCGACAAAAACGGATTGATTGGGAAGAATCGAGAGGGAAATCAACTTCTACTCAATAATGTTACATTCATTAGTATTTTAAAAATAGAGGAGGAAAAAGAGATGTTATTTCAAAAAGATGTGGTGTTGGTATCGATTAAATGGATTGGCGAAAGGAGTGCCATTGTACGGTATCGTGATCAAGAAGAGGAAGTGTTTTTTACACCAGAAGAAGCGAAAGAGTTTCATCAATATATTAGTCAGGGAGGTGATATGTTGGTCCCGATGAATATCAAAACGAAGAAGCTCTTTGTCGAAGTAGATGAACCTTGGGATGAACAAGAATTAGAGGAGTTAAAAGAAATCTCGTATCAAAAGGAGAACGAGAACCATGAGTAAAGGATATGTGAAAAAATTAGCCGAAGAGAAGCGAAAAGAAATAGAAGCACTCACCAAGGATATGGACAAACGTGTCGAACAGCATTTTCATTCACCAGAAGACTTAAAAGAGTATCTCTCTTTCATGGGCAAGTTCCATCAGTATTCTTTATCAAACACTCAACTGATTCAGCAACAATTCATGGGGGCGCAAGCTGTTGGATCATTTGCTTTCTGGAAAGAAAAAGGATTCTCTGTCAATAAAGGAGAGAAAGGAATTCAAATTCTGGTCCCAAACAAAACTGTTCCTAAGTTTCAAGATGAAAAAGGAAAATGGAAATCAATTAATAAGGCAACTCCTCAAGAAAAGAAATTAATCCAAGAAGGGAAAAAAGATGTCACACCGAGCCGATTGTATTTTTCAGTCGGCCATGTTTTTGATGTGGTCCAGACGAACGTAAAAGCGAGTGATTTACCTTCCATCTTCCCGAATCGTTGGCTAGAAGGAAACGTGGAAGATTACAAAACACTTTATAAAGGGATGGAAGCTATCGCAGAAAAGAACGGCATTGCCATTATTTCACCCAAAGAGGAATTAGGGAGCGCCAAGGGTGCGAGCTATACGCTAACAAAAGAAGTAGCCCTCAACCCTCGAAACTCTGAAAAACAAAATGTGAAGAGCCTGTTGCACGAATTGACCCATGCCAAGCTTCATACAAAAGAAACACATATGAACTATACGGCGGCAGAAAAAGAGTTTCAAGCTGAAATGACAGCTTATACCGTTTCGTCTTACTTTGGAATCGACACGAGCTCGTACTCCCTCGATTATCTGTCGAACTGGACGAAGGGGAAAACCTTTGAAGATAAAACTAACCTGTTAAAAGAAGTACATGAAACATCAGCTGAGTTTATTGGAACAATTGAAGATACCTTAGTGAAAGAAAGAGAAAAAAATCGGTCTCTTGAAAGAGAGGCAGATGACCAAGAACCTCTTTCTCCTCAAAATGTGTATAAAAAATTGAAGGAAGGATATGAGGCTTATAGAGAAAAACAGCAGAATGAATCTTTGGATGACGTAAAGAGTGTGTTCGAACGCGTAAGAGCCGAGGAAACCTATTATTCAACCCAGGTCAAAGCCATTAAAAATGGGTGGATGACGAAAGAAGAAGTGATAAAGCTTGAGCATCAACTGGATTCTGTGACGAAGAAAAATGAACAGGGAGTCATAGATGGTCAAATTCAAGAACAGCCTCTTACTTTTCAAACACGTCATGAAGTAGGGCATCAGCCGTATTTTCAAAAGCGAACAGGTACCGTCAAAAAGAAAAAAGAAGAACAAGAACTCGAAAGGTAAGGGAGCATAAAAAGCTCTCTTTTTTTATGCCTAACTACTATTTAAATGGGGGAAGTAATGATGAAAAAAGTGACATCTCTTTCAAATGACAAATTTAACACCCTTATTGCGGATAAACGAGCCTTAAAAACGTTCATGAAATATCCACAGAATGAAAAAATTGAGGCAGGATGGGCAAATATCAGTGGTGAACAGCTGCTAGAGATTCCTTCTGGAGTCATCTACCTCACGCAGTCCGCATTAGGCGAAAGAAAACCGCAGGTTTTATTGGTATCGACAGACGAAAATGGACAAAAACAAGCGTATGAAAGTGACACAACACTTGAGTTTTTAAAGAGTCATGATGTCAGTCCTGTGTTGCCACAAGATCGGGACCAACAGCTACAAGTGAGTTATCGAAAGTTGTTAGAAGCACACGACCAAGAACAGCCTCAACAGGTAGATAGTATGTTGGCCCGTGTGAATGCCGAAAAAGACTATGTACAGTTAAAAGGGCTGGCGTTGAAAGAAGGCACGTTTACAAGAGAACAAGTGGATGCGATGGAGTCTCGTGTATCCGTTCATTACTACGATCAAAAACAAGCGAAGGAACAAGGAGACTACCAGGAGGATTACAAACAAGAGCTTCTTCAAGAATTGGAAAAGCCACGTGATGAATCACAGTATAAAGCAGCCTATAAACAACAGTTGCTTTCACAGTTAGGGATCACCCAAGAAAAAACAATAGACAAAGAACCATCCAAGCAAGATGAGCAGGAAAAACAAGCAGCTGTTCAACCACAAGCGAAAGAAGAAACACCACAGGAGAAAGAGCAGCGTTTGGCCAAGATGAGAGAATTTGAACAAAAACATTCGTTTGATAAGGTTTATAAGTTGAAAAAAGAAGTTCTGAGGGAATTAAAAGGGTTAGATTTGACGGATTCGCAACGTGAAACGTTAACCAAATTGGAAAAAGCCCTAGATACGGAGAAAAAGGATCATGACCAACAGAAAAAAGAAGAGAAATCAAAAAATGGCTTTGTGAAATTTTTTGCACGGAAGAATGGAGCACATTCTAAGACAAAACAACAAGATTCCCATGAAGTAGAACGTTAAAAAAAGCAAAAGATGGAATAACTAGAGAGGGATGAATCCCTCTCTTTTTTCATAGGGTGAAAAGGAGGAGGGAGTGAGATGGAAAAACGCCTTTATGTCCAAAAGGAGGAGTCTATGAAAGCCAGAGACGTCGATTTGTTGTCGTATTTGGAAGCCAAAGGCGAAACATTTATCAAAGAAGGGCAGTATTACCGCCATACCAAGCATGATAGTCTGCTGATTAAAGGGAACATGTACGCATGGAATAGCCGAAATGAGACAGGGTATGGAGCAATCAGTTTCGCTCAAATGTATTATGGGATGTCGTTCCCACAAGCTGTCTTAGATATTAATAAAGGCGACTATAAAGAAGCTTCTCATTCTCATGAGCAACCGTCAGTTTCAACGTCAAAAGAGCCTTTTCGCTATCCAAAAGAGCTAGAGGTAAAAGACACAAGTAAGGCAAAAGACTATCTTATGAGGGAAAGACACATTGATCCTCGGTTAGTCCATTGGCTCTTCCAAAAAAACTTAATCGCCCAAGATAAACGCAACAATGTGGTGTTTAAATGGCGTGAACAGGGAGGCAAAGGAAAAGTCATTGGTGCAGATCGCCAAGGAACGATGAAGATGAAGAATAAGCGTGGTTCCTTTAAACAAGTCCTGCCCAATAACAACCCTCATACGGGGTTTTCCGTTGATGTAGGAATGCCAACGAGCATTCATTTTTTTGAAAGTCCGATTGATCTACTTTCTTATTGGAGTATACAAAGAAAGGAATTGCAGAATACACGCCTTATTAGTATGAATGGGTTAAAACCGAAAACCGTTGCGCAGTCGTATCTTACAGCTCGGCGTGAAGGACTTCCCATTAAGGAATTGATTTTAGCTGTGGATCATGACCAAGGAGGAAAGGGATTTATCAAGAAAATGAAACAAATCGTCAATGCCGATCTCCTTAAAGAGAAACTACCGTCTACAGGTAAGGATTGGAACGATGAGTTGAAAAAAGGGGCGAAAGAAAAGCCGTTTTCCAAATACTTTTCTCCTTCGCGAACCAAACCCAACGAACAGGAGCGTTCCATGAATGGATAATTTTATCATCAGCATCGGATGTTTTCTTGTTTTTGTTCTTATATGTAAAAGCTTTCTTTTTCTTTATCAAGTTCTTCGAACACGTAAACAGCAGAAGGCCTTATTAAAAGCTGATATGCCGTATATTGATAAAATGGATGGGCGGCAATTTGAAATTTATCTACAAGTTCTTTTTCGACATTTAGGCTATCATTCAGAAGTAACAAAGCAGTCTGGAGACTTTGGCGCTGATTTAGTTATGGAGAGAGATGAAAAAATTGTGGTTCAAGCCAAACGGTACGGCTACAAAAATAGAGTCAGTTTATCAGCTGTGCAAGAGGTATACGGGGCGAAAGCCTATTATCGAGCAAACCAAGCATGGGTGGTGACTAATAGTTATTTCACCAAACAAGCCAAAGAGTTGGCAACTGCATGTGATGTAAAGTTGGTTGATCGTGAGGATCTGCAAGAGCTCATTTGTGCTATTAATCCCACGTTCGAAGCAAAAAAAATCTATGAAAATATCACACCAGAAGCACACAAGTGTCCAACGTGTGGTAAGCAATTAGTAGTGAGACAAGGAAAAGGAGGTCGCTTTTTTGGCTGTTCGTCTTTCCCTTCTTGTCGTCATACAGAAAAAATAAATAAGTGAGAACAGACCTTACAGTTGAAGGTCTGTTTTTTTGTTAAAGGAGCCGATGTTATGAGTTCATATACCATTTATAAAACATTATGTGATGTGATCGATCAAGCTTATTCCTTGGAGAGTTATCCTGACAATAAATTCAAGAATTTTTTTATCGATATTAAAGTGAAAGAGATGAAATCCATTCATGGACGATATTATCCGCACAATAGAAAGATTGAAGTTTTTAACCTTTCAAGACCAAATGGGCATACCATTGCTACGACGCTTCATGAAGTGTCCCATCATATAGACCATTGTTTACGCAAAAAAAGTGATCACTCAAAGACTTTTTATGAGATTTTTCATCAGTTACTTGTAACAGCTATTGGAATGGGGGTTATGTCAAAACAAGATATCTTAACAGAACGTGATAGTACAGATAAGAAATGGTTAGAAAAACATTTTGGTGACATCGATGAATGGGATATTTCAACTTTAGATTATAAGCAAGATTCTTGCTTTATCAAAGTATATCAATCATTTGCAATGAAGGATAAATTGAAAAATCGAGGCTATAAATATAGCTCCTTAGAGCAAGCATGGGTGAAGGAAATGAGTGCTTCTGAAGCAGAAGAGGAAAAATTGACTGTAGCTCAATGGATTGATGAAAAGAATATCCAAATGGAACAGGCCAATACAATTAAAATCGAGTCTTATTATTATTTGTGTGTTTCCAATTGTTACGATCATAAAGCCTATTTAAAAGAAAACGGCTTTATGTGGAATGGATATGGAATGAAAAAGGCTTGGGTCAAAAAAATACCTTCCCAATCTTTAAAATTAGAAGAAGCAAAACTTCTTAAGCTGCCTAATATTAAAGTGAAAGTAGCAGCAAAGAAATAACCCTTCTTCTAGATACTGAAATTTGCATCGAATGAGTAGTTTAGTTATACGCAAAACAAAAGTTAATTTCGTCAGAGAGCGTTTTTTAGCATGGAAAAGTCATCAAGTGTATAGATTTTTATTTATAAATGATTGTGACGAGAAAGCATCTTTCGAAAGATGCTTTTTTCCTTTTATATAAAAAAGAGGAGAGTTTTTATGAAGAACATTTTTATGAAATCAATGACCGTTCTTACATTACTAATGGTCGCATTATATGGAGTTAATGGAGGAAAAACAGAAGCAGCAAGCAAATCAGTGAATCAAGATTTAATTATCATTAATAAATACTATAATAAGCTTGCGTATTTTCACGATGGAAAGTTAGAAATGGTGGATCCCATTGCTACAGGTAAGACATGGGAGAAAACACCGGTTGGGTTCTTTAAAATCGTCAATAAAATTAAAAATCGTCCTTATTATACAGGACATATTCCTGGCGGAGATCCCCGAAACCCATTAGGGAAACGTTGGTTAGGGTTGAATGCCAATAACACATATGGCGATACGTATGGCATTCATGGCAATAGTAATGAAAACAGCATTGGAAAATATGTGAGCCAAGGTTGTGTGAGAATGCATAATGCTTCTGTTGAAAAGTTATATGATAAGGTTCAAGTAGGTACACCGGTTGCGATTACCTATTCGTATAAGAGTTTTGTAGAGTTGACGAGCGTGTACGGTTATGAGTTCAAAGGTTATGATTTAAAAGAAAAATAATCAAAAAGCAGTATTCTCATGCGCAAATAGCATGGGAATACTGCTTTTTATTTTGTCTCTTTACCATATACCCCTTATGATAGAAATAGATGAAAAATATGGTGAGAGGAGAGCATAATATGCGCGCAAAGATTGAAAAGGCTAAACATGTATGGATGTTTGAAGCTACGGGAGAGTTCTATGCTCATGAGGTGAGTCAAGACAGAGCAAAAAGAGGTTTTTTTCTCTGCCCCTCTTGTGAAGTAAAAGTACATTATAAGCATGATCATTTCTTTTCTCGTGAGCATAAACGAAATTGTACCTATGTGAAAGAACAATTCAAGAAAAATGTTACTAGGTAAAGGAAGATTCAGTGATTTTATAGGAGAATCGGGAGAAAAGGGGGAAATCTATATGAAGAACCATACTTATCAAAATGGTCGTCTCATTCAAACCAATAAAAAATTTTCAGCATTAAAGCAAAAGCAGAAAGAGTGGATTACAAATGAACTAAGAGACCGATATATTAAAATGATCAAGTATCCAAATGTCAAACTGCGTCCAAATAAACGAGATCAAATTCTAGATGAAGTATATGATCTCATCATGAAAAAAGAAATATGGATACCTTATGATGAAGTGGAAAAACATTACTACAGTAAAATTTCTTCTTTTGTTCGGGTTCACCGAAAACAGTTTGGAAATCAGATTGAAGATGGATCGGCTCAAACAGAATAAGGTCATTAAATCATGAAAAAGGTGTACGTTTGTACACCTTTTGATCTTTTATAAATTAAATAAACTAAAATTTTTAGAAGTGTTTTCTGGATACTTATGGTAAAAACTCTTTATTTAACAGCTTCTTTTAATTCTTTTCCTACTTTAAAACCTGGAACCTTAGTTGCTGGAATCGTTATTTCTTCCCCTGTTTGAGGGTTACGACCTGTACGCTCTGCACGTTCACGTACTTCAAATGTGCCAAATCCTACTAGTTGAACTTTTTCACCTTTGGCAAGGGTCGTAGTAATGGTTTCAAATAACGCTTCTACAGCTTTTTTTGCCTCTTGTTTTGTTAATTCTGACTTTGAAGCAACTGCCTCAATCAATTCAGCTTTTTTCATAGATAATACCTCATCTTTTCGTATATAGAATATGTAGATTAAAAATATAGCATATGTTTTGTGAAAAGGCCAAACATAAGTTCTTTTCTAAGTGTAGAAAAATGTTTTACAACAAGAAAAGGAGAAATGGGAACCCATTTCTCCTTTAGTATACGTTCAGTTAGAAGGATCTTATTATCGGATGTTTTTGCCACCAAGTTGTTGTTCCGCCATTTGCACAAGACGTTTTGTAATCTCTCCACCTACAGATCCATTTGCACGGGCCGTTGTATCAGGACCAAGATTGACACCAAACTCACTAGCGATTTCATATTTCATTTGGTCAATTGCTTGTTGAGCACCATATACTAATAGTTCATTTGTATTGCTATTTTTATTGTTTGCCATTGTATGCAACTCCTTTACATTTTATAAAGTTAAAATGTGTAAAAGAAGGATAGTTTATTCATAAGATGAGAAATTAATTTTAAAAAGCAGTTCAGTTCATAAAAATCATGAATTTTATCCTTTGTGCTTGTTGATGACAAATGATTATTTTTCCTTTTCTATTTCCTTACTATTTAAATCATAAATTGTTTTAATGATAAAATCATCTTCGAACATTTAAATGCTCCCAATCCTTTTATAAATACTACAGAAGTTTATTAAAGAAAGTTATTCTTAATGAAAAATGTTGATGATTATTCTTAATATTAAATGATAAAATTCAAAATGTTATCATTCCATATGAGTAAAAATCCTAGCATTTCCCAAAACTATAGGCTGAGCTTTTTACCTCTGTGTTTAGTACATGGTTACTGTCCATCTGAATTAAAGGGTTTTTTCTTTCAAGTGTCGAACGTAGCAAGTTATCGGGAAGGGGCTGTAAATATGAATCTAAAAGATCAATTTTATGAAAATGAAAAAAGAATAGCAATTACTAGAAAATTAATGGAGAATGCTAGGGAAAGGAATAAGTTATCTTCGGAATTAGAGAAAGAATTGGAGAATTTAGAACTTCAAAGAAGAATGAGGCAATTAGAAATGGAAAGTAAGTTACTAAAACAGCAAGAAAAAGAATTAGGGTAATTACTATAGAGTATCCATTGGGGGTGCTTTTTTTATTGATATATCGTCTGAAAATCGGGGAAGAACAATCATTCATTGCAAATTTGTGCACTTCTAATAGCTCTATAAAATTAAAGGAGGTATTTTTTATGGATAGTGCTTTTTGGTTTTTTGTGATTGGTATTTTAGCAGCTTTCTTGCTTTTTGGTTATCAACTTGTAATCTCTAAAAAAATTGATTTACCTAAAGGATGGCCAGCTTTTAGTGCAGTTTTTGGTGGTATGGCCTTTATGCTTCTGGTTTACCATGAACAGGGAGGAACAAAATTTTATTCTATGTTCGGTGACAATAGTCAAGCAAACCTTGTTATAGCAGTACTTTGGTTTTTTGTTTTTTATCCAATACTTTCACTTTTTGTATATTTTCTTTCTTATTCAATCATACGATTTTTCTTATTCATGTTTGCTAATGGAAAAACTATAGGGGAATCAAAAATATTAGATTATTTTGTAGGACCAATTATTTTTATTGTTGTGGATGGGGTTTTTTATCTAGATTACTTTATCAGGAGCACACCTTAATGAAAAAAGAGCAGAAGGATGTTTAAATGCCAAACTATGTTATTATATCTCTTGTCGTAACCTTAGCAATTATTATTGTGTTTCAAGGAATTAGTAAGATGAATAAAAAATTAGAAAGGGACTATATTGCGAAGAGTCCAGAAAAAATTATAGAGTATATAAAGAGAAATGAAGAGCTTTTAGAAAGAACAAGTAAATTAAATAAGCAAATGCTTAATTTTTTAACCTTCACCATTATTGCAGTAATTGCTGTATTTATTTTCGTTCCGGTATTTACACCTATATTTTTCATAGCATCTTTATTCGCATTTACCCTACTAATTTTAAATATTATCTTGAGAAGTAGCTTAGAGGATAGGTTGAAAATTTTTAAGAATTTATCTTTAGAAATTAAAAATAAAAATAGCAATCTAAACGGTTAAAAGAACAGGAGTTAATGTGAAATGGATAATTTACACTTTCTGGGAGAGAAAATCTTAGGAAAAAAATATGAAATTGCACATATGGTACACACGAATAGAATGACTGACCTTAAAGAGGTAAAAGACGTCAATGTCACAAAAGAAGAAATTATTGAATTGAGAGCAAACTTCATCAGTTATTTTGGGCAGGCTCTCATGGAAAAAATCGATCAAAAAACAATTTTTGATCAAATAGTGAAATGGGCAAAAGAGTCAGGAGAATTTGCATCAAATCTAGGTATTTCTCTGAGTGAGGCTTTAGAAGATACGACCTATTACCGAAAATTCATATGGGAAGTCCTTAAAGAAGAAATAAGAGATCATAATATACCTACAGACACAATATTTGAATTAATCACTATCATTGATCCTTTATTAGATAAAGCTGTTTATGTTTTTAGTTTGACGTATGTAAATATTCATCAAGAAACACTAAAAAAAGCAAAGAGTGCTTTCCTTGAATTATCTGTACCGGTGGTTCCAATCACCAAAGGTATTGCTATACTACCACTCATTGGAGAGGTAGATCCAGAAAGAGCAACACTTTTACTAGAGGAAACATTAAAGAAGGCAAATGAACTAAAATTATCACATTTGCTATTTGACCTCTCCGGCGTGATGATTGTAGATACCATGGTTGCCCATCAAATTTTTAAAATTGTAGACGCATTAGGTCTTCTTGGGGTAAAAACAATATTAATTGGTATCCGGCCTGAAGTTGCCCAGACGATGATTCAACTAGGAATTGATTTTAGCACAATAACGATAAAAGCAAATCTAGAGCAAGCACTTCTTGATTTAAATTTAACTATAGATACTTTAGAATAAAAGTTCGTATCCAATTTGGATGAATAAAATGCAAATGAATTTCATATACATCTTTAGTTGGCATAATCACCGTTATTGGTAATCATATATTTATTCTGTAATAATTAGTTTTTTTATGTTTATTTTTCAACTCAAAGGGTAAAGTAATAGACTGGATTGTAATTCTAGAAGAAACATGTCTTTATTTGTTAAAGATTTTTTTTCTTCTTTCATCAGAAAAAAAACCTAATAGCCATAGTTAGGATATACATGGATATTATAGGAGAATCCTTAAATGATACTTATTAAAAATCAGGAAGAAGTAATCCGAGAAGCAAAATATCAACTACATATCACTATGGATGACTATCAAACAAAAATTATCTCTATTTTTGATAAGCAGCATATTCCTATGAGTAAACAAATTGGTTTAATGATTCTTCTGTCAGACATAAAAGAGCAGGCTGTATTGATTGGAAAACAGGCTGCAATTAAAGGGAAATCAGAATACGAAGGACAGAATCAATTAATTACAGAAGTTGTAGATGAAGTTCCCTACCAATACAGTGAAAAAACGGTAACTGATTTAGAAAATAATATACAAATAATCAAGAAGAAGATTGAAGATATGGCAAGAGAGTGCGAATTAGATTCTGAACTAGTTAACCTAAAAGCCCTTTTGCTTAACCTAAAGGTAACTAGTTATATAAATGGACATTATGAAATATATGTAAAAGATAATGCTTTATCTAGCAAAAGATCCTAGTATGCTGAGATCGTTTTATTTGATAAAATGATTAAAATTTTATATTTGGATTAAACTATCCAAGATGCAATAGAGCGTCGCCTAACGACTACCATTCAACGAACAGAAAAATACTGCCTCTTTTAACTGGGAAGAGGCAGTATTTTTCTGTTTTTACACCATATATCATATGCATTTTTAGTTATCATACTATCTCTTATAGGCAGTAATAAGCTCGTGAAATTGAAAAAATATAAGCATCGCAATAGAGTTGAGCTCTATGTAAGTGACGTAATTAGAACTGTCAAAATTACAGTAAAAGAGATGTAAATAAAATATATGTTTAAAGGGTAAAGATAAAAAGTGCCTTATTAAAATTATATTTTTGAGGAGGTATTTACAATTGAGTAGTACATCTAGATTCAAAATGCAGATTTACAGTCCTCAATGGGGGGATAAGGACCTTTATCATTTTAAAAAAACAAAAAGAGGATGGGAATTTGAAAACTATAGATGTAAAGGTGAAGTAGATAAAGGGGGTAATCCATTATTTTATAAAGCACTTGTTACTGAATCTCTTTCATATCCTAATCACTTAGAGGAATATCTCTCCATTGTTTGGGGGAAAGTTGAAGTTTTAAATAAAGAACAAGTTCAGAATATTTTTGATGAAATATCTAAATGGATATCGGCTAACAAAAATGACCTCAATTAATCCATTATAATTCTGAAAAACTGTGTACAGTCATGGGAATATTAACGGTTGGATCTGAATCGACATACTGGACACGTTAAACAGAGGGAAATACAAAAAAGGTTTCGGTTTAACACTTAATATATATAGTTTTATAGAGAACGGAATATTTATAAAAAGTCAAATGGACCTCCAAAATGGAACATAATCTAGCTTACTAGATGGTGCAACTTGCTATAATGATAGTACTGAGAACAAGGGGGATCGTACATGAAAGAAAGGATAAAAGAAATCATTATAGAGTTACTTACACAGAGGAATGATAAGGTTTCATTTGCTGAGATCGAACGTATATTGGAACGAAAAGGTATAAGTTATCAAGGGGGTTACAGTATTCATATGCCAAGTAATAAAAACGTAAAGCTGTGGGTAGGGATGTCTGAATATTTTTGTAAGGCAGTCGTAGAGTTAATGTTTGAGGATCGTACGATTATCCCTCGGAATGTTCCAAGTACATTATATATATTTGATGGTAAGATACCAGACTATCCAGTGGCTGAAAATCTACATCATATGTATGAAACGGAAAGATGGTTTCCTATAGCATTTTCGCTTGGAAACCTGTACGAGGAGGAAATTTAATCAAAAAAGGAAGCCTTACGCTGATAGGGGAACAAAACTCTCTTTTGTTGTAAACAAATGATGAGTAGGCTTACAATATGACTAAAGAAATGCTTTAAGGAAAGCTTAAAATCCGAGAAACAAGAACAGGTACAAGGAGAGATTTTTTGAACATTACTAATGATAGTTGATACATTAAGGATCATCAGTTAGAAGAACTCACGTACTTATTTTCTGAAGAAGTTAGAGAAAGCAATTGATGTATTTATATTTTAAAAGATGATGACGGTTTTCAGGATGTCTCTTTACATATCGATGTTAAGGAACATTTTTACTCTAAAATTCAGCGAACGATAGAGGGATCATATAGTGAGGCCATTTGTTTATATCCAGAGAACATTATCTTTTTAATAGAAGAGCGCTTACTTCAGCATTCTTCTGATTGGAATGAGTTTTATGCGAATATTGCTTTTTTGCTTTCCCATGAATTAAAACATTTTCAACAGTCTTATTTTTTAGAAGATCGTATCTTTATCATGCTTCAAGATTATAACCTGGATTATGTGATCGAATTACTAAGTGGACAAATAGGTTGTGTGGCTTGCATTGGTCAGAGCAAGATGCCTATACTTATTCTCTTCAGTTTGTTACAAAGCACAAGGAAGCCATTATAAAGATATTTCAATTAGAAGGTTGGCTCTTTTTCTTTGGATGTCATATTGAGATTAACTATGAGAAGGAGTGGAAGAGATATAAGCGTGAATTAACCTTTGTAGATCAAGTAATCTGGACCATCAAAGATTTATTTTGGAAACGAAACATGTTGATTTAAAGTAAATAGCGATTAATGGAATCTCATCATAAAACATACATAGATAGACGGAACTGAATTAGATAAAAAGAGAGTAAACCATCTTTTTTATTTGTTTGCTCTGAGAGAAAGTATTGATCATAGATAGGGGGTTCTGAGGTGAAAGTGTTAAAATGTTGAAAAAGCACCCCTGAACGGGTGCTGTGAATTAAAGTAGTTCATCGTTCTGATTTTTTAGGAACTTGCTTTCTAACTCTAATTGCTTCATTCGTCGTTGTAATCCTACATTCTCTAAATCTTGTTCTAACTCAGAAGATAAATCAGTTTGTTCTTTAGCATTCTCCATTAATTCTCTAGTAGTTGCCAACCTCTTTTGTTCTTTTGAGTTCATATTAACAGCCCCTCTCCTGTGACTTTCTAGGTTCGATATAGCAGGTGGGAAATCCTGCAAAAAACACATTTACCTAGGAATGAAACGGCACTACAATACAAAAAAACATCCATTTACATAGGATGTTTTTATTCTACTCTTATTTCGTTTTCATCTTTATAGCCTGCTCCTGGCGAGCTTCAATTTTTTCTTCAATCTTTTCCATGACCTGTTTATCTTCTAGTATTTTATGTCTGTTTTCATTGATTAGGTTTTGAAAAGAGGGTTTTAACTTTCTCATAATGGCACTTCTTTCTTACTGTTTAGTTTAGTCCGTAGACAAGTATGATTATAACGGTTAAATCAAAAAAAGCAATTATTTGCTATCAATATCCTTATGTGTTATACTACAATTAACTTGTTTTTGTTCGGTGTAAGATTGAGAGAAGAAAAAACCTTAAACAGAAGTTTTTATCTTGAAATAGTATGATTGGGCAAGAAAGGTAATACATTTGTGGAGTATTCCACAGCAGGAGGCAACATTATGACACAAGGTACAGTAAAATGGTTTAATGCAGACAAAGGTTTCGGTTTCATTGAAATCGAAGGCGGAGACGATGTATTCGTTCATTTCAGTGCTATTCAAGGTGAAGGTTTCAAATCATTAGAAGAAGGTCAAAAAGTTACTTTTGATATCGAGCAAGGTCAACGTGGAGCACAAGCTGCTAACGTTCACAAAGCATAATCAAAAGTGATAAAAAAAGACTCCTACGAAGGAGTCTTTTTTTTTTATGGTCTTATAAGAAAACCAGGATTTATCTACTATTAGTTCAATAGAAAACCCAGGCTTTAAAAAAAGCCTGGGTTTTAGACAAGACGATCGATACAAGGTATAACTAGTTATAACATACAATAGAAATAGAAAGCAAATGTAAATAAATTAACTATATTTTCAATTAAATAATATAGTAGTAATTTTTAATCTATGTGATAGCGTTGGTATAAATTATCTTCGGTGGGGATTAAGGGGGATTTTATTAATAAGCCGTTCTCCAGCTTCCATGTGATTTCCACACAAAGGGCATTTTTGGTGATTGTCGTAAGAGAAATCTTTTCTCATCCAGCCCTTACAATCTTCTACTGTACATTCCCAAACCTCTGTTTGTTCTTGAGCTAAAGGTTCTTGATTTTTTTTGCCGTAATAATACATACTAACATCACTACTCCTCTCATTATAGTATACCTTATAAAGGAGTGATAAATACGTTATACCTTTTAATGCATACGTATTTTATCAGTATCAGTCTCTTATTTAAAATTTATAAAATAGGAGTAAAAGGGTTAAATCTGGATATTAAGGTATAACCATCAATGTTTGATTAATAATAGTGAAAGTGATGATAAAAATATAATAAAGAGCAATTTGCATTTGTAAACTGCTCTTTTATTTATGTATATTCATGTGCAATACTCCCTGGGCATTATTCTAAAGGAATCCCTCTTTTTATGTCGAAAATTAGTAAGTATTAAGGAGGGGGTTAGATGCCTAAAGATTTAGTGAAAGAACTGTTAGATAAAGGCTTTAAAGTAGTGGACTTAACATGTGTGGGCACTATAAATATCATTTCAGCAAAGGAACTGTCTTTAGAAGAAATAAGTACTGACGCCATAGTTGGCATGCTATCACTAGATGAAAACAGCATTAAGTTTTCTCTTGACGAAGAACTCCCTTATTTTGAGGCAAGCACTAAACCATTAGCTGGATATATCAATTCAGAAAGCAAACTGCCCATAATGGAGGATGCAATTATTGATTACAAAGTGTATGTTAAAGAAGCAATTCTTCAGTCTAAGTAGTCAGCAAAGGAGCAGTTTGTACTTGTAAACTGTCTTTTTATTTATAGGAGATAATTGACTGCTTTTAATTAAATACGATATGGAGTTCTAATGTGAAAACTTCAAAATACTTGCGGCTAATCTCCCTAACACTAATGCTAGCAATCTAAAAATGAAACTAACATCCCGTACTATAATAGAAAAAAACTAAATACTAGGGGAAATGAATGATGGAAGAATTAAAACAAGAAGACCAAGATGCAGGTAAACTGTATGAGAAAGGGTTTAAGTGGATGCGTTTTGTCAGCTTTTTTATGGTTGTGAACCTCATTTTCACCGTAGCTTTAGTAGCAGTTGCCTTAGTAGCCCCTCAAATTCAAGAAAATTTTCAATGGGTAGCATTTGGTGTATATGGGTTTACAGTACTTTATCTCATCTTTATGCGTGAAGTAGCCTTTAGAAAGACATATGGATCTTTGGTAGTTTGGATGCGAACTGTATGGAATTTTAGCTTTATTGCTAGTGCGTTCGGGGCCGTCACTATGTTTGTGGGAAACACTCACTGGACTTTATTTTAAAGGGATTGCCTGTTTATGTTGAAAGTAAAAATAAAGGAGGAATACATATGAATCCATACGAACAATTCCAATTAAATAAAGAAGTAGAAGAGATGGCTAAACAACGAATTGAAATCCATAAAATGCGAATGGAATTATCTGAAGAGCTGGAAAACAACTGGGATAATAAAGAACTTCAAGATAGAATCATTGAATTAGAGGAAGAAAGCCAAAAACTTAAGAAGAAAATTGAGGCTTTACAAGCTAACTTTTAAGTATCCTTTCAGGATGCTTTTTTGGATTAAAGTGTTTTTACCAGAGCTATATGTGTGAACTTAAGTGAATTACTACTTTCTTAAGTGATGTCTAGAAGTTTTTCTATGAATGGGCTCAGAGTCGAGATATTCAGTTTAGAAAAAAGACAAGTAACCTATTGCTTGCATTGGAATAACTACAAATAGCAAGCATCAACTATTTTGCTAGCATGTCTAACACCATAGAAATACAAAAGGGGATTACTGCCTTGCCCCGTAAGCTTTTACCCTATTATAAAATATCGTCTCTTTCATTCCTATTTCCTTCATAAAGGCTACAGTAGTGATTTTTTTAGGTGTCTATTTTTTAAAAAGTCTATCCCATTTTTTAGAAAAGTAATAATGGGATAGCTTTCTTTTTTATTAGGGGGGGCGCCCACAAAAATCGAATTTTGTACGCTAAGGAAATACTCCAGCTAAAAAAAGCCGATTTCCTTTATATTAAAGGAATCGACTTTTTATTTGTCTTACTCAATTAAAATGCCCTACCGTGGAATAGGAATATGAACTGTCTTTTATCCAAACCAACAAAAAACGAGATTTCTCAATAATAAATTGAGAAAAAATGTATCTAAGTAAATTGGCTTTTGGCGGTGCATGACACCATGTTGCCATAATGTTATATGTAACTATTATAATACTATTACTTTTGGCTGTACCGAGATTTCAATACTCTTTCTTAAGGTATTACTGATGAAGCATGCCTTTTCTGCCCGGACAGAAACTTCTTCTAATTTTTCCACAGTAACACTTGAATCGGTTTTAATCGAAATTACCGGCTTGTGAATTATTTGTTTGAACTGCAGCTTTCCGTCTACCTTTTCGACAACGCCCTCGGATGAAACCTCAAGTTTTTCCACTTCTATTTTCCTGTTACTAAGCATAGCTGCAAGTGTAATCATGTAACAATTGTTCGCTGAGGAAATAAGCAGTTCCTCAGGATTAGTGCCGATGCCAGGTCCGTCGATTTCCTTCGGGACCGATACTTCAAGGTTCGATCCTCCTGGTAAACGAATAATTCCATTACCCTCGCGGTTTCCTTGCCATGATCCATTTACAATAAAATAAGAACTTGTCATTTTGACTTCCCCTTTGATATTTTTATATGTTACACATTATAATCGTATCGGCAAGGAACGGGCTCCGCAGAATAGTGTGCGTTACTCTTCCTTATAGATAAAAAGATGCTGATCCAGATCCATGGCTGTCAAACCACACTAGTAAATCAAATCAGAAACAAAAGGGACGTTACAACAAACATTAAAAGAATATCTAGAACTCCACCGAATGTAGGAAGAATAGAGATGTTTTCTCTATACACGGAAATGCAGATGAGTTTGTGAAATTAAAATCGTTTTGAAAAAGTAAATAAAGTTTATTTTATCTGAGTAATCATTACTACGATAACCCTAGAGTTATAACTCTAGGGTTGTTTTGCTATAGTATCGATAGAATACTAATTCCGCATAGGATATACATTTTAAATCAATTTAATGCAAAAAAGCTGAGAAACTTAACTTCCTAGCTTTTTTGAGTTTCTATCGCTAATAGGAAAAGGGTTTTTTGACTTTCTATCTAATGTGATAAGGTAAGAAGTGTGTAGAAGCTGTGTTAACATCTCTACATACTAATTTAAAATAATAGGAGGAGGTGTTTGAATATGAATAAAATGGAACTAGTTAGGGCTGTTGCAACAAAAGCAGAACTAACACAGAAAGATGCTGAAAAAGCTGTAAATGCGCTACTGGAAACAATTTATAACACACTTGCCAAGAAAGAAAAAATCCAACTGATTGGATTTGGGACATTTGAAGTGCGGGACCGTGCAGCACGAACAGGTCGTAATCCTCAAACAGGTGAAGAAGTAGATATTCCTGCTTCGAAAGTGGCTGCTTTTAAAGCAGGAAAAGAATTAAAACAAGCTGTTAAATAACATCGTATATTTGCAAAATTGTATAAAAATTTATGTGTTGATTCCAAAAGATTGAAACTTAGTTTTATACATTAAGTATTCATCTTTGCTTATCTCTTTCACTTTTATACCTACCAATATATCATGCTTATTCAGTGCCCCTTAACAAGGATAAATATTTTAAAGTCTCAAAGTCCATTTCCTCTTTAAGGTAGAACTTTTTATAATTTATTCATAAGGGAGCTAATTTGATGTTAAAAGAAATCGAAATGTTGAATTTGGGAATTAATTTATGTAAACAGATTAAAGATTTATTAGAAGAAATTGAGCAGGAAAATTAAGGTGAATATAATATATAATCAAAGGAGCACAAACCACATGCGGTTTGCGCTTCTTTAAATAATAAATACCAATAAAAGTAAAATGAAAAATCCACCAATAGATTGACAGTTTAATGCTTTATGGTATTAAGTTAGCTTATCATTATCGATAACTTGTCTGGCGTTAAGTGGTTTTTTGAAGGTAAATAAAATTCAATTCATACACCATTAGGTGAGAATATTTATTCTAACGTATCTATGATTAAATTC
This sequence comes from Priestia sp. YIM B13490, assembly GCF_042787735.1. Lineage (NCBI taxonomy): Bacteria > Bacillati > Bacillota > Bacilli > Caryophanales > Bacillaceae > Priestia > Priestia sp. YIM B13490. The sequence goes on from NZ_JBHZOT010000014.1 coordinate 84,663, forward strand.
AAACTAAGAAGTGCTTGTTCGAGGTTTGATTTTACAGTTATTTTACTAAAATTAATTCCAAGTTGTATC
>NZ_JBHZOT010000015.1:0-67245 GCF_042787735.1 Priestia sp. YIM B13490
TTGCATGTATTAGGCACGCCGCCAGCGTTCATCCTGAGCCAGGATCAAACTCTCCGAAGAAATGTTTGACTTGCTCATTAAAAAAATAAAAATTAACGTTGACGTTTGTCGCTTTGTTCAGTTTTCAAAGTTCAACCGCCGCTCTTGAGCGACCTTGTTATCTTATCAAGTTTTCAACGTGATGTCAACAACTTTTTAAAATTCTTTTTTCAGCTTCGTTGTTATTGATATCTCTCAACGACGCCTTATTATAATAATATATTAAAATTAAAAAATCAACATATTTTTATATTTTTTATTTATTCTCTAATTGAAAAAAGTTTAAAATAACATATTTAATTTATAGATAATAGCATTGTGCCTTCACTATAATAAGGCTTACCTATCTTTTGGAGCAAAAACATGGTGTAATGAAAATCACCAATACTTTAATTTCAAAAAAAGAGTGCTTCTTATTTAGGAAGAAGCACTCTTTTTTTTGAAATTATAATTCAGTTAAGATTCCCCATTAATCATTTGCTCTGTCATCCAGCTTTTCTGCGAATAAACAGAATGTGTTATAATAAGAATATCTTTCGATATCACTGCACATGTTGTCTTAAGAAGCCATATTTGTTTTGACTAATATGGCTTTTTCTTCTGTCCATTTAAGTTTTCCTCCAAATTTCTCTGTACATATTTACAATTGGTCTCATGTCCACATATTAAATTCTTTTCTTATATTACATAAAACTTTTAGAAATAAATAAATAAAAATCCAATAAAAAAACGCTATCTGTGAATTCAATTTGTTAAATAGAAAAGATAGGTTTAAAATTTAGGACGTATACTTTGTGGAAAACGAAACACATTTTCAGGATCATATTTCGCCTTTATTTTCCGTAGTCTTTCATAGTTTGATCCATAGTATGCTTTTCCGTATTTTTCAATATTTTGATCTGGAACATTCACATATGATCCTGTTACATATGCTTTTAACTGTTGGCGTACTCTTTCAACGGATGCAAGATTCGCATCTTTCTGCGATTCATTGTCCCAACTAGAAGTCCATTCCGTGTAAAACAGTGGATTACGCCAAAAGAAGGCTGTTTCGTTACTTGGTACTCTGCTTAAAGCACCACCCCAATTTATAAAAAAGAAATTGGCTTCTGTTCCTGTAGCCTCTTCTAAAAATTGTTTCATAATTGAAATTGGTTCGTTCTCCCAAATGTCAAATACCCAGGCCGAAGAGAATTTAACACTCTGATCAGATCTGCCAGGAATAGGTTCATCAGGATCTAAGAAATCTATAGCATCTGGATAAGCTAACGTCTCTATAATTGTTTTTTTGGGGGTTCCAGCATTTAGTAAAGGTTTTAATAATCGCAGTAACTCCCTTTCCGAACCCAAGAAAATCCCCTCTGCATGGCACAATCCATTTATTTTGCTGTAAATCTCAAGTAAACACCCTAATCGTTCGTCTACGAACGGCGCCCATTGTTGCCAAGCTCTAAATACAGTTTCTAATTGTTCCCATGGCCAGATAATATTGAAGACAGTTGCTGTCTTAGGGGCCCGGTGAACTTTAAATGTGTATTCTGTGTTATATCCAAAATTACCGCCCCCACCGCCTTTAGAAGCCCATAGTAAATCTTCATTAATACACTCATCTGCTTGAATAATTTTTCCTTTTGCATCTACCATTTCTATTCCGATAAGGTTGTCACTAACAAGCCCAATGGAGCGTGAGAGTACTCCAAATCCTCCACCCATGGTGATTCCTCCGATTCCAACGGTTGGGCTATCTCCGAACGGAGCCATAAAACCTTCCCGAGCTAACCCTTTTACTAGCGGCCCAACATGAATTCCTGTTTGAACTGTTGCAATCGCCTTTTTCTTATCTAAAGAAACTTTTTGCATATCACTCACATCAATAACAACGCCACCCTTTACTACTGAAAGATTCTTATCTAGAGCATGGCGGCCACTTCTGACACGCATCGGCACTTCATTCTCTCGAGCCCATTTAATAGCATTACTTACATCTTGCGAGTTCTGGGCGAAAACAAAGACAAGAGGATTCACATCAACATAAGGATTCCAATTCTTAGTTGCTTCTTTATAGCCGGGGTCCCCTTTAAAGATTACTCTTCCTGTTAACTGTGTTGATCCCATTAACTCAACTCCTAACTTTAAATTAAAAATGCAATTATAAATTTTATGTAATATAAATAGTAAAATATGCAATCTAACTTGATAATCATAGGAGATACATTAATAAAATTCGATATATTGAGTAAACTACTTAAGACAGATAAATTATTAATCTATGGCTGAATTTTAAAGAACGGAAAAACTCGCTTAACGTATTAGGGAATTTTTCTGTTCTTTAGATATATCCTATACATATTTAGTTAACAAAATAGAATTTATAATAAACAATATAAAGAAGCCCTTTTTATTAAATTAAGGGCTTTTTCGTATTGCAGCTTGTCTACCTATGAATACACTATAAATGAGTGAGAATTAACTCACTCACACCTTCTGGCTAATTCAGCTATAGAAAGGAGGTGATTAAAATAGAAACATATAATCCCTACAGGAGTTAAAACAATTAGCTCAGACTAATGGGTTCGCGGGTAAACGAGATGATATCAAGGAGAAGGCTTCAGAAAACCACGCTATCAAAGAAGGAAAAATTGCAGATTTAGAACACGTGTCCGGATCTTTAGATGATGACCTCGAAGAATATAACGATTTCTGAAGGGGAAGCCACTAGATATATTGATATACCAGTGTTTTTATATACTACATTGAATCTTTGCTATTAAAGTTTAATTATATTATTACTAGCTATAAAAGCTATCCATTAAATGGATAGCTTTATTTTTTACTCACCATAATAAATGTTCTAGTTCTAGATAGATATGTAATCAAAAAAAGTCTTTGATTCACAAGGACTCTTTTACTTTTTCAATAAATCGTTTAATACGGGTTTTTATACATTCAACTCTTACTAAATAAAAGGAAATGAACAATTTCTCTAGAATTGGTGTAAATAAAATTTCATTATATAGCAAACACAAAGAGAACATATTAGGAACGGGGGCCAACTATGGATATCAAGCAGGATACAATAAATGCTGAAGAAATGGCCAAGCGGTTAAATACAACCTCCAGCAATATTAGAAAATGGTGTATTGAATTAGAAAAACAGGGTTATGAGTTTGTTAAGGATACTAGACGAAAACGTTACTATTCTAGTACTGATCAAACTTTATTATCAAATTTAAAATATGCTATTCAAGAGAAAAAACTGCCTTTAGAAATAGCTGCCATGACTGTTGTAAAAGGTTTTGATAGGAAGCGTTCCTCCTCAAGCACACAAGAAGAACACATAATAAATAAAGAAAATAACCTTGATCTTACTGTTCCCCAAGAACATAATAATCACACAGCAGATGCCGTATTAAATACAATAAAAGTACAATTTGAACAACAACAATCCATTAATAATAAATTATTAGAAATGCTAGATCATTATAAAGATGCTCTAAAAATATCAAAAGACGAAAGAAAAATAGAACAAGAACAGATGAACAAACAGTTAAAAGAGTTAGAAGAACGTTTGACTAAAGAAATAAGTCAACAAATTAATAATAGAGATAAAGCGATAATGGATTATATACGTCAGTCACAAAAACAAAATCAACAACAATTATTAGAAATTGCAACTGCAAAAGAAGGGAAACCAAAAGGTTTTTTCACTCGTTTATTTAGTAAATAGCCCTTTGATTATGTATGAAGTGTTCTTAATCAGGCACACAAGAGGACTTACTTTATCACTAACAAGAAGTTGACCTGGCCGCCTTAAGGCGGTCTCTTAGCTTTTATAAATAAAAAGCCATTGTCATTTCTTCTTATTCAATCCCCCTCCATGGATTATAGTCTCAACTCTAGAAATACAATCATGTATCTTATCCCCTTTTGAACAATTCACCGATAAAGTCTACTCAATGTATTACCCCAATAGAAAGTAATATTGAAAAATGCAAGAGCTTCAATAATTTAAAATTCCCACCTTCCTTTAAAGAAAATCCTAAATTTAATTAATAAGAACAAAAGATATATTTAATGATGCAAAAATTTATAAATATTTAAAGTCAAAAAGAAAAAAGTAAAAGGGACAAGCATACAAGCAATTTTTAAAATTTTTCATATTAATAAAATATCAATATATAAAGGAGGGGAAACTTTGGGTTCTTCCAAAAAGGGAAATCGTCACCATGGTTCTCATAAGTGCTCCGATCACTGTTGTTGTCTTACTCCAAAGTCTTCAAGAAAAAAAGAAACAGGATGTAGAAAGAGAAAATCAACATGCTTTAAAAAAGATACATCATTTCATAAAAAATATAATAAAACCAATTCACTTGTTGGATTTGACGCAAACCAAGAAATTCTTAGCAATCAACTTTCTGATTCAATAATTATTGTGAAAAATTCTTGTAATGTCGATGTTAATTTAACGGATAGACAAACGATATTAATCTTTCAAACATTTATACAATTGTTAGCGATCTTTTTGCTATTAATAGGCTTAGATACCAATTCAATTAAACTATTTATAGAGGAAGTTTCGCAAATTGTAAAAGTGATACAGGAAAGCGAACAAAAAGTAATTATTAAAAATAGCTGTCATGTTAATGTCACGGCAACGCATACAGAGACAGTTATTTTTATACAACGCTTTTTGCAAGCCTTAGCAGTTTTATTAGCTGTCTAAGATTATTTTAAAATTTAATGTATATATCTAAAAAGAAGTTTTTGACTAAACTATAACAATAAATAGAGTTTGAGGAACTTAATATCTTACTCTCTATCAACTAAAAGCGTACAAGCTAATAAAAAAAGAAGAAAAAGCCTTTAGAATTATAGAAGCAGCCAACTGTTTATTTTAAAGGCTTTTTTAATTAAAAATGTAATGATATCGCTAGATAAGTATAAAAGCCTTAAAAATGTTAGTCCAATAAGTTATAAGATCAATAAAGAAAGGAAGATTGAGATAAAAAAGTCTAAAAGAATTTATATTACTGATCCAACAGACAATGGAATTTCTGAGTATTCTAATCCTATTAATAATAATGAGTGTAAGTGTAATCATGCAAGAATTGAAAGACAGGTTAATAAACCTGATGATGGAACTACTCAAAGTGAAACAAGTTTAGCATATTTTAAAAATTTTATACTATATGGATTTAATGACCTTTCGGGAGAAAATGGAAATGTTTCAGGGTATGCCTTCTCAAACGATTTAGGTAATACCTGGTCTAGAAGTAGAATACTCCCCAATAACCCAGGTGGAACAAATGGCGGAGACCCAGTAATAGCTGTAGACAAAAATGGTATTTTCTACTATGGCCAAGTTGGAGTAGAGACTATAGACGGTAATGCAGAAGGAGTAATTAGTGTATCTACAGGAACTGTTAATCGTAAAGGAAGAATAAGTATGAATCCCCCTCAAATTGTAGGGAGAGGCAAAAATCCAAAAGCTGAAGCTGGGTCTCAGGATAAAGAATGGATTGCGGTAGGTCCTGACAAAAATAATCGAGGAAATGAAGCACTATATATTGCATGGACGGATTTTACTCCAGGAAGGGATACTACTAATATTCGCTTTTCAAAATTTACAACGGGACGACACATAACTCCAATTATTGAAAACAAGGATATTGTTGTCGGAAACGGTAAATTTGTTTCAGGTTCGTTTGTCGTAGTAGACAAGCGCGGTACAATTTATGTTTTTTATGAAGAAATAGCTAAGAATGGATTTGGTGTGCTAGGTCAACCTAACAGAACAATTCGCATGACTAAATCAACTGATGGTGGAAATACGTTTCCTATAGATGTATCCGTTTCAACACCATTTGCAGCTGCAGCCACCACAACAAGACCATGTAATCAACCATCAATAGGCGTTAATAGTTCTAGACAAATTCGCATGAATGAATTTCCCCATGCTGCCATCGGTCCAGATGGTACTCTATACGCAGTATGGAATGCTGGTAGAGTTATAGGCAGTAGAACCTTTATCAATGTATTTTTAGCCTATAGTAAAGATAAAGGGGCTAGTTGGAATCAAGTTAACGTTAGTCAGAGTATTGCCTATTCATTTTTCCCGAGTGTAACAGCTAATTGTGCAGGTGCCCATATTCAATATAATCGCTTTAACGATCCGAATTTAGTAGGGGGCACGGGCAATGGAACATTCGGCATATTTATGAAAACCTTCTCTCTTCAGACAGGAGTAAGCAACGAAAAAGTTATAAGTAACCCATACTCTAGAGTACCTGTTACAATTGATGCTGAATGTTATATGGGAGACTATAATCAGATTATATCCGGCCCTGGTAGCTGCTTATTACATTCTTGGGGAGATAATCGTAATGTTGTAAATGGTCAGCTCAATCCCGATGTTTTCTTTGCATTAACCTCTTTAAATAAAAATCCCCAATAATGTAACTCTCTTTTAAAAAGACTTTAACCCTTCCAAAGCATACTATATAAGATAGACGACCAATAAAATTTATTATTTAAGATTATGTAAAGTTGATTATACCCTACATTGTGAACAGCAACTTATGATATTTATTTACCTTTCACTTAGGAGGAACGATACTCCCTGTTTCTCCTGTTAATGCATAATATACAACTCTTTAATTGCATAAAAACATCCCTTTTGAATAAATTTTCCACAAGATTCTCCTATTAAAACCACTCTAATAAGTTAACCTTCAATTAGCTTCTATTCTAAAAACACATATAAAAAGGGAAAATTATGCTTCTAAAAAGTTGTAAAATAGTGCACTATTAGAAGTTCGCTGAACTTCCCTTCTACGTTCCACTGCAAATAAACTCCTAAGTGTTCCATAAAAATAAGCTGTAAAAGTGTTCTTTATTCGCTTTTTCTTGTAAGCAAAAACTGTCTCTTTAAAGGCTTGAATAGCTACAAAATCTAGATGTTCTAAAGGTTGCTGAAGACCGCTTATTCTATAAGCTAATCGCACTTTCCCCCATAATTCATAAATATCGTCTGCGTAAGGAAAAAAAGGTCTTACAGCATCTTTAAAAGCTGTTGGAATAAAAGACGGTACATAATCCGATGAGAGTTTATAATTAACATTATTACGTATGTATTTATTTAAATCTTTTAAAGATAAATTATAGGTAGACTGTTTTTTTGTATCTTTATTCTTACTCTCCCAAGTGTTCTCATTATTTTCTGTTTTAACATCTGCTTCAACATTAGACTCTAAATCAAGCTGTAAATACTTAACCCAATAACTAAAATAAGGGTGATTTACAAATAAGTGCACTGGGTTCCCTTTTCCATTGTTACGAGGACAGCGACGATAAACTGTAACAATTTGTCCTTGTTTTCGTAATTCTTTTAAATGACGATCGATTGTGCCTTTTGACTTTTCGTAGGTTTTACCTAAGTATGTACTGCCTGGGAAGCAAAATCCTTTTTCTGCAGCAAACCAACAAAGGCGGTCTAAAGCTTTTCTAGTTCCTTCGTGGAGACGATAAAATTTCTCACCATAAAGGTTGATAATTTCTTTAAGTAATTTTCGTTTCATTGATTGATGTTGAGAACGGTTTTCTGTGAAACTCTGATAACTTTTCATATAATCAAATTCTTCTGTCGTAAGCATACGCGTAGTAGCCATTAGTCTATCCTCTCCTTTTCAGGAACAAAAAAAGACATCGCATCCCAGAAAATAGGAAAACGATGTCGGATTTTTTGACAGACTACGCCCTTGAAATAAATCTAATTATCCGATAAAATAAAGGCGTAATTAAATTTATGTATTAGGACTTTGACAGGTGTTTTCCCTAGGTGTTTTAGGGTTAACGGTGTAAGGGTGTTGGCGCACCACTTGCACACGTTGGAGTCTTTTTATATTCCGCACTGTTTTAGTGACTCTATTATACCGTCTATTAATCTTATAATTCAATAAGAATTCATAATCTCCTCATAAAACCTCTGTATTTTAACTATGATTAAAAGTTACTTCGTTTGGATATACTTCTAATATTCTAAAAAACTCACTACAAATGTATCTGTTTACTTAATTATTACGCTTGAAAGTTATAAAGTAAAAAAACAACTACTCTCTTATGTTGTTTTACTGTTTTATATATTGTTTTATATATTTGTTTTATTGTTTTATTGTTTTAGACCGTCTTTAGACACTGATATTACAACGTTTATAAGCCTAAACTATCACTAATTTTGCGCGAACTATCACTAATTTTGCGCGAACTATCACTAATTTTGCGCGAAACTATCACTAATTTTGCGCGAAACTATCACTAATTTTGCGCGAACTATCACTAATTTTGCGTGAAAAATGCAAATATGGCTTAAGTATCACTAATTTTGCGTGGACAATCTAGATGTGCTTTAAGTATCACTAATTTTGCGTTGAAAATGCAGACATGCTTCAACTATCACCAATTTTGCGTATTAAAATGAAGATTGAGTTTAATAAATCAAGAATGAGTAAGGTTTCTAAAGTTAACAAACCTCATGAAGTATCACTAATTTTGCGTGATATTTAATTTCTAAGGACAGGTTGCTCTTTAACATGCAATTTACACAGTATCACTTTTATGATATTTTAGTGATAGTTTAGAAAAATATGGGGGATTTTATGAAGAAAACGACTGTCGTTCAACCATATGATCTGGAAAGTATAAATATAAAAAATTGGGTAACTAAATCAAACATCCTCATTGAGAGTACATATAAATTGTCTTTACAAGAGCAAAGAATTCTTTTGATCATGGCATCTAAAGTGCAGCCTAATGATGAAACGTTGAAGACCTATAGATTTCGAGCGAAAGACTTTATCGAAATCGTAGGCAATAAGAAAGGAACAGGTTTTTACTCTTATTTAAAAGAAATCGTAAATGGCCTTCAAACAAAAATTCTTACGATAAAAGAAAAAGGCAGACAAAGAAATTACAACTGGGTAATTACATCTATTTATGAAGAAAACGAAGGATACATAACATTACAATTTCATCCTAGCTTAAAGTATCTTTTTTTAGAGCTTAAGGAAAAATTTACATCGTATCAATTAGAGAATGTAGTGAGACTCAATTCGGTCTATTCCATTCGTATTTATGAGCTGCTTAAGCAATATGAGCGTCTGCGAAAAAGGGAACTGACTCTTGAAGAATTACGTCATTTTTTAGCTATTGAACCTACTAAGTATAAACAGTATGGCCATTTTAAAAGTAAAGTATTAGCAGTAGCTCAAAAAGAAATTAATAATAAAACGGACATCCACTTTGAATTCGTAGAAATAAAAACCGGTAGAAAAGTAACATCCATAGAATTTATCATTACTAGTTCACCCGCGTTGAATGATGCTAGCGCTATTAAAGAGAAAAAACTAGAATTAAATCAACAATTAGTGGGGTTAGAAGATCACGAAAACAGTGTTCAGAACGATTTAGTGGACTTAGGAGTCAAACCGGAAAAAATAGAGTGGCTTTTATCAGAATTTACAAAAGAACATCTAGAAAGAAATATTAGATATACAAAAGATCGTTTGATTACTGGAGATGTTACTCATCCTCATTCCTACGTAGTAAAAGCGATTCAAAAAGATTACGCCAAGCTCTCACAGGAATCAAAGCTTATTAATTCTAAAAAGACTGTAAAAAAAGAATTAGTTCCAGATTTTATAGCCCAAGATAGAGATAAACAACAACTCCTTAAAGATTCTACATTAAAGGAAAAGCAAGAATCATTTTTAAAAGAAATTGGAACTCAAATGGAATTTGAAGAAAAGCTCCTGCAGTTCCAAGAATTAAAAAAAATGCTAATTTTAAGTTCAGATGAACCTAATCAAGAAGAAGTTAAAAAAGCTCAAGAAGCAGGTTTACAAGAAGTCATTCGGAATATAGAAGAGGACTTAAAAAAGCGTCAAGCCTTAGAGCTAGAACCAAGGCTTGTTAAGGATTTTAAAAATAAAGAACTAAAGAAAATCTATAAAGAATTTTTGCAAAGTAAAATTTCAAATAAAACTTAGATCAAATATAGAAGAAATCAAAAAGCATGCCTTTAAGGGTATGCTTTTTTGTTTGTTTTTTAAACAAAACGGTAAATTTAATATATCGAATGTAATAAAAGAAGCTTCTATTTAGTGAGCGGGTTAATTATTTTTGCTATAATAATAGTATATTAAATTTACCTAAAGAAAGGATGTGTTTTATTTGGATAGGTTTCTTCTCCTTCAGAAATTCCTTTGTCATTTGAACGAATCTAAAAAAAAATCTTCCACAATTTCAATGTATAAACATGATTTAAAAAGTTTTTTTGAATGGTTAAATCATTATCATCCTAATATCCCCCCGGAAAGCTTGCCGCAGGACAAAAAATATTATGATGAGTACTTTAGTTATCTAAAAGAAAAAAAGTTATCAGAAGCCAATCTGAGGCGTGTGGCATCACATTTGAATGGATTGTTAAAATATTATAACCTCATAAGTTATATTGGTCTTTTACAAGGAACAAACAAAAAACAACGTGAATTAACGGATACTGACTTTATAACTGAAGCTGACACGTTGCTTCTTTTAGATTCTGTTATAAGCCATAAACACCTGAGTGATATTCAATCCCAAATACACAAATATATAGGGCCTCGTAATCATTCCATGTTTGTCCTTATGATTCGTTATGGCCTAACTGTTAATGAGGTTGTATCTCTCAATATAAAAGACATTAATTTTGGACAAAATACATTAATGGTTAAAAATAGTAAAACAAATCGTATATTAGAGCTTTCTAAAGATGATAAAAAAATCATATATAATTACCTATCAACAATACCTTTGCTATTTAGACCTAAAGACTATACAGATGATCCATTATTTATTTCTTTTCATCCTCAAAAAATGGTTTATTGGTATGATTACAGTTTAGATAAACCTAAAAGGATTAGTGTAATTGGCACAAAACGTATGATTGAAAGAGAAGTTAAACGTTCAGGTATAAAATCAAATGTAAGATCTACTCACTTCCGAAACAGCTGTATTCTTAACAAGATTCATGAGGGATATTCCAACGAACACATTATTTACTACTTTGGATTGTCTAGCCGCCATGCTTTATATCGATTCAAGCGATATTTAAGAGTAAAATAAAAAATAAGTTTAACTTATTTTTTTATTTAAATCCTTTTATATCAATAATTATATTTTAACAAGTTAAACTTGAATGCGGATTCTATCCAGCGGATTCTAGAAAATAAAACCAAGTTAAACTTTAGTTAAACTTGGTGGTTCACACTTTTAAAATTCACTTATTCAAAAATTAAATTATTATGGCATTGGTTTGCCCGATTAGTATAAATCATTAGCTTAACAGCCATACATCAACATTATAATAACCAAATTTATTTACTATTATCTAGAATGTAATTAGATTTATTAATCTTGATTAAACACTAGAGAAAGTACATTCCAGATTCGGTGTAAACCCTTGATAATCAAAGGTTTGTTGTATTTCTAGATTTCGTTGTAAAATTTAAAAACCTTGAAAATAAACTACAAAAAAGTTAATGTTAGTTTTAACCTAAGAAGATATTTATATAAAGGTTGCACAATCCAAAGAGAAGTTCCATTAAATCACTACATTAGGGTAAAATTCTTAAGGATCCATCACTGATATTATTTTATAAAAAACACTTACATAAATCTTGACTTTAAACTAGAGAAAGTACATTCTAGATTCGTCTAAATCGTTTTTGTACCAAGGTTTTAGATGTTCTAGTTTTTGAATTCTAAGAAAAGAATATGTATATTTTTTAATGACAAAAGGAACCTGCTAAGTTATCAAATACATTTATTTGGAGACGCTTGTAAAATAAAGAATTCATTAATAAGATTAACGTATTGATTCTTACATTAAGTTTTTGAACTACATATATAACTTGTCTATTATGAAAAAAATCGTTTTACTCTTGCAAAGTTCATCATTTCATCTAGAATTAAAAAAAGAATAAGAGTTGACGGGAAAGAAAAAATATAGATAAAAGAACAGGAATTCAAAGTGATTAATAGAATTTTACTAGAAATATAAAACTTGAATAACATCTGGTACAACCACGTTCTAGAATCGCAATTAATATTGATATAGCAACTTTAAAGTTTATCTAGATTTTTGTATAGAAAGGAGAAGCCTAGAAAAATGTCTAAAAAAAATGAAGATGAAATTGTTTACACGCTGAAGGACACCGTAAAGCTAACTGGTTTAAGTATAGATCTTATTCGCTTATACGAGAAAGAATTCAACCTCCAGATTCAACGAACAGAAGGAGGGCATAGAAGGTATAACAAACAAAATATCGATTTGTTAACTGAAATCAAAAAAAGAATTCAAGAACAAAATTGGAGCTATAAGATGATAAACCAATGGCTTCAAGGTGAAATTGTGCCCGAAGCAGTTGAAGTTCAATCAAATCTTGAGAAGAAAGTAGAATCTCTTGAAGAGAAAGTTCAAGAATTGCTTAATCGCTCTGAAAAGGATGAGCAATTTCAACTAGCACTTATCCAACGATTAGATGAACAAGGGAGTCTTATAAAGAAACTTACAGAAAAGCTAGACCATCAAGACAAATATATTGAAAACAACCTAGAAAAACGAGACGAAAAATTGACTAGTGCCATACGTGAAATTAGCGATACAAAAAAACTGATCGCGGCCGCCCAAGAAAATCTAGATTCAAAACCAAAAGGATTCTGGAGTAAGATTTTTGGCGGTTAATATGTAATTTAAACTATAAAAGCAGCAGGATTTTTGTACATTACAGAAAATCCTGCTGTTTTTATAATTTATTTTTAATAATTAAATATTGAATTTCGAAACTTTATGGTTAGTTATCAGAAAAAATTTATGATTGGTAAACAATTCTATAAGGTCTTGAAGGAGAATTTACAGGTGAGGCAGCTTTTACTAATACAGTTTGTCCATTTGATGGAATCATATTTTTAAACACATAAACTCTGGTTTCTCCGCCTGGAGCACCACGTCCTCTAGAAGCTTTTCTTGGAACAATATTTCTTTCGTTATTTGGATCAAGTATCCAATGAGAATACCATAGCTGTCGTAGAAACTGTCTATTGGTACTTTGAGGGCGTTCATCAAATACACAGTGATTAATTTGTCCTGTCCAATATAAGTATCGACCATTAGAAATTCTCCATTCGTTACCTGATCGGTATCTAATTCCTACACATTCTCCAGGATAAATAATATTAGGGACGTTATAATGATTAGCCCTTTGGCAATTAGGGTCGTTATATCCATTATAAGGTGTTACCCTGACCATTTGTATCTGATTCCTTCTAAAATAAAGATATTGTTGAGTTACTTGTCCTGTAGAACTATCAACAGCCAAATGACTAAGGAGAATACCATAATAAGATTGAAGTTTTGTAGTATCTATACTTGTAGTGACATTTAGCGTATTAGAAGTAGCATTTATAACGCCACCTACTAACCTTCCATTATGAACACAATATCCATTTCTACATGAAGCGCCACTGCTTGCTCTATATAAAACCCCTACACAAGATCCACGGTTTATTATTGTCAATTGTTTTCACCTCCACTATAAGAGATTTTATGATTTCTTTGAAATTATCGTCTCTACATGTCTCTAGGACCATAGCGATACTTCGGTTCCGTTTGGTAATAATATCCACTTCTTACTTGAGCAATCCAATTTTGAAATATCTCTCTCCATTCAACTCGATTAAAGAACTCATCAAGTGGTTTGGTAGAGTCCCATTCGATGATCTGGAATGGAGTGACAGCTGGATTCCATACGCCTACGCTATTGACTCCTTTTTCTTTGATGAGCAGGAGAGGTAATCCTCTTTGATAACCCATACTAGGTTCTATTTGTAAAAAAGGAGCGCCTTCCCATGATGGTTGTGGTAGATTTTCTCCTGTATTTGTTTGTGTATAATTAGCAAAAACTTGCTGCATATTGACTGCAATTAATCCATAACTTGAGAGCACCAACCGTCGTACGCTTGTCAATGTTTTTTCAGGATATTGCTCTGTATCGGGTAAAGTACGTGGAAAAAGTAAAACATTCTCAATTTCTCGAATGAGACGTCGGAGAAATCTCGATTGAATAGTATTAAGAGAGGAGGGGTGGCTCAGAAATACAGGTATTCTAAAAGCCATGTCAGCTGCATTATCGATTCCATTTTCCTCTTGTGCCTCCCTATATTCCTTTTGAGAGTTAGGGTAACGCTCATTTAAATAATAATTGCCATCTCTAGAATTGTAGTGAGTGTAATATTTTTTGATTGTAATCATCCTTTCTTCATGAACTCTCTATATTTTATTCATTTTTATAAAAAAGAAATGTGTGCTTGTCCAAGGTCTTTAGTAACATTTTCACTTAGCTTTTTCAGAGTTAATATTATAGGTTAAAAATTTATAATTAAAGCAAGCCATAATAACGGTTAAATTATCTTGAAAGTGTAGTAAGTTTGTCCAAGCAAAAATACATAATTAAGCATTTAATATACTAGAGAATTCAATGCATAAAAGATAAGGATACACCATTCTTTTAGAACCTGACATTATAAACAATCAGCACTAATCCTGTTTGTAATAATCTAGGATTGTTAGGTTTACAAACTCTCTTACAACATACAAAATCAAAGGAGCATACGGAGGAATATCTGTGAGTATATTGGTAACCGGAGGAGCTGGCTACATTGGGAGTCACACTTGTCTTGAACTCCTCAATGCCGGCTATGAGATTGTAGTAATAGATAATCTTTCTAATAGCAAACCTGAATCATTGAAACGGGTATCCGAATTAGCTAAAAAAGATTTCAAATTCTACAATGGAGATTTACTTGATGAAAAAACTGTAGAAAAGGTTTTCTCTGAAAATAAGATTGACGCCGTTATTCATTTTTCCGGATTAAAAGCTGTTAATGAATCAATAGAAATTCCCCTTCATTATTATCATAATAACGTCACTGGGACCTTAATTCTTTGTCAAATAATGAAAAAACACAAGGTTAAAAAGCTAATATTTAGCTCATCTGCAAACGTTTATGGAATACCAAAACATGTACCAGTTATTGAGGATTCTCCACTAGGACCAATAAACCCTTATGGACGAACAAAATTGATTATTGAGGAAATTTTAAGAGACTTATATATTTCAGATCATAATTGGAGTATCAGCCTTTTGAGATATTTCAATCCAATTGGAGCGCATGAAAGCGGAAGGATAGGGGAAGATCCCTCTGCCATTCCCAATAATCTAATGCCCTATATTAATCAAGTTGCGATAGGAAAAAGAGAAAAAGTTAATATATTCGGCAAAGACTACAATACGCATGATGGGACAGGGATAAGGGATTACATTCATGTTGTAGATTTGGCTAAGAGGCATTTAAAAGCCTTAGAGAGGGTTCTTCGAACTACAGGTATAGTGTAATCGACCTGATTAAGAGTTACGAAAATATTACTTCTCAAAAAACTCCATATAATTTCACTTGAAGAAGAGCTGGAGATATTGATAAATGTTATGGTGATACCACTAAAGCTAAAGAAAAACTAGGATGGAAAGCAACCAAAAATCTAAAAGACATGTGTCATGACTCATGGAATTGGCAAAAAAATACCCCGAATGGATATATAAAATAAAACTTTTGGCACGTAAAATATAATTTAAATAGTTTTCTGACTTCAATTTACAAGCATTTGTATTATGGAGTCAGTTTTTTCTTTTATAAGTAGTAAAAACACTTATAACCAGGATCATTTAACTTTTCATCTGATAATTTTGAACTGAATCCAAAAAGTTAGACACGTTATTTAGGCAGCTATTTGGAGATGGTACGATAAACTGGACACTAAATTAAGAGAAAAAGGTGATTCGGTTTATGGGTAGAAAAGTTTATGATCGTCAATTTAAAATGGCTGCAGTTCAGTTGGTACTGGAAGAGAACCTATTTGTAAAAGAGATTGCGAAAGAATTATCTATTCATCCTAATACGCTATATCGTTGGGTAAGTGAATACGAAGAATATGGGGAAAGTGCGTTTCCAGGCCGTGGGAGCGCACTTTATAATTCCCAGTATGAAATGAAAAAGCTTAAACGTGAGAATGAAGAACTTAGAAAAGAGCTTGATCTACTAAAAAAGTTCCGGGTCTTCTTGAAGAAAAAGAATGTGTAAGGTTTCAATTCTTAAAAGAAAATAAACACAACTATAACATCAAGAAGGCTTGTAAAACGTTAAACATCTCACGATCAGGTTACTATGAATATTTACAGAGAAAACCTTCTAAAAGAGCTTTAGAGAATGAAGTGTTACGTGCGGAAATACAGGAGATATTTAAGGAACATAAGGGTCGATACGGATCTTTAAGAGTTACAAAGGTTCTTGAGAAGAAGGGAATCAAGGTAAACAGAAAAAGAGTAGGAAAACTGATGCGTCAAATGAACCTATATGCGAAAGGAAGCAGGTATCGCTATAAACGTTATAATAAAAAATCACCTTCTATAGAAAGACCCAACCTCCTTAATCAAGTTTTTCACACAGACGGACGAAATAAAATATGGGTCGGTGACATTACCTATATCCCTACTCAAAAGGGTACTTTATACCTTGCGGTATTTGTGGATATGTACTCGAGAAAAGTGAGTGGCTGGTCTATGAGTACACGGATGAAAGATTCTCTTGTGATAGACGCTTTTTTACAAGGATATAACAAAGAACATCCTCCAACAGGATTAATTATCCATACAGACCAAGGATCCCAATATACGGGTAGTAATTTTCAAGCCGTACTGAAAAAGTATGGTGCTGTTTCAAGTGTCAGCAGAAAAGGAAACCCCTACGATAATGCATTAATGGAATCTTTTTATAAGACCATAAAAAGAGAGCTCATTCATGGTGCCAAATTTACAACACCAGAACAAGCTCGAAAAGAAGTATTTAAATATATAGAGCTCTATTACAATACCAAAAGAATGCATTCTTCTCTGCATTATCTTTCCCCTATTGAATACGAAAAAGCCTATTCATCATAGTATCTTAACTTAGTGTCCAATAAATATTGACAAGTCCACTCCAATTATTAGTTTTTGTCTAACAATTGGGGTGCAGTTCAAGAACTACTTTACATAGTATAAAAATTCTCTCTATAAGGAATTTCCACTAAAATATTCTATTGAAATTTCACATCTTAATTGTTAGCCTACCTAATAAAATGTAAAGTTAAATGATTCGAAGAGGCAATACAATGGCTTTTCCCTCAACCAACCACTTTCAACCCATATTGATAAAGAATCAGCCGATTTTTGATATCGTAAGTGATCACTCTCCTACTTTAATAGATTTTGTAGAGAATATACAATTCTCGGCAGCATTTTCTGCGTATGATGTGACGAATGTTCACCTTAGAGCTCATGTTAAGGGGACCCAAGGAACTCCCAGTTAACGGGCCTTACTAATTTCGTTTGGGTTATACTTATTAATATCGCTGAAGGTTCTGGAGTTTACGACTGGCTGGCTAATGTTCATGGGTTAGACAATACTATTAACTTAATAAAAAATACAACAATGATTTATAACTTATGGAATAATTTTTCCTAAGGAGCAAATGGACGTAGTGCACCAAGTTTTTCCCATCCAATTGTAAATTTTGACGTAATCCGATTTACATTAACAAATGATGGATCAAAACTGTATTGGTTATTTTCCCCTCAACTAATGCCAATAATTATAATAAAGATTGTTTACAAGCCGGTAAATTCCTGAAATTATAGATTATTTAATAATTCTATCGAGCCTGTAATTAAACTTCTGATATAAAAACTTTAAAACAAGGCCCTTTTATCAGACAAAAAAAAATAAGGAACATAGGATGATATAAATCGTTTTTTTTTGGGAGGTAGCAATGAAATATGCAGTTATAGTAGGGACGAGACCGGAAATAATAAAAATGGCCGTATTAATAAAAATATTAAAAGGACTTAGCTCTGCTCATTTATTTGTACATTCAGGTCAACATTATGACTATTATATGGATGGCAGTATGCTAAAGACATTTGATTTACCCACTCCAGATTTTAATTTTAAAGTAGGTTCTGGTAGTCACTCTTTTGTAACATCAGAGATAATGAAAAAGACTGAAGACCTAATATTAAGGGAAGGAATTACAGCAATCATTGTTCATGGTGATACTAATACAACTCTTGGGGCTTGCCTCGCAGCGGCTAAACTTAATATACCTGTTATTCATGTAGAATCAGGACTTCGTAGCTTTGATAAAACTATGCCTGAAGAAATCAATAGAATTATAGTTGATCATCTTTCCACAATCCTATTTGCTCCTACAAAGGAAGCTCAAAATAATTTGAAAAAGGAAGGAATTGTTAATGGAGTATACGTTGTAGGACAAACATTAGTTGATTCTATTCAGGAAGTATCTAACAAAATAAATACGGATACTATTTTAATAAAGTACGATATTAAACCTAAAGAATACTTTTTCGTAACTTGCCACAGGCAAGAGAATACCAATAATAAATCTAGGTTAACTTCTATTATAAGTAGTCTAAAAGAAATTTCGGAAAGTAGTCAAAATAAAGTCGTGTTCTCCTTACACCCACGTACTAAAGAAAAGCTTCATAAATTTAACTTATATCCTCTGCTATTGGACTCCAAAATTATTATTCTTGATCCTCCAGTTAATTTTGTTGAATCTATTCATTTACAAAAAGAAGCAAAAGTCGTTCTCACAGACAGTGGGGGTCTTCAAGAAGAATCATGTATTTTAAAAACCCCTTGCTTAACATTACGAGATTCAACTGAGCGCCCAGAAACAATTACATGTGGAGCAAATCGTTTAGTAAATGTAGAAAAGGATAATATTTCAAAAATCCTTGATAGTTATAATGTTCTCTACGCAACTTGGTCAAATCCTTATGATATTGAGAAACCTAGTGAAAAAATAATAGACATTTTAATCAAATTCTTGAGTTAGTAATTAAATAATTATTTTCAAACAAAATATGAATACCTTGAAGAGGTAAAAGGGGGATTTTTTTTGAAAACTTGTATTCTTGGATTAGGATATATAGGCTTACCTACAGCATTGATGTTTGCTAACCATCAAACTGAGGTGCATGGAGTTGACATTAATACAGATATTATCAAAAAATTGAATAGTAAAAAATTACACATTTATGAACCTGGGCTTGAAGAATTATTAGTTAAAGCGATACAAACAGGAAAGATTAATTTTTCTACCGCACCTGTACATTCGGATGCATTTATAATTTCTGTACCTACTCCGATAAACGAAGATAAGACTGCTAACTTGAACTTTGTGATAAAAGCGGTTGAAATGATTTTACCCTATTTACAAAAAGGAAATCTGGTTATACTAGAATCCACCGTCCCACCAAAGACAGTTATTCAAACGGTAATAACCTTATTAACGCAAACAAAGTTAAAAATTGGAGAAGAACTTTTTGTTGCATACTCACCAGAGAGAGTATTGCCGGGTAATTTAATAACTGAAATGGTGAACAATGATAGAATAGTAGGAGGAATTAATGAAAAATCCACAGAATTGGCTGTTAATTTATACAAACGATTTGTTAAAGGAAATATTCATACAACGGATGCCACAACTGCCGAAATGGTCAAATTAATTGAAAACACATATAGAGATATAAATATAGCTTTTGCTAACGAGCTTGCAAGAATAGCCGAGAAACTAGGTATTAATATTTGGGAAGCAATCAAGTTGGCTAATAACCATCCTAGGGTCCACATTCATAATCCCGGACCTGGAGTAGGTGGACACTGTATTGCGGTAGATCCATGGTTTATTGTTAACCAAGATCCTGAAACAGCAAAACTAATAAGTTTATCTCGTCACATAAACGATAATACACCAAATTATGTTGTAAATAAAATTATTCAATTAGTTTCGGCAATAGAAAATCCTGTAGTTTCTATTTTAGGATTAGCCTTTAAAGGAGATATCGACGATATAAGGGAGAGCCCTAACCTTTATATCATTGAGAAATTACAGGAGCAAGGAATAGTTATTAAATCCTTCGATCCTTTAGTGAAAGAAACATTTAAGCACAAAGTTGAAAGTATAGAAAAAGCAATTGAAGGAACAGATTGCATTGTTCTTTTAACTGATCATAACGTATTTAAATATTTTAATTTTGGGGATTTTATTCCTCTAGTAAGAACTAAAAATTTATTTGACACAAAAAATTCACTTGATTCAAAACAACTAAAGAAACAGGGGTTTAATTATTATTTATTAGGATCTTCATTAGAAGACACAATTCAATAACTGTCAAGGTTGTATTAATTATAAACTCAATACAGGAGGCTAAATCATGTATAAAGATAAGATAATATTAATAACAGGAGGAACAGGTTCTTGGGGGTACGAACTTACTAAAAAATTACTAGTACACAGTCCTAAAGAAATACGAATCTTATCCAGAAATGAGTATGTACAAGTTACAATGCAAAGAAATTTTGATTATAATGCTAAAATCAAATTTATTATTGGCGACGTAAGGGATTATCAGTCAGTTGAAGATGCTTCTAAAAATGTTCACTATGTATTTCACCTCGCTGCTTTAAAACATGTTCCTATTTGTGAATTACAACCTGAGGAGGCTTTAAAAACAAATGTAATAGGTACTGAAAATGTAATACGTGCAAGCATTAAGAATAAAGTAAAAAAAGTAATTGATGTTTCCACAGATAAAGCTGTTGACCCTATAAACTTTTATGGAATGACAAAATCATTTGGTGAAAAACTTATGTTAAGGGCTAATGATTATAGTGAGGAAACTAAATTTGTATGTATAAGGGGTGGAAATGTATTAGGAACTAATGGTAGTGTAGTGCCACTCTTTAAAAACATGATTATTGAAGGAAAGGATATTACGTTAACTTCAAAGGAAATGACTAGATTCTTCTTAACAGTTTCCGAGGCAATAGATCTACTACTTAAAGCTTCTGCAGAGTCTATCGGCGGAGAAACATACGTAATGCAAATGAAAGCTTGTAAGATTTTAGACTTAGCAGAAGTGCTAATTGAACAACTAGCAACTAAACCAGTTAATATAAAAGAAGTTGGCATACGTCCTGGAGAAAAGTTACATGAAATACTTGTATCAAATCATGAATCTCCATTTACTCACCATTATCATAACCAATATTACGTTATCCTCCCTTCACATTCCTCATTAAATTTAATCAAAACATACGAAAAATTCCGAAAAGTTTCTTTTGATGAATACTCCTCTAATGATTTGTTAATGTCTAAAAAAGACATCTTAGAGATGTTAAAGAGCGGAGGTTTTATTAATTGAAGGTACTAATTATTGGTGGAGATGGAATGGCTGGCCATGTAATTAAAAATTATTTTACATCTAAAGGTCATCAACAAATTTTCTGGACTACACGGCGAAATAACAAAAATTCTTCTAATAGCCTATACCTAGATGTAAGAGATCTAAAGAAAGTAGAGCAAGTATTAAATTTAGTCAAACCACACATTGTAATTAACGCTGTAGGCATACTAAATGATATTGCTGACAAAAATATATATGATTCAATTTTCATTAACAGTCTCTTCCCTCATAAACTTTCTGAATATAGTAATATTTACAACTTTTATTTGATTCATATAAGTACAGATTGTGTTTTTTCTGGAAAGTTAGGTGATTATAGCGAGAATTCTGAAAAGACAGGAAGTTCGGTTTATGCTCAAACAAAAAGTTTAGGAGAAGTTACAAATAATAATAATTTAACCATTAGGACTTCTATAATAGGACCAGAACTGAAAGAAGATGGAATTGGATTGTTTCATTGGTTTATGAAGCAAAAAGGAAAAATCGAAGGTTATCAAAATGTATTTTGGAATGGCATAACTACTTTAGAACTTGCTAAAGTTATCTATAACTTATCATTTAATCAGATCAAAGGACTAATTCATTTAACAGGAGAAAAGAAAATCTCGAAATATGAACTTCTTTTATTATTAAAAGAGACTTTTTCAAAGAATGATATCACTATTCTTCCTTCAGCAAAGACATATTCAGATAAAAGCTTAATCATAACCAGAAAAGATTTTAAGTATACACTTGTGAACTATTCAACAATGATTAAGGAGCTCAAAGATTGGATGGAGTCTAGACCACACACCTATCAACAATACCTATCATAACAACTATAATATCTATAATATTGATATATGTGGAAAATAATATAAACGAAGGAGCTATTTTAATAATGAATAAAAAAATAATAGTTAGTATTACCTTTAATACATTTGGATTTACAGCGGATAGATTGACAGAAAATTGGATTAAAAATCGTATTGAATTGTTTATGAACTATACTGCTAAAAGTCTAATAAGTCAAACAAATCAAGATTTTCTTACTTTAGTGTTATACGAAGATGAAACAAAGCAGATTATTGATACATCTTTATCACAATATAATAAGTTACCTTCTAATATTAAATTTGTAGGAAAAAAAGAATATAATCAGACTTTAAAAGCTTCCATTAAAGACTTTGAATATCTTTATCTAGTAAGAATTGATTCTGATGATATGTACCACAAAACATATATTGAACAATTACATCAATATAAACATAAACCCGATACAGAGGTTATAATTAACCAAAATGGTTATTTATTTGATATCAACACTGGATCCTTAGCTCCTATATTCTATGAATCTCCTCAATTCTATACCCTTATTTATAAAACTGCAGATTATTTAAAAGGTAAGCGCTATGTACTTCCTGGCGGCCACGCTGGAGCTATTACTCTTAATCATGAGATTATTTCAAAAAGAAACTTCCTCAATATTATTCATCAGAAAAATACCCTGCCAAAGATAATTGCAAGAAAAAATACAATTCTTGAGAAAGAAGAATCTCAAAATATTTTAAAAATGTTTAGAAACTAATAAAGGTGTGAACTTATGAAAGTAATGACTATTATTGGAACTAGACCAGAAATTATTCGCTTGAGTTTGATTATTCAAAAGTTAGATCATTATGCAGATGAACACATACTAGTCCATACAGGACAAAATTATGATCAAAGATTAAGTGAAATCTTTTTTAATCAATTAAAAATAAGATTACCTAACTATCACATAAAATTATCTAACAGTTCAGTCGGATCTCAAATAGGCCAAATCTTTGATGTAGTTGAAAAAATTATTGAAAAGCATAATCCAGATAAGATATTGGTATTGGGGGATACTAACAGTGCATTATGTGCTTTTTTAGGAGAGAGACATGGAATTCCTGTTTATCACATGGAGGCAGGAAACCGCTGTTATGACCATAAAGTACCTGAAGAAATTAATCGTAAAGTAATAGACTCAATATCATCTTTTAATTTACCTTATACGTCTACAGCAAAAGAGAATTTATTACGAGAGGGGGTACATCCACAGAAAATATGGGTCTCAGGAAATCCCATTTTTGAGGTAATAAAATATTATAAGGAGGAAATTTCAAAAAGTAATATTTTAGAAGAATTAAACGTGAAGAATAAAAATTTCATCTTGGTAACTGCACACCGAGCTGAAAATGTAGACATAAAAGAGCGGCTTCAAAAAATAATTGATAGCTTAACTATCATTGCCCAGAAACATCGGATTCCTATTATATGCAGTGTTCATCCTAGAATGAAGGATCGTTTAGATAAGTTTGAGATAAGAGTCCATGAACCATTGTTAAATTTATGTAAACCTTTTGGATTTTTTGATTTTATTCAACTTCAAAAACATGCAAGTTGTACTATTACAGATAGTGGGACAGTTCAGGAAGAAAGTTGTATCCTCGGAGTTCCTTCTGTAACTATCAGAAATAGTACAGAAAGACCTGAAACAGTATTGTGCGGTAGTAATATTATATCAGGTCTAGAAACTAAGGCAATTGTAAGATCAGTAGAGCTAATGATGCAGGTAAAACCAACTTGGAAGCTTCCAGAAGGCTATGATGATCCAATAGTTTCTCACAAAATTGTCAACTTTATTTTAGGTGGACTTTCTCATTTATAAATAACTTCAATAAGTTTCTAAACTAACTCTTCATTAAATCAGATCCTTCTAAATGTTACGCATATAATAGACTATGAATGTGAGAATGATCCTTCTTGTATATAGACTATACTGGTATCTTCTATCAACTTAACAAATTGATCGAGCTATATGTAATTTATAAAGTTCTTTGACTGTCGTATCCAATACTGTCTAGATATTATGAACTTAATCGTTTAAAAATTTATGTTTACAGTGCATCCACCTTCCGTTATTTTTTAGAAAATTTATATTTTATAGGTTTATTAATTTAAACAGCCTTACTTATATCTTATATGTAAGGCTGTTTAAGCATTATTTACACACTAAGGAAACTAAGCATTTATTGTTAATATTATTAGATATAAAATAACCTTAGTCCTTTACTGTCAACTAGTATACTTCCAAATATAGAAATCAATTCAAATTTTACACTTTTTGCTTATTTGTTCTTTATTCTGCTGAAAATATACTTTTTGATATTTCATTCGATAACTATCTCCATCCATATGAATCACTTCTACACGATGGAATAAACGTTGAAACCTTTGTGAATAGATTCAATCCCCAAACCAATTGCTAAAAATGTTTTCCCAACCCTTAATGGTCCTAATAAAATTAAATTATACTGCTGCTCAAGCCAATTTAGTCCTGCGAGCTGGGGCAATTGACGCACCGTTAAAGCAGTCTGTCCTTCTAAATTATATTCACTTAACGACTTCGCGTAAGGGAAGTCGGCCCATTTCATTCTTCTTTCTAAACTCTTTACTTCACATTTTCTTAACTCATAACGTGTGATAGATTTAAGAAATTCTATATACGTCCAGGAGGATTTCCTAGACTCACGCAGGAGCTTTGGTAGCTCCTCAGCTGTTTAGATAACCTTAATTGAAGAAATTGCTCCTGCAAGTTATTTACCATCTTATTCACTGTGTTTCACCCCCTACAATACTTGTGTAAGTAGTAAGAGAGCGAGTTGTCACAATTATGCTGTCTTTACCTAAATGCTTTATGGAGGATGTTTTCATCTTTTGATTACATTGAGTCTGCAATGTATTGATGTAATCTGCAATGGCCCGAAATTCATTGGCGCTGTAGAGCTTATCCATCATGCATTTAGTCAAGGTGGCTTCAATCCACATAGGGTATTTTTGAATGACGTTTTGGATGATTATGAACTGATCGCGCCGTTACCGTGGGTATCTCAAACAAATTTTATTTAAATAAGAAGTTGAACATTCCTGATCTTCAAAATGTGAAACCAGTCGCTACTTAAATTCTTCAATCCCCTTTGAGCGATCCCAAATATGATTTCGATTTTAAATTAGCTTCCCCTTTTCACTACTAATGTTATGTTCAGCAATGACCTCTCTTTCTAACTGCTTACGGATAACCAGCGTTGAACGTGTGCCCGAAGTGACTTCAATAAAAACCTGATTATCAGAGGTTGCACTATACGTTCCGCGAGGAACGGAATAACGATTTGATTTAAACTGTATTGTATTGTCCTTACTACTCTTCCTTGTTATACTTGGAATAGTAGCACTTTCATATGAGAGTGGTGAAGAGACGGGCTGTAAGTGTTGCTTTTCGACGAGAAACACTTCAGTTGGTCTTTTTTTCGTTGTCTGATGAACATGTTGATTCCCAGTGCGACGTAGCCACTGTAACGCTCGGTTATTTCAATTTTCAATATTGCTGAATACTCTGATGTCTGCGAAATGTACTTTACAACGTTCTCAATCATTCCTTTTGACTTTAGGTCCGCCTTACGATAAAATGAACTTTAAGTTTACGTTCGTTTACATAGTTTTGGAACTCAGAAGTTAAAAGTAGTTGACCTGAATTTTTGCTTATTGTAATTAAACGATCTTGATCACAGACAATTTCCTCTGTACGTCCTCCGTAAAATTGAAATGCATTTTCATGACATCGAATTGCATCACTTGTTGTAAAAGGCCGGTTCTGTCACTCCATATATTTATATCAAGAGTGCGCTAAGACAAAAGCGACGAGATACAACTTGATTTCTTTCTTCTCAGTTGTCTTCTGTTTCGTTTCTCCCCAGTCCACCTGGAGTTGCTTACCCATGGTTTTTTCAAGAATCGCTTCATATTGCCGAACCATTATTTTTTTCTCAACCTGATAAATCTCACGCATCTCTTTCACATATGCTCTTACTGTACTCTCGCCAACAACTAAATCAGGATAACGCTCTAAGAGCCAATCTGGGATTTATGTTGCACTGAGATGAGGGTACTCTTCAAGACAAGTTATAACCAACCCAATCCTTGTAGGGATCCAACTCCTTGCCTTTGCCTTGAAACTATTGCGTGTGCGCTTTTGACTCTCCAAATGTCATTTTTGAATACTTATAAACTGTTGACCTTGAAACCTTTAGTTACTGTGCAATTCGAGATACCTTAAACTTCCATTTATGTAATTGGTGAATATTTAAATATAGCATTTACTTATCTTCCAAGATCCTATCACCAATAAAATAACACCTTCCGTTATTTTACTATATTTCTAGGTTATTGAAGCGAAAGTGTAAAATTGCATTGAGCGAAAACTGTTAATAACATTCTAGCGTTTACATCAAACTAACTTTTTAAAATAATTTATTCTGCATCTTATTATAATTACTATAAATGCCACATAAACATTAAAGAGCGCTTCTTTACATTTTAATTGAAGAGGCCTCTTCAATTAAAATGTAAAGAAAAAATAAACATAAACCTTTGAGTATCTTACTATACATAAATTTAACCAGTGTGTAATTATTTATAATAAGAATAAAGAACTTAATTAAAATTTTAGTTTTCTCTTTTAGATTCTTAATTCTTACGTTGTAGTGATACTAAGTACTCGAGCTCCCCTTTTAAAGAGAATATCTGTAAATCCTTCTTTACCTTCTAAATATTTAACGATATCCTCTGTAGAGAATTTAGAGAACAATTCTCCTTTAAAAATTGCCTTGCTTTTATCGAACGTACTTGTCTGCTCAAATTTCAATTTATTATTATTAATATATATAATCTCCCAAGGAGCATATTCTGTAGCTAAGATAAGATCGAGTAAATGATTCTCAGAATAATTTAAGTCTTTATCAAAGTAAGCTATATATTGGTCGTGGCTATAAATGTTATTCTTCACAAAATAATCAGTTGCTTTTTCTCTGGTAAATAAACAAATTGTAGGATTCTCTACCTTAACCTTATTAACAACGCTGTTTTCTGTAATAAGAAATAACTCTTTATTATGGTAGTTTTGTTTTACATAAGAATTAATTATCTTCTTAGTTTCTTCTACTGTGGAAGCTACTGATATTACAATAACCTTTTTACGAGGGGTGAAAAAGGGGAGTCTAAGAACACTTATAATTTTTTCTAACCTGTGTAAATACGTGTGATCCTTTAATACCCTTCTAATTCCTTCAATAACAACCTCTTGATAGTAGGTTTCATCTTCAAATAACTTTCTTAACATAGAAGATATCTCCTGATCATCTTCAGAAGTACCTATTATATCTCCAAATAAACTTTTTACTCCTTCTGAGTAATTACTGATAATAGGCGTCCCACAAGCTAACCCTTCAAAAATTCTTCTAGCAAACATAGTTGGAGAATTTTTGACAGTATTGATGTTAATCATAGCCCAAAATCCCTTATATGCTTTATCTATTTCATAATATTTTAAGTCTCCTCTAATATAAGGATTTAAATAATCAGGAAATTTATTGTTTTTCAACAAGCCTTTTTCCACTTTTTTATGATTGCGGTCATATATAACAAGTCCATAAGGAATAGCCTGATTAAATATCTTAAGCATATCTTTAGAGCGTTCGTTATGGTGACTATAATATGAGCCAGCAAAACAAATAGCTTTTTCTCTGCATCCAATACTTAAGGGGTTATGAATAGTCGGTTGTGCGGCAAATTGTAAAGTATCTACTCTGCTATGTTTACAGTCCTTTCGATATTTAGGAAGCATGTTGCGATCCGTGGTAAAGATATAATCAAATAGTTTTGCTGTTTCAATGAAATGATTGTAATGGACAGGGTCCTCTTTATTCCAAAAAACCGTTGGTATATTATTCTCTCTACACCATTTAATTAGCTCTTTTAAATCTTTTATAGAACTTTCTTTTGTATATTGTACCTTTTTAGCCCAACTGCCCTTATTACCATACCAAGCTGACTCAACCATGAGAAAATCCGGCTTTTCTAAAAAAAGTTTTTCTTTCCAATTATCAGGGGTGAAAGTTATTAAGTCACATTCCGGCTCAAAACAATACTTAGTAAATTCATCAAAAATAGCAGCTACTTTCACCTTAGATATTAACTTTTTTTCTTGTAAACCTAAGAAAGAAACTTCCTTTGAATCTATCCAATTCATTTCGCCACCCAGCTTTGTATCCTCAAATTCCTTAATAATAAGTTTTTTTATTTTCAATCTATTCATGCCAGATAATGCGAAAGCTAACCGACACTTAACAACATTAGAGTTAAAGTTTAGATAGTTTATTTTATTTAATTCTAAATTAAGAATCTCTACTTTTTCTCTCTCAGAATATCCTACAATAACAGGAGATACTATTCCATTATCATTATTGTCACAATCTATTGTTACTTCATAATAATTATTAGGATTAACATTAAAAATAGTTTGGTCAGGCACCTTACTGAAACTATTATTTTTAATTTTATAAGATATATAAAATTTCTTTTCTAAGGGAATATTTGTATTTAGAAAAAGGGAATTATCCATTTCAATAAGTTCAATGTTAGATGGTTGTGGATTGAACCATTCTTGGGGGTGTAATTGAACCTCATGGGTGTTTAATGGTTTTCTAAGCTTTTTATTTATACTAACTTTAAGATTTGAAAACTTCCCTTGACCTTTTAAACGAATTAAAAACTTTAACATATGTGTATTGTTATTAAATTTAACCAACTCATTAGAATCGAGAGGGATACTCTTTACTTCAATCGGGTCATTTTCTGAGAATCCCAAGATTATCAAATCCATTGTAATGGAACTTTCTTTTTGAGCTCTAAACTCAATACAATAAAAATGATCAGAATCAAAATTATGTTGTTTTGCTTTATTAGTAGGAGGTTCATACAAATTAGACTTTTCCTTTATTGATAGGTACGAATATCTCTTATTGGGCAAATATGAAACGAAATAATTGTCTTCAAATGAAAAGTATTTTTGGTCAATTGGCTGAAGAAAAATGTCTTTTGGTTCGACGTTAATTATATCTTCATTAAAATCTATTATCAAATCACTCCTTCTGTTGATTATCTTCGATCCAGCAGTAATTTCATCTTCTTTAATATTCAAAGAAGTTCTTGATTCAAGACAGGTTGTGCCTGAGAAAGGCGTTACTTTATCTATATGCATAAACCCTTTGATTTCATCATTTCCTAAAATAATTTTATTAAAGCTAAACTCACCGTTTCCCTTTAAGTGGACAGCGATTCTATAGCAGTCAAAATTATTTTTATCTAAATCCAAGATGGTATTTTGATTTATTTCAACTTTAAATAAATATTTCTTTTGATTATTTTTGTATCCTATAATAAGCAAGGTAGCACTTAAACTCCCTGAGATTATTCCTTCAAATCTACAAACAATCTTTCTTTTAGGAAGGTTTACTGGATTTTGAGGAGGAATGGAAAAATTCAAATTAGGTTCCTTATATGAAAGATATATTTGTCTACTTACAGAGAAATTTAGTTGCATCTTTCTATCGTTACTTGATTCAGTAATTAATGGGTTCTTGTAATACCACCAGTCACTTTCCATAAATCTATTAAACTTCTTTTGACTATATTCATCATTATTCCAATTATTCTCTAGGCCTTTTTCTTGTGCCATTATAAGATCTAAGACCTCCTTTAAATTTTTTAATGATATCTTGACTATTTAAGGTATAGTCATTGGAAAAATCGTTTAGACTTCCTTTTTGATAATTTTATTTTTTATATAAAAGTAAAATATATCTTAATAGAATATGAAATTCATACAAAAATGTAATAGCAAATAGCCTAAAACCAACTTATAATTTCAACTATCTGTCATCCTTCTTACTTAACATTAATTAATTTCTAAAATTGATAAAATAATGAAAAATTTAAGCATATAAGATAAAAGATTGCCTGGAGTAACCCTACATTTGAGGTTCTCGTTCCACAAATTAACAGCGGAATTTCATTTTAAATACCTAATAATTATTGTTTTAGATTTCTTTACAATCAACTAGTTTAATGCGGATTTATAAATAAGATAATTAAAATGTGGAGTACATCAAGAGTTGAACAAGCATATTATAGTATGGAAACATAAATAGTAATACAGAAATAAATTTTTTAGAAAGGATGATTTCATTGGCATTAGGTAATGGCTTTAATTCAACTATAAATCCAGGTAATGCTAACTCACCAATTACAGGTGAAGATCCCTGCAAGTGTATTCCTACAGATGACCTTAGAAACTATTTATTAACTCTACAAAGTCAAAAAGTTCAAAGCACAACATCTTCTAGCGAATTTTCAGGAATTCTATTAGCCGTTAAAATAGATTATATTGTTTTAGTTGAAAATCAAGGATCATTAGTTTTGATCCCAATCTCTAACATTCGAACAGTTGCGAAAATTTAAGGAGGGAATTATTACATGTTTGAAGATTTTTTATCTGCAGAATTAGAAAAACATATTGGAGAGACCCTCGAAATTGCTTTTGTTGATGATATTGTAGCACAAGAATACATTCTTTTATCAGTTTCGGGTAACCTTATTACAGTAGTCGAGGTTTCTCCATACGACAATCCTAGTGAGCCAGTGGTTATTTCACTTCAAGTTATTGATTATATAAGACTTCCTCAAAATGTTTAATTAATCAAGATACTTTATAAAATCGCTCCAATTGGAGTGATTTTTTTTTGTAATACTTAAGTCATGTACTCTCACATTATAAACAGTAAAATCTCTATATAACAAACGATTTTTTTTTAATAAATCGTTTAATACACTTACATCTTCATACATCCGTCCATCCTCAAACTTAATTATTGGAAAACCATTATTTCGCTTTAGAGAGGAAGTACGATAAATGCGAGGTCCTACAGGAAGTAGATAAGAAAGCAATTCGTTTTTATTGCGGATTGGTTTTCCTTTTTTTATCCCCTTACATTTCAAATCGTGTGGATTTAACTGTAACCAATTCCTTATATTACCATACAGAACGCCAACTTCATCTGGCAAAGTTCCCAAATTCTTTTTAATAATTGAAAAAGCATCCGGGTCAAACCAATCATCCGCATCTAATTCAACAACAAACTCTGTCTCAATATAGGGTATTAAATTATTTAACGCTCTAGCCTTTCCTCTATTATTCTGTTTAAAAAGTTTAATTAACGGGGATTCTTTCCATTTTTCTAATTTTTCATAAGAATTATCTGTCGAACCATCGTCAATTATAAGTATTTTCTCTGGTAAATTGCTTTGTAAAAGACATGAATTAATGGCTATCTCTACATAATCAGCCATATTGTAATTAGAGAGAATAACCGAGATTGAAGGTGAATTCGTATTTGGTTCCAATTCATATTGATATTTTTCTATAAAATTAAACTTTTGCATCATATGTCTGGTTTTACTTTTATTCGTTTGACTTATAGAATCACCCCTTACTGTTATAATAGATGATTTATTGATCCTAGAGAGCCATGATGGAAATACGGCTTCTTTAAAAGGAACTTGGTATTTAGAAAAAAACTTAGCTTGTTTTAGGAAAGAAGTCTTAACCAGAAGAGGTTTTTGAATAACTTTCCCTTTGAGAATATAGGGGTAGGTCATTACATATTGGTCCTCATACAATTCTAATTTCATTTCTTTTATATTTGAATTAAAATAATCTTGATCAGAGAGAAATAAAACATATTCAAAGGTTAGTGTTTCAATATATTCATTTAGCGATGCCCCTAGGTCTTCGCTAATTAATTTTATATACTTAATTTCTTGAGTGATAGTAGAAAAACTTAGCTGTAAGGATAAATTTGATTCCCTCAAAACAGCAACATCCCTTATACGATCACGAATAAATTTTAGAGATGTTAAAGCTTGCTTTAATGAGCCTGAACTTGAATAATCAAGTAAAAGAACGTGGATATCTTTCACCAGTTAGTTTTCCCTCCTTACGAAATTGACTGACTTATCTCCTATACATATTATATTCATGAATTTATTTACAATCCCAGAAAGAGGAAAACCTAATTACTCCACAACCCAATACCATATAAAGAATGCTGCCCATGTTTCTAATTGTAGAGATTTACAAAAAGAGACGCCTGCAAGCCGTCCCGTTCTTAAATTGCACATTATTAATTTTCCAAAATAACCCAAACTAGACAACCTTTAGAAAAGAAAAAGTAAAATGGTGTACAATCACCAAGGGAATAATACACATAAACTTTTAGTAAGCTAAATAATACCTAGTAAGATTAGTCTTAATAACATTCAATTGGGAGTTAAATTCTATTCGATAATAAAAAAATAACCCTCAGAGATAAAGAAAAGAAGCATGATTGGGTCTGATTTAAAACATGGTAATTAACTATACATTGTGATAAAAAATCTTAGATCCGAGGTTCGTTTTGGTCTAAAATTATGAGACTGTATCTAACAACCTATCAATATATTTTTATTTCAAGTAAACTTTACCCTTCTATAACTTTAATTCTTTTTAATTATATTGCCACGTTATAATACAATTAACCTTTAAAAAGCACTTAAATCCAGATACAATATGAATTAGTCCTTTAATGAATTGATGATCTACAATATAATCTTACATAGATAATCTTATACTATAAACGAAGAAGAGAAAAATAGCACCTTGATTTTCAATCCAAATCTAGCTTTTTTATCATCTATTCTTTTTTAGATGATGAAAAAATTAAGTTATTTATTATGTAAAAATTCTTAAGCTCCGATAGCTTTAAAAAGAGTTTCACACTTTGTAATTACACATTTCGGAATCCTTTTTATTCCACCTTTGAATTACTTTGTTAACTACCTATTTTAGATATATAAACCTATTAAAAAATAGGGAAATAAATAAATTATTTCCCGAAAATCTTCTAACAAGTGGTTTTATACTAAATAAAGATTATTATTCTGAATATTAACTTGTTGAGCCTGCTGGAAGTTCAACAATAGCTGTAATTGCACAAAGTGAAATTTTCCCCGGTAAAAGGCCCGTCGGAGGTAGTAACGTGAGAGTATCACAATCTACGTTTCCAACATCCCCAATGAAGAAAGTTGAACCAGTAAATACACGTACTCGACGGCCTGTCAATCTTTCAAGCTCTTCACGAATTCCTGTTGTACAACAACAATCGCATTTAAACTTTTCCTTACAACCACAATCTTCTTGATTCATAAAATCATCTCCCCCTTTATGATCATTCCAATCATGACAATGATGTTTTTTATCTTCGTGACAATGGTGTTTATCATCTTTATCGTCTTTAATATCTTTACTATGCTCTTTTCCATCTTTTTGGTCTTTAAAATTCAGCTCTTTCCAATCACCAAATTCATTCTGTTCAGATTTAGATGTTGTTTTTCTGGTCTTAGAAGAAAGTAATAAAGAGAGCAGCAAAAGATCGCTTTGTATACGTTTACTCATAATTTGTCACCCCCTTTATTGTTTGTCCATATAATATATACATTTAAAGAGGGATTGGTCTCGGCTAATATCATCGCTTATATAAAAAATTAATGAATTAAAGCTGGAAATCAAAGAATCTACATATATTTTTAACTTCCATACAAAAACAATGATTTTAGAAGCAGAGTTGACCTATGCTTATTTTCATTAATATGCTGATACTTTGAAATGTCTCTGGAATCTCAATCTATATTAATAAGATTCATTCGCAATTATTTATTCTATTATTAAATCTACATCTATTCATCATTTCATAATCAAAATGTCCAAGCTAATTTTATTTAAGAACATACACTACTATATGAGATTAAAGGAGAAGAAAAATAGTAAAAAAAGCATGTTTGTCACACTTGTAAAACCATGAAATTCACTACTCTTATAATTTGTTATATTTTCTCCTTTTACAAAAAACTTAAAATAAAATAGAGGGGATATAAATGTATTTACGCAAAAGAATTCCTTATCAAGATGACCCTTATTTAATTAATTTAGCTACTAATAATTTTAATGTAGACTCAAAAAAATTCGAAAGTATCCTAAGAAGTGCACATGAAGTTATTGTTCTTTGTAATAACGAAGATGAAAAAATAGGCTTTTTTTGTTATCGTTTTTTACTTAAAAATATAATTTTTATTGATTATGTGATTCTCGATCCTCGATATCAAGGAAGAGGGATTGCTCATTCCTTGTTACCAAATTTAGTAGAATACGCTAAGAAGCAGGGAATACGAGGAGCGACTGGGTATGTAAGTAAAAAGAACTCAAAAGCATTTCAAACTTTTAAAAGTTGGGGATTCAAACCCATAGTTAACTTTTCAAAAGGTGTTTTTATAGGAATACGCATTTAAAAAAGATGCAAATATTATTTGTAGGTTTATACCTCTACGAAGTGTAGATAGTTCTAAATAATTTAATAAACCAGTGTATTTAAGTATTCTATCAAAACACACTAGTTTATTTTTTTTTGATATAGTTCATGTTTATAGAACAAGATATATTCATTAACAGCTGGGTGCGAAAACAGATATTTATATTATTTATATTTAACTTTCCCCATATCCCCCCTGTTTCATTAATCAGCAGAGATTGTTGAAATTATTTACAATAAAAACATATTTTTTAGTTCATCAATCCATAAAAATCGATTAAAATTTATGATTAATTCTTTTTATAAGGATTTAGATAATGCTTTTTAAATTATTCTAACTACACTTCTGAATAATTTCTTCTAAACTCTCAAATTTGATTTTAGCTTCCCTTGAAAAAATAAAATCAAAATCGAATTATTTTACTCGTTTTTTCTTAATTGCTTCAGTACTTCAGTATTTTTGTCTATACATATCCTTAGTGCTTTTACTTTATTTTTTATAAGATTTAAAAATATGGAATTAATTGTTATTGATAGGCGGAACCCCAAGCAAAACTAAATTAATTTACATAGAATAAAAGGTCAGGAAATTAAAATTACTAATTAAGAACAAGGGTACATTTTTCTCCATTTATTCTTAAATTTAATAAAGATAATAGATAAGTAAACTCTAGAAAATTTACGGACAATCATATAGATACTTTGAACCACGCCCTTAAGTATCTAATATCTTTATAGGAGCATTCTTGGTTTTTGTTCTTTAAAGGAGGCCTTTTTTTGAGTAAGGGAAGACGTGATAATAAGAAAGAAATTCTGGAACATTTACTGGATTCCACCTTATTTGATGCAGTAGGGGATACTAATAATACACTTCTATCTAACCTTCTAAGTGTTACACACTCAAAGCATCACAAATGTAAATGCCATGATCATCATGACTGCTGTGATGATTGTCATAAGAGAAAATGTCCAACTGGACCGACTGGACCGACTGGTAATACCGGCGGAACTGGACCAACTGGACCGACTGGACCGACTGGTAATACCGGCGGAACTGGACCAACTGGACCGACTGGACCGACTGGTAATACCGTCGGAACTGGGCCAACTGGACCGACTGGACCGACTGGTAATACCGGCGGAACTGGGCCAACTGGACCGACTGGACCGACTGGTAATACTGGCGGAACTGGGCCAACTGGACCGACTGGTAATACTGGCGGAACTGGGCCAACTGGACCGACTGGTAATACTGGCGGAACTGGACCAACTGGACCAACTGGTAATACTGGCGGAACTGGGCCAACTGGACCGACTGGTAATACTGGCGGAACCGGACCAACTGGACCAACTGGTAATACTGGCGGAACTGGGCCAACTGGACCGACTGGTAATACTGGCGGAACCGGACCAACTGGTGGAACTGGCGGAACTGGACCAACTGGTGCAACTGGCGGAACCGGACCAACTGGTGCAACTGGTGCAACTGGCGGAACTGGACCAACTGGTGCAACTGGCGGAACCGGACCAACTGGTGCAACTGGCGGAACCGGACCAACTGGTGCAACTGGCGGAACCGGACCAACTGGTGCAACTGGCGCAACTGGCGGAACTGGACCAACTGGTGCAACTGGCGGAACCGGACCAACTGGTGCAACTGGCGCTGGTGCTATCATTCCATTTGCCTCTGGTTCAGATTTTACAATAAGTACTATAGCAGGTGGCGCAATCAATCAGGGAGCTGTCATTGCGTTTGGAAGCAATATTATGAGTAATGACTTTGGTGGAACACCACCAATCAACCTTCAAGCTCTTGTCAACGAAGCATTTGTGGTTCCTCGTAATGGATTTATTACCTCAATAGCTGCCTTCTTTAATAATACAGCAACTATTGCTATTCCTGGGGGGGGCACAGCAACCGTTCAAGCACAAGTGTGGCGATCACAGGCTCCTAACTCTAACATTTTCTCTCCAATAGCGAGCACTCTGCTACCATTACCAGATTACACGGTAAACCCAGTTCCTCTTTTTACCACTAGAAATGCTGTTTCCGCATCATTAAATGAGCCGGTAAGTGCAGGAGATCGTTTAATAATGGTATTCACCATAGTTAGTGCTGGCGTTACTGCTGCTGTCGTTGCTGTTGGTAATGCAAGTGCTGGTATTACAATTAATTAATTTAAACTAACAAAAAATTTTTATGTAAAAATAAGGAAGGATTACTTTCGAGTACCCTTCCTTTTTTAGTTATTTAGATACGTTAAATGTCACCCGATATACACAACTCCTATTATTAGAAATTGCAACTGATTATCTTTTAATAAAAAGCAGTATCAACTTAAATATATTTAATATTTTTAAAGACTTGATAATACATACTTCTAATAGATTAACTTATATGATAAGAATTATTATGACTGGTGATATAGAATCTAAAGAATGACATGAATTACATGCTGCATATACATTTTCTTTCATATTATACAAAATATAAATCGATTTTATTTCGGAACCCTTGCCAAAGCGAATGAAAAATTATGCAAGGCAATAGTTTGAAGGCATAAGATTTAAGCTATTTCTCTTACCCACTAGACATTTAAGTTTTAAAATTACCCAGAAAATCGAAATTAACAGTTATCTTCTCTTTCTAACTCTTATTGCTACCTAAGACGCGATGATTTAAAGGAATGTTGTAGAAACACTGAGAACGTTTAAATCCGAACTTTTGATATATTTTGGTTTATACACGAATAAATTACATTTATGAAGAAATTTTAGTCTCGAATTTTAAAAGTATATTTAACATTCATAATTTCCCGAGACCATAATCGTATTGCCCTTATAGTAAGCTTAACAATTTCATTTACATTAGATTGGAATAAAATGGTCAATTTATCACCATCATAGCGAGTGATAAAATTTTAGTTATTTCATCTTAACTATTTCATAAAGTATTGTTAGATGGGATTATAAAGAACTGAAAGAAACCTCGGTTTATATTCTCCTATAATAAACTGGATTATTGATTCTTAATGTAACTAACTATAATTTAGAAATGAGGGGGCTTTGATGAAAGTACTAGTTACTGGTGGAGCTGGATTTATTGGTTCTCATATAGTTGAACAATTACTAGAAGAAGGATATCAAGTCGTTATTGTGGATAATTTCTCTACGGGTAAAAAATCATTTCTACCTAGAGATATTCCTTTCTATAAGATGGATATTCAGTCAACCGATTTACAACAGATTTTCGAAGAAGAAAAACCTGAAATAGTGATCCACGTAGCTGCTCAGGTAGATGTCAATAGTTCCATTAAAAACCCTAAAAATGATGCCTCTATAAATATTTTAGGAACCATTAACTTATTAAATTGCTGTCATAAATATAAAGTTAAAAAAATTATTTATTCTTCTTCATCTGCAGTATATGGTGTTACAGAGGACTGCAGCATAAAAGAATCTTTTCCAGTTAGTCCTTTATCCTTTTATGGGATTTCAAAATCCGTGGCAGAATTGTATATGAAGGCATACCATTCTTTGTATAATTTAAATTATACTGTTTTAAGGTATGCCAATGTATATGGACCTAAACAAAGCATTTCAGGGGAGGGTGGAGTTGTTTCAATTTTTTGTAAAAAAATTTTAAAAAAGGAAGCGCCAGTTATATATGGAACTGGTGAACAAACACGTGATTTTATATTTGTAAAAGATGTGGCTAAAGCAAACATTAGAGCCATTTCAAAAGGCAAAAATCAGATTATTAATATAGGTTGCAATGAAAAGACGAGCATTAAAGAGTTGTATCAATTACTCTTATCCCTTAATCCCTCTCTATTCATCACTGAATCTCCTATCAACGAACCAATACGTTCCGGTGATATACTCCATAGTAGGTTAGACAACACAAAGGCAAAACAAATACTGAACTGGGAACCACATTATACCTTAAAAGAAGGATTAGAAGAAACAATGAATTATTATCGGAAAGAATTCACTGTATAATTTTATATTATTAGATGAATATATTTCAATCTAAAAATTCTCTGGATAACTGTGAATGAAAAGGATAGGATACTAAAAAATGAGAAAAAGAAATTCAAATACTAAGCACCCCTTACTCGAATATTCTAATTGTGAAGTTCCATCTTATACTCTTCCAAGAGGAAAGATTCTGACATTATTTCACGTACTCTCTTTTCCTTTAAAAAGAGTGGAACTAAGAAAAACGATTTTTTACTGTTTGTGTTATATGTTTAAAGTTTTGAAAAATATGTAACTATTAGGAATAAACCTTTATGACAATAACAGAGGGGGCTTAGAATATTGGAAAAAAGCACATCAAAAACAATGGGGCCTAAAAAACCCGAAAAGAAATTATGTCTTTGTATGATTGTAAAAAACGAATCAAGCATTATAGAAAGATGTTTAAATGCAAGTAAATCCATTATTGATTTTATTTCTATTTGTGATACGGGTTCTACTGATAATACACCGGAAATTATTAAAAACTGGTGTAAGGAAAATAATATACCTGGCACTGTTCACCATGAACCTTTCAAAAATTTTGGATATAACCGAACCTTAGCTGCATCTTTGGCACAAGAGACTTATCCAGAGGCAGATTATTTATTTTTGCTTGATGCTGATATGGTCTTGGAAGTGCAGCCTAACTTTGACAAGTCCAGCTTAGAAAGTGATTTATATCTTACTATGCAAGATGATAATCAAATAAAATATTGGCTTATTCGTCTTCTTAAAACCTCTTTACCATGGAAATCTGTTGGAGTTACACATGAATATTGGGATATAGATCATTCTAGGCTAAGGGCGGACCAACTAAATTACTCAGGTACACAGGGAAGAATCGATAGTCTAATTATCTATGATCAAACAGATGGTGGTAGTAGGGGTGATAAGTTCGAACGAGATAAACAGTTATTATTAGAAGGAATTTACGATGAAAAAACCCCACCAGATTTAAAAGTTAGATATATGTTTTACTTAGCACAAACATTCTCGTGTCTAAATGAACTTGGAGAAGCCATCAAATGGTATAAGAAAAGGGTCGAATCCGGTGGATGGGTAGAAGAAGTATTTTATTCTCTATTACAAATTGGTTCGTGTTATGAACGTTTAGCCAATATATCTTCCTTTGAGCGCGGGCAGCTAATTAAAGAATCCGAAGAAAACAAATCGGCTGTTAATCAATTAGCTATAGATAACCTAACTCTTCAAGAAGAGCAGTTGTTCTCTTTATCTACGATTTATTTTCAAAAAGCTTGGGATTATAGACCTACTAGAGCCGAACCTTTATATCATCTTGCAAAAATTCATCGAATTAGATCTAAAAATAATATAGCTTTGATGTATGCAGTGCAAGGTAAAGAGATACCTTTCCCTCAAGAAGATATTCTTTTTGTCGACTATCATGTGTATGATTATCTTCTTGATTACGAAATTTCCATATGTGCTTACTATACTAAAAGAAAACATTTAGGACGGGATGCAATAAAACGGCTGCATTCCAAACTTGAAGAATTACCACTGCATATAGCTGAAAGTGTAAAAAATAACGCAGAGTACTATTAATTCTATTAATAGTACTCTTTTAAATTTAATTAAAAGTTAAAAGAGAGCGGGAAAAATTGTATTAAAAAACATTTACTTGTATTTGATGCAGATTAGTTGATTCTAAGAAGGCCTACACAATTAATTTAAAACCATTACATAAACTTACAAACTACGTATATAGGCGTAATTTATAATTAATTGCCACTGCACGGATCAAAAAACTTAAAAGAGAAGTTTAAAATTATTCCTACTGTATATTTAGGGCTGGACCAAACGTTAATATCAAATGGAATAAGGGTAGATAATTCTCGTCTGTGTCCCATTATTATTTTATGCAAAATTACTACACATTTCGCGAATGGACTGATTAACCTCATTTATTAATGAAAATTGTACGGAAGGGAACATGGTATACACTGAAAATCTTTAGCTTTATAGAATTTAGATAAAATTATTATTTAAAATAATTTAGCTTGATAAGATATTATTAGAATAAATTAAAAATTTTCATACAAAAAATATGACATTGTCCCCTCTACGTAAGAAATGTATTTGTTTTAAACAACAAGGGAAGCACTATATACTTAGAGGAATTTGTTTAACTAGCATCTACATTTAAGATTAGTTAGAAGTTAATTCTAAAATCCAAATAAAAAAGCCCCCCTTACGGAGAGAAGCATTTTACCTCTTCTCTTATAATCGGTAAGAGGGTAGCGAATAAATTTAGCTAAATGCATTCACAAGTTAAAATTCTATGGCTGACTCTTGCAATACTATTTAAATAACCGAATAGATTCCAGAGAGAAGTTAATTGAATAGATTATCTGACTATTTTTAATTTTTTCTATTAGAGAATATCTAACGAAACCAAGATAGCCACTAAGACTTGAAGTAATAATTGAAGGTTTACAGCTACGTCCGTATCAGTAGTCGTAACCCTTATATTTGTGGAGTTTTCAATAATTGTTTTTTGAGCATTTTTTTGTTTAATACTA
Organism: Priestia sp. YIM B13490; assembly: GCF_042787735.1. Lineage (NCBI taxonomy): Bacteria > Bacillati > Bacillota > Bacilli > Caryophanales > Bacillaceae > Priestia > Priestia sp. YIM B13490. Next base: position 41,368 of record NZ_JBHZOT010000015.1, read on the forward strand.
GAAACCTGTTTTAACTCTTCAAGTACACCATCCGCTTGCTCCGAATCCCCGATAGTAATACGAACTACTACGGCGATAGCTACCTGTAAAGCCGCCTGGATAGTAGCTGCAACTTGGGTATCTGTTGTGTGTACCCTAACACCTTCTGAATCCTTAACAATGATCTTCTCAAAAGAAAGTTGTTCTGTCTTAGCAATTTGCTCTGCTTCCTGGAAAATATCTTCTCCACTAAATCGTTTATTTTCACAATGATCAAGTGCTCTCCATTTTCTCTCACTCATTTTTTTCACCTCTTTTAGTTTTTAATTAAAAAATATCTACAAGTACGATAATAGCAACTAGTACTTGTAACAATAATTGAATGTTAAGGGCAACATCTGTATCAGTAGTTCTAATTTCAACATCTTTAGAATTTTCAATATAGATTTTTTGTTTGTTTGTTTGCTCTATATCAGACAATTGTAATAAGTCTTGAAAAACACCATTGTCTTCAGCGCTATCCCCAATAGTAATGCGAAGTACTATTGCAATAGCCACTTGAATAGCTACTTGAATAGATATAGCAGCTTGAGTATCTGTTGTATGAACAGTAATATCACAAGAATCTTTAATCCAAATTAATTCATCAGATTCTTGATCAATTAAAGAAAGTTGATCCGCATCTTGAACTACTTCTGCATCAAAAACCTCAGGGCTTTCAAAACTCTCACGATTATTATAGTAATCGTACTCTGTAGATTCACTTTCATAGTGATCTACTTTACAGCCATCTTTACAATGCTTCTTAGAATCATCTTTTTTATGTCTGTTTTTGCACTTTTTCTTTACATCGTAAGAATAATACTTTTTAGATGACATAACTAACACTCCTTTTTCATGGTATGTATTAATATATGAACATACCAATCAATAGGATTGGGCCAATCGACTAATGAGTTCAACCATTTTCAAAAACAACAAAAACGCCTATTGAATGGCGTTTAGAAGTGTTATAATTTATTTTTTGTTATTATTATCCTTTGTTTGCTTAACAAATTCATCCACTCGTTTTGATAAATCTTCAACCATTTCTTTAAGCATTTGTTTTTTTTCTTCAGATAGTCTTCCTTTGATTTGCTCTTTATCTATACCATGTTTAGAAAAAACATCGTTTACTAATAAATCCATTAACTTATTTGGCACAATCTCAGGATTTTTTTGTGAATCGCTCATATACATCGCTCCTTTTAATAAGGTTTTATTTCATAACAACATATGCAACGCTGGCCTAAAAGGAAACAATTCCTCCACCTATTTTCAGATGATATTTAGTTTTTTTAATAACATATACTTTATTTATATAAATAAAAAACTAAGGATCTATTTAATATTAGTCATAAAATAGATCCTTAGTTTTTTTAAAATTTAAGATAATAAAATAAATTTAGCATCATATATTTGTACATAAGGTAAGTACCTTATGTTTTCAACAATTTTCTTAACAGTATTTATGAAAAGAGTTGAGTAAAATGGGAAAAAAAGCGAAGGCTGTACATGTTGCGGTTGATTTTCCATCTTCACAAGGAAAATCATCTAATAACCAAATTTACATGACGAATGAGGATAATAATACGGTTTCTGTTGTTGATGGGGTCACAGATGAGTTAATTACGACTATAAGCGTAGGTCGTCAACCAGTAAATGTAAATGGGAACTCATCTACTAATCGAATTTACGTGACTAATAAAGGAGATAATACAGTTTCTGTCATTGATGCCGTTACAAATACAGTTATTGGTATTATTCCAGTTGGAGGGCAACCATCGGGTGTAGGAATTAACCCCTATATGGATAGGGTTTATATAACTAACGCAGGCAGTGACACAGTATCCGTCATTGATGGGGCAACCAACATTGTTGTTGCTACAATTCCTGTAGAAACTCATCCAATTAACCTAGATGTTCATCCTTATATCAATCGAATTTATGTCGCTAATAAGTTTAAAAACACAGTTTCCGTTATTGACGGATTAACGAATACAATAATGGCTACAGTTCCAGTAGGTGACCAACCTACAGACGTAGGGACTAATTTATCCAACAATCGAATTTACGTAGCAAATAAAAATAGTCATACAGTGTCCGTTATTGATGCTGGAACAAACGCTGTTATTGGGATAGTACCTGTCATGGAACAGCCATCTATGATTGATATTAACGGAAGTAATAATCAAATTCACGTCACGAATGAGGAAAATAGTATAGTATCGGTAATTGACGGGGCAACCAATATTGTTATTGCTACCCTCCCAGTCGGTGATCAGTCAACTTATACAATAACTGATACCTAATATAAGACATAACACTAATATTTATGTTCTATAAGAGGTGGCATACCAATGCTTTCATTCTATAACTTGTAGCAACAATAAGCATATTGACACACAATTATTGTTGCTACAATTAATGATGTTAGCTACTGATTAAAAAATTTACCTCTCATCAAATGTTCTCCATTTCTGATAAAGAGACGGACGAATATCTTTAACATAGGTTAAAAATTTTTTTGATAACTTTAATTCCTTCAATTCAGTTAGCAACTTAATCGGAATAGGTCGATTAGAACTAAACGCTCTTTTAAGATCAATTACTTTCAAATCTCCCTGTTCATTCATTAGGACATGCCGTAATTCTGTATCTTGTCTACTAAAGTTTAATTTTTTCAATTCATCAATGAGATTTATAAGTTGCATAACTAAAGACTTTGTTATATACCTATTTTTCTTTAGATGTTTTGCCAAGGAAATTCCGTCTACATACTCCATGACTATGTAATTTGATCCATAACCGTAGAGACGAGGAATAATAGAAGACGACTGCCCAACTTGTATGGCTTTTAACTCCTTTTTATATACTTCTTCCTTAAAAAATACCTTTACACATCGATCAGGAGTCAATTGATAAATAACTCCATCTTTCCCTTGCCCAACTACCGCATACCTTTTAAAATCCATAAATACGTTCTCTTTTTCTCTTATTGATACCTCTGAAGGATCCCCCAATGCTTTTTCACTCAGAAGATCACTTTTTTTAACGCTATTAGTTGAAACATATTGAGCATTATTGTGGTTACTCATTTTAAAATCAAGAGACAGACTCTCTTTTGTATTGTATCTTTTAAAGAAAGTTATTTCCGGTAATCTATAATCTTCGCTATCATCCCTACGATAATGAAAATAAGGTTTTCCCATGCTCTCCCCCCTTCCCCATTTATTATTCTATTCCTTTAGAATTAAGATGCTTGTATAGTTATCTATTTACATATAATTTTCTAAAATTTTTTTGATGAAACCCAAGACAGGCACCCTCTCCTGTTACTAAGAGTTACATACTATAGTAAGAAAAAGAGGTGATATCAGTATGAAATATAAAGAAGATTGGGATTATGCAGAGGAAGCTCAGAAAAAACCTTGCAAAAAGCATGAAAAACATGACCAGCATAGTTCTTCCAAAGAGGCTTGTAAGAAGCATGAGACACATGAAGACCACAATCCTTGCAACGATACTTGTAAGAAAATCAGAGTCATAAATTTATGGAAATCAAGTTCTAAATACTAATAGTATAAATCTTAATAAATCAATAAGACCTGTTAACATCCAGTAACAGGTCTTATTTCTATGAAGTAAACTCTTTTAATTCCAATTAATTTTTAATATTAACCATCCTTAAGACAAATGATTTAGAACCAATCTTGAAAATTGGCATTATAGCATTAAAGAAAGGGTTCTTCCCGTCCCTTCATTCACTGCTTTACATAATAAGGTTATTAATGTATAGGTCTTTTGTGAATAATTGGTATATAACTACTTAATTTTTAATTTTCCGCCAATGCCGGTTTCTAATATCTGAATAGCTCCATATATTGTTTATAGTACAAGTATAGTTGAAAAAGCTACGGGAGGAACAAATATGAGCAATTATATACTAGTAATTGGGGCTCATCCTGATGACGAGCTGTTAGGAACCGCAGGAACATTAAAAAAACTTGTAGATGCAGGCTATAAAGTAATTTCAGTAATTACTGCTTTAGGGAGAAAGGAAGAAGCTCATCATATCCAGCAATTTGGACGGCTTGCTAACAAAGAAATTGGGATTGATGAGGTAATATTTCTTGAGCATGTCAATTTAGAGTTAGAAATGATTCCCCTTCATGAATTAACAAAAGAAATTGAGCAGCTCATTCAGAAATATAAACCGGTGAAGATCTTTACACATCACTACGGGGATCTAAATAAAGATCACCAGGTCACTTTTCAAGCAGTACTAACTGCAGCTAGACCCCTTCCTAATACTCCCCCTATAGAGTTAATTACCTTTGAAACGGTCTCGTCTAGTGAATGGAATGCTTCCACACCTGATAAAATATTCAAACCAAATTATTTTGTAGATGTTACAGCACAGATGGACTATAAACTCAATGCTCTTAGACATTACGATATTGAAATGAGAGATTTCCCTCACCCTCGTTCTTATGAAGGCATTGAGTACTTAGGAAAACTACGGGGGATGAGTGTTGGCGTGCCTTATGCTGAAGCTTTCGAAATTATACGGAGGGTTTGGAAATGAACAATGAAATTACTTTCCCCTATCCTTATATAGTCGAAAGATTAGACCAACATTATGGACTTAAATCACATTCTTCAAAAAAATTTGTTTCAACGGAACAACCAAAAAAAATAAATATTTCCAAAAAAGGTACAAAAAAGAAACTTTCTATTTTAATTGCTACATTTTGGAGCTTTCCTCATGTAGGAGGTCTTTCTAATTATATTACTACTCTAAGTACAGGTTTAAGGAGTCAAGGACATAAAGTAGACGTTATTTCTCCTAATCAATTCTCAACTTCTAAAGTAAAAAAGCTTCGAGAAAGTGTTACTCCAAATTTAAAAAGTTTCTTCACCAAGCGCTATGGAAGTTATAATGATCGAATTTTAAATCATAAAAGACTTATATATGTATACGAGAAAATGCTTGAAACCGTAGACTTAGAAAAATACGATATCCTTCATGCTCAAGATTTATTTACAGCAAATATCTTAGGAAGATTTAATGAAGCCTATAGAAAACCCTTATTTTATACACCTCATGGCATGTTCACATTTAACAGGCTAAAATTTAACATAATCAAAAAAGATTCTGTTGAAGAAGCGTATTTTAAAGAACTTGAAAGTAAAGCGATAACATATGCAAGTCATATTATTGTTCTTAGTGATTCATTTCGTGAACCATTAATAAAATTAGGGGCAAAAAATCGAAATATAACCACAGTCATTACGGGAATTGATTATCCAATTAACCAAAGGCAAGAAAAAGCAACGTCTTCACACAAGCTTACTATTACATGCGTAGCTAGACTTGGACCACGAAAAGGACATAACCATTTATTTGAAGCGCTGTCACGCATAAAAAAATATACTACTAATATTGAAGTGTTAATTGTTGGTGATGGACAAATGAGGAAAACATTAGAAAAGCAGAAAAAAGCTCTAGGTTTGTCCATGGTCAAATTCTTAGGATCTAGAGACGACGTACCCTTACTTTTAAGTAAAACCGACATCTTTGTACTCCCAACAATCAACGATAGCTTACCTCTTTCCATAATTGAAGCTATGCATAGTGGAACTGCCGTAATTTCCACAAATTGCGGAGGCATCCCTGAGCTCATAACGAATAATAAAACAGGAATTATTGTAGAACCTGGAAATTCTGAAAAATTAGCTAATGCATTAAAATATCTGATTACAAATAAAGAAACTCGAAATAAAATGAGTACAAACGCTAAAATTTTCGCAAAAAAACACTTAAGCATAGATAGTATGGTAGGAAAAATAAAACATTTGTACATCAATTTTTGGGAGATGAATTAAGGTATGAAACATGAACATTCTGCAGTTATCCTTGACTTAAGTGCTAACGGGGTTGGCATTATTAGAAGTTTAGCCAAAAAAGGGATAAAAGTGTACGCTTTTGACACGAAAAAACCATATAAAATAGGAAAATCACGCCTCGCTACTTGTGGTATATGTCCTAGTCCTTTAACGGAAGAAAAAAAGCTATTAGATTTCTTAATTGACCTATCTAAGAAGATTGGTTCAAAGCCCGTCCTATATACAGGAGCAGATGACTATGTACAATTCATCTCGAAAAATCGAGATGAATTGCTAAAATATTTCTTATTTTTATTTCCCGATGATTCTTTAATTGAACAAGTACTTGATAAAAACAAAACTTATGAACTCGCCATCAAGCATAATATTCCATGTCCGAGAACATATGTAATAGATAATAAAGAAGAACTTGAAGATGCTATTTCATCTCTTGATTTTCCTTGTATTTTAAAACCTGTTCTCGGCCATGAATTCAGAAAAAAAATTAATAAAAAAGCAATTGTATTTGAAAATCCTGAGGAGTTAAGGAGTGAATATCCTTTTTATAGGGAATGCGGACAGTTAATTATTCAAGAATTAATTCCTGGAGATAACCAGTGTTTTTATAAAGTAGCCACTTTCTATGATGACAATATGAAGTTACTTGGGTTATTTTCTCTACAAAAGAATCATCAATTTCCTGCGGAATTTGGAACAGGTGCTCATATTGTCAGTAAAAGAGTTCCTGAACTTATTGATGTATGTGTTCCATTTTTTGAAGAAATAAAGCTTAAAGGTATCGGGATGGCTGAATTCAAGAAAGATCCGAGAGATGGAACTTATAAATTCATTGAAATAAACCCTCGCTTTTGGCTTACTCATAGCCTCACAGGCCCTTCAGGCATTGATTTTGTCTACATGTATTATTTATATCTAACTAATCAAAATCCAGAACCTAGATTGAATCAAATAGACGGTATTAAATGGATTTATCTTGTAAGATATTATCTTACTTTTCTTCAAAAGAAAAAAAAATCAGAGATGACTTTTAAAGATTTTTACCAGGGATTACAAGGTCAAAAAGAGTTTGCTTTATTTGCATGGAATGATCCAATGCCATTTTTCAGAAGCGCATGCTCTCATCTAATTAATGCCTGGAAATCCAAACGAAAGGAATGAATACTGTGTATGATTCTAAAACTCTACATCATCAGTTTAAAGATTTAAGATTAGCTGAAAAACTTTCTTACTCTATTGGTGAGAAAATCACAATTGTTCCTTCAGAAATCAAGTGTTTAAAATCAACAAAACGAAGTAGTGTATATAAACTACTGGTTCAAAAACAGAATAGTTATCATCCAATTATCTTTAAGGTTTACGATTCTAAAGCTTACAAAAACGAAGTGGAAATTAATATCTATAAAAAAGCTTATCCAATTTTAAAAGAGTTTTTGCCTGGTATTTACCTCATAGAAACGGTGAAAAATGAAACATGGGTATTCATGGAATTCGTGAACCAGATACGTGGACAATTAACCTTCTCTCCTTCTCATTTTCAATATATTATTCCCAGCATAGCTAAACTTCATGGTCAGACTTTTGAAAGTAGATTCAAAAGAGATAAAACTATTTGGAAAGATTGGCTTCCTGTTTATACTTCTATGAAAAAGAATAGAATCAAATATATGAATCAAACAATTGACCTACTAGATGCTGCGATGAGAGACAATCGTATTAACCATATAATAAAACCTTATTACCCATCATTAATCAAGCTATATAATAAAGGACCCGATTTCTTTCCTGAACTAATTGAAAATGGATCATCTATTACCCATGGTGATCTTCATATGCAAAATATATGTAGCAAAAAGGTTACTCAAAATACACCCTGGAATATTCAATTGATTGATTGGGAGTCAGCCAAATACTCTCCAGTCTGGTTTGACATGGTTGTATTAGTAGAACTATTGCTTGGCTTCAGAAAGGATTGGCAGCCAAACGCAGAGAAAATACGCACTCAATGTGTACAGATATACGTGGATGAAATGAAGAAATACGGAATTTCCTTTAAAACAAATCCAATGACTCTTTATAAAATGGCTTATCTTCAACGAACTTTAGAAAGAGGACTTCACACTCAACTAAGAAGGATTGCTGATAACCGTGAAGGTGAGCTCTTAAGTTACCATCTTGAAAAAATTTCAACATGGGGTAAAGAGTTAGGAATATATAAATAAATTTATTTTCAAGCTATTTTTCTGCAACATGCGGGAGTTTAATGACCTATTCGTCTATAACTTCTTAATTTTACCCTTCATCTTTTCCTAACTTTAAGCTCGTAAATTCTCTTTTGTTTACTAATTTCTACTCAGTTCTTCCTCTATCATTTTTAACGATTAAGTTAAAAATAGTTTAAAAGCCACTTTTTTCCGAATGTACAAGCAATTTTTCTATTCAAAAATAGAATATATAGAAACACCAATTTTAAATAAAGGTAGGGAATTCACTTGACTAAATTTTATTATGATCAAAATGATGAAAGTAAACACTGTTTAAAAGCGATGTTTGACCTTCGCAAAAATAAAAGTAAACATGAAAAAGACCATGGCAAGGATAAATGCAAAGACAAACATGAGAAAGATTATGGCAAAGATAAATGCAAAGACAAACATGAAAAAGATTATGGCAAAGATAAATGCAAAGACAAACATGAAAAAGATTATGGCAAAGGTAAATGCAAAGACAAACATGAAAAAGATTATGGCAAAGATAAATGCAAAGACAAACATGAAAAAGATTATGGCAAAGATAAATGCAAAGACAAACATGAAAAAGATTATGGCAAAGATAAAGTTGTCTTTTATGAAAAAGACTACAATAAGAATAAATGTAAATGCAGTAAAAGTTATAGCAATTAAGCCATTTGAGTGTTAATATTCACAGTTTACAACTAGGTAACGGAAGAAAGGGTATTAACTTTCAAGTTAATACCCTTCTTTATGCCCCCTAACTTTTTATTGTATATGTACTTTTGGTAATTACAAAATTCAGGACCCACTGCTAATAAAAAACCACATTGACCAAGAAAAACTTGTCCAATGTGGTTTTTTATTATGGCTGATATTTAGAAATAACAATTTTTGTTACGTTTTTTATTTTGATTATTACAACCAATGCAAAATGTTTTTTGAATAAAGACATTTAGCGTTCCAGCAGTAGTAGCAGAAGGGTTAGAGACAGTTAATCTTTCAAAATTTTCAACTTGAAAAGCTCGTGTAGACCCTGCCGGTATAGTAGCTGTGATAGGCATTCTAGAACCTCTTACAAAAATTGACACTGTAAGACCAGTAGTTACAGCTGATAATTGGAGAAGCGTTTTGTTATGATTTTTAGTAAAATCTTCAAAAACATTTAGATCTATAGCGTTAGCAGCAACCGCGATAGTTAATGGGATGTTTCCTGTTAAATTAGTTCCAGAACCTTCAATTGTATGATTTTCAACAAAGAATTTTTCATTGTCATTTTTCTTGCTATATGAACCTCTATAAGGGTAAGAAGGGTCTACATAATATACTTCATCGTTTTTATTATAATGACGATAGCTTTTTATAATAATCACTCCTTTTTTTATTTATACAATATTTTATTCATTTATCTATCAATTGTTTGTGTGCTTGTCCAATAATATTAAATTTCATAAAAAATTTATCATCTATTACCCATTTTTAGGTGAGGAAATAGTTAGAGAAAATAAACTTTTTAGGAAATATTGTTACATAGGAAGGCAATAAATAAAGTGTATAAATGTGGTAGTTAACAGCTGTTTTTTGGGTAAAGACATAATTATCTTGAATCTCCAAAAGTACAAAGCTTTTCTATCTAAGAGGTTACATGTAATATTTATATATTTCCTTACATAGTTAGTTTTCGTTCATTAATCATTGTATAAACTGTCTCTTCATTGCTCTCTAAAAGTTCTTTAGTAGTTGTATTATGATTTTTTGCATGACGTGAAAAATTGGCTTTACTATACCACTGATGACACAGGGGACATGGCAATTCGTTTTCAACTTCGTAACTAATTGATGTCCATCTTGTAGAAAAAGAGGAAGGTTTACCTGTATTATTTCTTGTATATGAAATGCTCTCAGGATGTATAGACTTTTGTATTCGCTCTGTAGTCACAGCAACTTCATTTGTAGTCTTATTGTATAGACTATCTTCTAATTCTTCTCTAATTAGTAAGAATCCAGCTTCTGACATAGATAACCCTAACTCATCACAAAGTTGTCGAAATTGCTCATATATACTTTGTGGCAAACGAATAGGCAAAACCTTACTTGGTTCTTTTGTTTTTGATTGACGAGCGTATTTATCTAATTTCCCCAACCCTATCACCTCGTATATACAATTTGTATACACATTCAATACAGAGGCTTTATCTTCCTGCTATCTTTCTAACTACATACTGTATACATTATGTAGTTGATGAGTTTTTTATAGAGATATTAATTTAATCTAATTATTGATTACACACTTTTTTTAACAATTCTCTTCAGTAACTCTATCCAAGAATTTGTTGTTATCATGCATCATCTTATTCCCATTCCCCCTCTACATCTCCCATCAGTTCACATAAAATGTTGTTCATCTTCCCCATTGTTTTCGAACCTTGATTCATTAATTGAACATTCTAACCGATTAAACCTTTTAGCCTTTTTTCTCGTGCTGTTTGCTCTTCAAAAAATGAGAATAACTTAAATTGTTCTTTCAAAAATCTTTGACGAGACATCCCATGTTCTTTCATTAGTTCATTAATTTTCACATAGGAACTGGATCAATGCTTCGTAAAAACTTATCCGTGACATTCGTTTCTTTTCTGTAAATTGTAGTTCTCCACTAAACAAGAGAGAAGAGCATAAGGGTTTTTTGCTATCACAGGGTGCGATAGACTAGGCAAAGCCTAGCAAAACCGTGATATCAAACAAAGTCGCTAAATGGCCCCTTTGCGTCCCCTTTTTTTGATGTACGTCCCTTTTACGTCCCCTTTTAAAATCCTGATGTCCCCTTTATGTCCCCCTGTTTTGGAGCCATGTCCCCTTTGCGTCCCCATGCTTTTTTTCACTTCATGGCTAGATCTTGTTACTTTTCATTCCATTATTGGAGCTTTTCTTGTAAGTTTTTTATTTACCTTCATAAATCTGGAGGATCTCATCATTGGATTACACCATATCCTTTTTCATCTCAATTTTTAATTTTGGATTGGCTTCTTCATAGTTTGCCATTTTATTTTTCACAAAATCTTTTTCTAAACCATATGCATCTGCACTTTTTAAATCGGTAATCGTTTATAGAATAGAAATTTATTTCTATTCTATAAAAAATACTAAGGAGAATTACCCACTATGAAGAGGTAGCTAAGGGTTTTTTACCACAAATGTTGGAATCATTGAAGGTATATTTCACTCACCAAATAGCATTTATAATTTAAGATCTCTGCATTATAGATAATCTAAATTAAGTTATTACCGAGAAAATATGAATCCACATTAGATGAAAGTTCTCATCTAGTAAAGTTGAAAGAGTTAACACGAAGACACCATATATTAAATATATTTTAGTTTTAAAAAGGTGTTTAAGATCTGTATAGAAAAGCAGAAGTATTCAAGCCAAAACATTCTCAACCAGAGGTCACCATCCCACCCACCAGATGCTGTCTAGAGCACCATTTTATTTATGAAAATGATGATAGAACGCAAAAAGATATCTGTAGATATCTTAATAAGATTTATATTCCCTAAGAAGGTTTTTTAATGAGCTATTGGATGAGTAAATTAAATTATAGCTTGTCCTTTTTCCAATAATAGTTAGACGTAATTCTGTGATTTTATCTAACTTACTTTCCATTTAAATGAGTAACGATTGAAAAGTCTAGCTTTCTAATATAGCTAATAAAATTACTTACAATAGCATATCCCCTTCAATCAGGAGATATATTATAATGTTTGATTTTTGAGTACGTGTTCGCAGAGTATACATCTAGATAGTCCTGTTAAAATAAAGAAGCAACCTCATTCTTTTCGTAGGAGAGAGGTTGCTTTTTTATTATGTTGAAGTGTTGAATAGACATTTCTTTAGTCAAAATACAACATAAGGGATATGTAAATGCTATTTTATATATCCCGAGCATATATATATAATGTGCACTTTTTATACATTTTTTCATTAATCACCTTTCTGAAGAACGTAGACAAATCAAGAATGTATAAAAAGCTGCATACTCCGGAAAAAGAACCCTCGGCGGAATCGTTCTGCAACAAGGGTTCTTTTTTTGGTGTGTACTGGAAGAGTCATTATGTTAACTATAGTTGTATGTCATATACAGCCTACAAATAGAAAAAGCTACTAAAAATCAGTAGCTTTTTCTATTTGTAGCGAGGATTTCGAGTGGATGCTTCATCGCATCTTGTGTAGTTTGCTCTAATTATTAGGTAGTATTCATACTAAGAAATTAATTAAAAAATAAGTTCATAAACCAATTATTTATTGCTCATCCTGTTCTTTTTCAATAATGATGGCTATTTTATTAATAGCTTCTGTTAAATGATCTATTTTCTTTTCAAAGCGTAGTAGAAGATAAAAAGTAACAACAATAGAAAAGCCAAAATTTCCGATAAGGTTAAGCCATTGTTCTATCTTAATTACCTCCTTTTAGATACCGTTATTCTATATAATATGCTGCTAAATGAAAAGAGTTTGGACATGTTCTAATACGTGTAAAATGGCTTAATTCATTGATTTCAACCGTTTTTATTCTTGAATAAGAAATTTAGGACAAGCATACAAACCATATTATTGATTTAGAATATTATATTTCATACTAATTAGGGATGGAATGAAACTTATGAAATCAAGGTCATCTAGAAGTAAAAGAAAAGCAAATAGTGTAACAGAGTATCAATCAAAGAAATCTAGACTATCAAAAGTGAGTAATAGTGCAGACTTTTCGTTTCCACATCAAAGTTTTCAAGAACAAGTTGTGGCTTTAGTAAACGAAGAAAGAAAAAGATCTGATATTGCGCCTCTTATGATTAATTTAAATTTGAGCAAAGTTGCAAATTTGAAGGCTGTTGACATGAGAGATAATAACTATTTTTCACATTATAGTCCTCAATATGGTACACCTTTTGAAATGTTAAAAAATTTTGGTGGTTCGTATCAATATGCTGCTGAAAATATTGCAGCTGGTTATATAACTCCTCAAGCAGCTTTTGAAGGTTGGAAAAATAGTCCTAGCCATTATGCTAGTATGTTAAATGCAAATTATAAGTACACTGGAATTGGTTATGTTCTTGGCCTAGAATCTAATCGATACAAAGCTTATTGGGTTCAATTGTTTAAAGGCTGATAAGATTTAGTATTTCTATAAGGTGAGTCTTCGTAATAATGACATTTAGACATGCCTTCCTATATAAAAAACCATTAAAGTTCTTAGTCTCTAATGACTTTTTTGTTCCGGTAACAGGTTGTATATTAACTAAGGCTGTATATTCATAGTCATCCAAAAAATGAAAAAAACTATATATTCCCAGTCAAAAGAGGCAGTTTTTTTCTGTAGCGGAATTTAATTTTGTGTGTCAAGTTTGTCAATATCTTGTGTAGTTTGCTCAAACAAAAATTTTTATTTTCAATAGACAAGTCACCTAAAGGGAAATAAAAGAATATTATGCAGTTCAAATAAATTTCGTCTCACACTCAGAATCCTTTTAACTTTATTTTTCACCTTCATAATTTACAAAGTCAAAAAAAGAAAAAACAATCTGTATTGGAAGACAGATTGTTTTTTCTTTTGAATTAGAGATGGCTTTATTGAAGTGGCATTCCAAGAGCCTTCTCTAATAATATTCAAAACCTTTTTAAATAATGAGTTCCAATAAAATCCATTATATTAATTAAACATACATATGATATATATTCTAAAAGACAAAAAAACTCTCGGGCATCAGGGAGTTTTTCTGTCTTTTAACAACTGCAAATCCGTCAGGGAGGTGAACTAATCTGCTGAAATTAAAGGGTATGGTGCTTTCATTCTATGTAAACTAATCTAAAGGGTTTATATATATTTCTATAAAATTAAATTTGCTGATTACATATCGTTACCCCTGTTAGTTCAACGCTTAAGGATTACACGGAGCATTTTGATTTTCTATACATATTCTAAAAGTATTAAGCATATGGGGGGGTGAAAGTATGTTCTTTGGAGGTTATGGTGGCGGTTGCGGCTATGGCGGATATGGTTATGGTGGAGGCGGCTGTGGTTTTGGCAGTGGTTTCGCTTTGATCATCGTATTGTTTATTTTATTAATCATTATCGGTGCTTCTTGTTTTGGCGGCTTTGCCGGTGGTTGCTAATAATTAAAGATCGTCTTCCTTTTAATTATTATTTATCTTTATTTCCCAATTAAAAAGTTAGCTTTATGCTAGCTTTTTTTATTTGTTAATTATGTACTCATAGTATTATAAAATTTTATATTTATAATATGAAAGAAACTAATGCTAAATAGCAGCAATCTTTTTAAAATGAATTCTAAAAGTAAATATGCTCACAAATATTTACAGATACATGTAATGCGTTAGCCCATATAAATTGTATTCCTACTCCTTTACTCAAATTTTATAAAAAGGAGTGATAGTATGTCTAGTTATGGTGGATGTGGACTTGGTGGAGGCTTTGTTCCTCTAATTGTCTTATTTATTCTTCTTGTCATTATTGGATGTAGTTGTTTTAGTGGTCGCTATGGAGGTTACTGCTAATTCAATAAGAAACCTTTCAATTGAAGGGCTTTTACATACGATATTTTAAATACTTTTATGATAGGCAAGTTTCTAAACTAATATGAATGCATATGATGTAGTCAACGCACTCCATTGTTTCATTATATGAGAACCCTTTGTTTTAGGATGTATTCCTTACTAATTAAAAAAACACCTGATTGCCATCAAAATCAGGTGTTTTTTGCCGTTCATATCAAGAGATTTGGAGGTTATTGATATACATATTGCATAGTATGTGAAAGCGAAAAATTGGCATGAACAAGTATAATCAATTTTCACTTTGTCAAAATATTTTTTCCCTAGTAAGCATTTTGCTTATACCAAATTTTATTCTCTTCATAGCATATATTATAGGGATATTGGGAGGTGAAGTTATGCCAGGACGTCGTAGTGGAGACCGTCGTACATCTCGTTCTAGATTAGATGGTTTTCGAAGAGGAGATGAAATTCAAGTTTTTTCTGCTGGAAGACAACTTGATGGAAACGGTACGTTTATTCGAGTAGAAGGTGGCTTTTTAGTGTGGGAAGATAATTCTGGAGTTAGAAATGCTACTAGCTTAGAAGGCATCAGTGTCCGTAGAGTAAGAAGACGTTATTACTGATATTTTGGACGGGCTATTAGTTTTTAAAAATAGAGTCAATTTAACTTGACCTACAAGGCCCTAAGGCAATCAAAAGAGGAGAAAATATGTGTTGTTGGAATTTCTTTGGTTGCGGTTATAGATGTCGTCGTAGAAGTTGTTGTGAGAACTATAATAACAATTCTGGCAGCTGTCACTGTGTTAGTTATGGTAATTATGGTGACAACTCTAATAATGGACATAACTATGGCAGAAATCATGGCCTTGGCAATAATAAGAATCATCATTCTGATTATAACGACTATGGCTCTTCAAAATGTAAATTTTATAGATAAGAAGGCTTGTTCATAGATATGAACAAGCCTTCTTATCTATAAAGTCATCTGTTAGGTAATATTTTCACTTTAAAGTCTTATAAGTTTTAACCCTTCAAAGCAGAAAGAAAATGATAAAACAACATTTTTTAGTAGTGTACAAGCATCCCTTTATTTATTGAATAGTATATCGAGAAAGATATATAGAAAGGGTGATAAAAATAATTAAGAGTAATAAAAGGAAAAAAGAAAATAATTACTTTCAACCTCAACCAGGGCTTCCGTTGGCAACTACTATCAATTTGGCTGTTGTGGGTGATAGCCATGTAGGTTTTTTAAATAGTCAAAGTATGTTTAATACTCTCTTGCAGAGAGTAGTTAACAATGGTAACAAAAGATATATTATTTTCGGTGGAGATGATGTACACGCTTTGGGTGCTTCTTCGTCACAAGTAGCTGAAACATATTATCAACAATTCACCAATATTTTAAATAGCGTTTTAGGATCAATTCCTTTTAGATCATCTATAGGAAATTGGGAAGCTACTAATAGAAATAACAGTAGGATTCTATTTCGACAATATATCAATCGTTATTTAAGCGGGTATAGAAGTATTCCTGGAACACAAGGACTAGTGCGGCATGTTTGGCTAGACAACGGGCGTGGAGGGGTATTTAGCCAGGATAGTTTAAACTTATTAAGCAGTTTAGATCCTAATTATTACTATATTATTGATTTCCATTGGCCTTTGAGAGTGCCAGGGATAACTAATGAAATACATGGTAATCATGTTATAACTCAAATGGAAACAAACATGTTTTTTAATGCAATACCTTCTAATGTGAGGAATAAAATTTTAGCGATTTTCACTCATCATGCACATAAATTTTTTACCAACTCAGTTAGTATCCACCCTAATTTCCCTAATAACCCATTTTTTGTAACAGGATGTTCAGGGGATTACGCGTGTGTATCCAATGAGCGGGGTTATTATGAATTGAATTTGACAGTTCAAAATAATATAGCTACTTTGCAAACTACAAAAACTCTTGTTCAATAACTGTGAGATAAAGAAAATTAAACTTTGAGAGTAGATAATGGCGCCTTACGCAATTATCTATTCTTAGGTCCTTAAAAAAGCAGGCTCTCATAAATATGGAAATGCTATATTTATTCCATATTTACATAATTTTGATTCTAAAAACTAATTAAATCCTTTTCCTCATAACGTAATATTCTTAGTATATATGGAGGCACTAATGAAAATTATACATAATTTAAATTTACATGTTTAGTTAAAATAAATTTGTGCTATATTGGAAGATAAAACTATCCAGTAAGTTTTAAATAAGGTGTTTCATCTTCTTTTTATAATTTATTTCTAAAAAATAAGACCAGGAGGATTTTTATGAGTAATATTATTAATTTTAACGAGTTCCAAAGACATAAAAAAATGAAGAAGTTTCTTCGCTTTATTTTAGTAATAGGAGTAATTAGTATCTTCTGTATATTTGCTTACTTACTAATCGTAAAAGGAAGATATCCCCTGGCTAAGTACCCTCCCTACATTGAGGCTAAACCATAATAACTGATGATTAACCCCTCACTTAACTTCACATAAAAAATTTCAATTCGGTTTATTTGTTTATTACTCTAAATGATGAAATCCTATTTATACCCTTTTATTAAGATGCAGATTTAAGTTTATTCGTTAAACGTAAAAAAGCTTCTTTGTCCTTATTCCTTAAAGACTGATCAATTTCTTCAAGGATTTTACCTTTTTTGAAATCCTTCATTACTTGACTCAGGAACAGTTCAGCTAACATTTCATCAGATATACTTGTTTCAACTTGACTGATTTCGTTGGACATATTATTTTCCATAAACTATTAACTCCTTTATCATATCTACTTTATAAACAGTATTTCCTTTTTTCATTGTTTTAATACGAGATTGATAGATAAAATAGCACCTAGAATAATATGTAATCAAAAACAACCTGACAAAAAGAGTAATGCTAACTAGCTCTCGACAACGAAAGTAAGTAAATTTTTCACCGAATAATTATTGCCTAAATCTTTTCTATAAAACATAATATTTTTCACTTAAGAATCTGATGCTTAAATATGCATTATTTTGACTAGTTTCTTCTTAATTTAAATAGTCTCCATATTTATCTTATTTTCGTACTGTTTTACTAATTTATAAAACGTTGTCTTTTTCACATTCGCTTCCTTCATTGCCTGTACGGCTGTAATTTCTTTTTCTTTCCATCGATTATAAGCTCCAATGAATTCTTCGCTAACTTGAGCTTTGGGTCGGCCAAAAGATATACCCTTAGTTAACGCAGTATCAATTCCCTCACGTTGACGCTTGCGAATACGATCTCGTTCTTCTTGAGCCATCCAAGACAGAATTTGCAGGACCAAATCCGCAATAAATGTTCCCAGACTGTCCTTATACTGAGTTGTATCTAACAATGGCATATCTAAAACTACAATGTCTGCCTCAATCTCTTTTGTGATGGCATTCCATTCCTGAAGAATTTCTTCTTTATTACGACCGAAACGATCTAACGAATGAATATAAAGGATATCCCCTTTACGAATCATTCGTTTTAATAATTGATACTGTTCTCGATTGAAGTTTTTTCCACTTTGTTTATCAATAAAAATATCGCGAGAAGAAATGCCAACTTCCTGCATCGATTGAAGTTGACGACCTTCATTTTGATCTCGGCTGCTTACACGTATGTATCCAAACCTTCTATTTTCCATTTTTATACTCCTTTTGTGATTCTCTTTATTTTATTTTACCAAAAACGTTCGTAAAAGTGTATGAATTCCAAAGAACGTTCGTAATTAATTTTCACACTTAAACGAACGATAAAAATAATAGATTTCTTATATAAAAGAAAAGTTCGTAAAAGTATACCTTTACGAACGATATACAAACAAAAGAGAACCTACTCTCAGAGAGTAGATTCTCTTATCCCCTATGTAATTCTATATATTTACAAAGTGAAACTAACCTGTTCTTACTATAAAGAAACAAGTTAATAAACAAAGCTTTCAGGAATCTAGTAGTGCCAAAGAATATTAAATACCTTATTCAACCATTACAATGTAAAAAATAGGATACTATTCCACACCATATTTATAAATAAATTTCAAGCTGTTAAAGTATTTGTTATTGTTAGCAAAATAAAAAGCCACCCAGTATTTGCAGGACAGGTGGCTTTTCACTATTAAAATGCATGTGCAAAAATATAATAACATATTCCTTCCATAAATACTATATTTCACCGTACAAGCATACAAATAAAAGGTACGCTTTTTATGCATTTTTTCTGACTTACATCCCTAAGCGAAACCTTGTCACACCAAGGATGTATAACAAGCTGTATAAGACAGAAACACACTCTTAGCGAAACCCCTTCTGCCACAAGGGGTTCTTTTTGTCGTGTGTTCCGAAAAGAGACATTATGTTAACTAAAGATGTATAGGATATACAGCTTAAAAAAACGAAAAACCAACCTCTGAATCCTAAAGGTTGGTTTTTCTGCATTTGAATACATAACATAAAAGGTATTTACCGGTGAACATATCTGTTCTTGAGTAGTTTGCTCAAATGATAAAAAATTATTCATAATGGACAATTAACTTAAAGATGATTTGGTGAATAAAGTGTAAGTATTATCGATTAGCTTTTAACATCAAGACTTTATAGGGTCACCCGTCTTTCTAGTAAAATGATGTTTTTGCAGATTTATATAAATTTGCTCTATATATAGAATATAGGCTACTCATTAGACCATATCTTTCTCTGACAAAAAGTAGGTGATTATGTGTTTTATTCATCCTTCTACACTCCCTTTCATTACACTTTCTATCCTTATTTTGTCCCTTCTTTCCAACGACCTACTGGCTTTGTACTCGATTCTAATGGGGAAATTAATAGTTGGTGGGGGAATTATCCATTGGGTAGTCCAGCTAAAGCACCAAAGTATTATGGTGCAGGAGAAGCTCCTATTTCTGGACCCCTCGTACCTTTTAGTTTAAGAGGTTATTATTAACTATAAGTGATTAAAAGGGATTATTTGAGGACTATTATTTCATGTTTGAGCTACTAACATCTCTACGCATTTAATTTATATTTGCAGTATAGGGAGGAATACAAATGCCATCTGTCGTAGGCGCAGTTAATATTAATAGTTTATTCGGCACAGCACCAACCGTTGAGTTTGGTGATTGCTTTAAAATTTCACCTAAAGCTACTGATATGACAAAAGTCGGAGCTGGATCAGGTAATGTAGGCAACTTTTTAAATATTACAAATGAGAAAAACTCAACTAATAATAAGAATGGTAGTATATTCAGTCAAAATATAGCTGGTAATTTATAATAAAAATAGGTTGCCTACGATTGTATGTGTCAATGTTTGGCAACATCTTGTGTAGTTTGCTCAAAAAATACAATTTTATTCTCAAGAGGCAAGTTACTTAAGGAAAAATAAAAGTATATGATGTATATCGAGTAATTTTCGTCTCACAGATAGAATACTTTTAACTTTATTTTTCACCTTCATAATTTACAGAGTCAAAAAAAGAAAAAACAATCTGCTTCTAATACAGATTGTTTTTTCTTTTAAAGCGAGATGGCTTATCGAAGTGGCATTCCTAGAGCCTTCTCTAATAATATTCAAACCCTTTCCAGACAATGGATTCCAATAAAATCCATTATATTAGCTGAACATATATATCTAAAAAACAGAGAAACTCCCAGGCGGCAGGGAGTTTCTCTGTTTTTTAACATCTGCAAATCCGTTAGGGAGGGTAACTTATCTACTGGGATTCAGTGGGATGGTTCATTCATTCTATGTAAAGTAATCTAAAGGGTTTATATATATATCTACAAAAATCCTGCTATTTCTATCAGTGCAGAGTATGGGCGAGCATTTTCATTTTTTATACATATCTTAAAAGTATTAAGCATATAGGGGGTGGAAATATGGGCTTCTTTGGAGGTTACGGTGGCTGTGGTTATGGCGGCGGTTACGGCTATGGTGGAGGCGGCTGTGGTGGTGGCTTTGCCTTAATCATTGTACTTTTCATTTTATTAATCATTATTGGTGCTTCTTGCTTTGGCGGAGGTTTTGGTCGTTGCTAATGATTAAAAATCATTTTTATCCTAAAAAGTTAGCTTTGTGCTAGCTTTTTTTATTAGGCAATAATGAATCGATAGTAATGTAGAAATAAACATGCTCACAAGTATTGTCTGTTACATATAATGCGTTAGCCCATATAAATTGTTTCCCTACTCCTTTAGTTTTACTCAAACCTTATAAAAGGAGTGATAGTATGTCTAATTGTGGTGGATATGGATTTGGTGGAGGTTTTGCTCTTCTAATTGTCCTATTTATTCTTCTTGTCATTATTGGATGTAGTGGTTTTGGTGGCGGCTACGGAGGCTACTGCTAATACAACAAAAGCCTTTCACTTGAGAGGCTTTTACATAAAGTAATTTATCTTCAAATCTTTTTAATAGGCAAGTTACTAAAAGATTATTGATGCATAGGATGTAGTCAATGCACTCCAATACTTCTGTGAGTACCCTTTGTTTTTGGATGCATCCCTTACTAATTTAAAACCTCCTGACTTTCGCCAAAATCAGGAGGTTTTTGCCGTTCATATCAACAAGATTTGGAGGCTATTAATATGCACATTGTATAATATGCCGACTTTCTAAAAATGCATGGACAAGTATAACTAGTCCTTTACTTTACAGAGATATTTTTTGTTTTTAATAAGCACTTTACTTATACCAAATTTCATTTCCTTCATAGCATGTACTATAAGGTTATTTGGAGGTGAGGTTATGCCAGGACGTCGTAGTGGAGACCGTCGTACATCTCGTTCTAGATTAGATGGTTTTCGAAGAGGGGATGAAATCCAAGTTTTTTCTGCTGGAAGACAACTTGATGGAAACGGTACGTTTATTCGAGTAGAAGGTGGCTTTTTAATATGGGAAGACAATTCTGGAGTTAGAAATGCTACTAGTTTAGAAGGTATCAGTGTTCGTCTAGTAAGAAGACGTTATTGCTAATATTTTGGACGGGCTCTAATTTTATATAAACAGAAAAGCTCCTTGATTTTTACAAAGGAGCTTTTTATAAGATTTTAACTATAAATAAAGAAGAGGAAGTATTTTATTTACATAGCTTATAATCAACTTAAGTTGATTAAACCTGCCTTAAGGCAAATAAGTTTTATTAAAATTAGGAAAAATCAATTCCATAATGCTCTAGCCTAATATTTATTTTATTTGTGTTAGGCAAGTTACCTAATGAAGAATGAAAGCATAAATTACAATAAGTGTTCAAAAGAGAAAGGAGTAGGTTTATGCCTTATTCTATTATTGTTGGTAATGTATTGACTAATGGGATTACTCAAAACGGAAATCTAGATTTTGGTCATACAGTACACAATAGTCATACAGCGAATTCAAAATGGGTAGGAGCTTGTATTTCTATGGGTAATTTCTCTCCTTCTACGTCTTGGATGGCTAACGGAAACTTTGATCCAGATATTAGTGACCAAGATCAAATTGCGAACCCTTCTATGCCAATATCGGGGCAACTTTAAGAATAAAGGAGCATACTTTTTATGCCATGTAATATTAATGTTCAAAACTTTAATGCTAATGGAGTTACAGAAAATGCAAATTTAGATATAGGTAACAACGTTCAAAATAGCCATACAGCTAATTCGAAATCAGTAGGAGCCTGTTTTTCTTTTGGTAATACATCGCCTTCAGTGTCTCACATGTTGAATAATAATTTTGATCCAGATGTAAGTGATCAAGGGCAAATAGATAATACTTCAAACACTTAAATTTTATTAAATAATGAGTATAAAAATATTCTTTTTGTTCACTTTCAATTTTAAAATTAATTACTAAAAAAGCTTCTAGATATTTAATTCAGAAGCTTTTTTTCATAGGTGACAATAGTACAAGCTAAATAAAATAGAAAACATAAAATATTGTATCCATGCTAAAGAGAGGGGAAATATATGTGTTGTTGGAATTTCTTTGGTTGTGGTTGTAGACGTCGTTGTAGATGTGGTTATTCGAACTATAACAACAATTATGGTGGTTGCTCTTGTGGTAGAAATAATCACCACCACCACAATAACGATCATAACTCTTATAATCAAGGTAATAACAATTGTAGTTGCAAGGATAGAAATAATCATCATCACCAAAATCATAAATGTAATTGTGGACATAATAGTCATTCGAATTATTAACTTTAGCTAATTTACAAGTAAAAGGCTTGCTCATACATTTGAACAAGCCTTTTTTATTTACACAATTTCTTGTTAACAGCTAAGGCCTGGTCCTTACTTGTTTGATCTGTTTATCGTTGTACTTCTTAATCTTGTTATTTGCTGTCTTTGTTGTGCATGTTCTTGACTATGGATAGCTTGTTGAATAGCATTAAAAACGGTATTTAGGGTTCTGGTGCGAAAATTAAAAAACATATGCAAGTAACCTCCCAAACTTGAACATACTGATACTAGGATTCTAAAAAAGGGGATGCGATTAGTATGAAAAAGCAAAATCTATTCAAATGGAAACATTATCAGCCTGATATTATTTTATTAACTGTGAGATGGTACCTACGGTACAACCTCAGTTTTCGTGATATAGTGGAAATGATTGAAGAACGCGGATTATCGATTTCTCATACAACGATTATGCGTTGGATTCATCAGTATGGTCTGAACTAGATGAACGGGTACCGTGTCGCCTTAAGCTAATCAATGATTCCTGGAGAGTAGATGAAACGTATATTAAGGTAAAAGGTTAATGGATGTACCTATATCGGGCCGTTAATTCAAAAGGAAATACGATTGATTTTTATTTAAGGAAAACAAGAGATCATAAAGCTGCAAAACCCTTTTTCAAGAAAGCTTTGCGGTCTTTCTTTTCATGTTTCAACGCCCCGTGTCATAACAGTCGATAAGAATTCAGCCTATCCCGTGGCTACCGAAGAGTTGAAGAAAGAGAAAAAGATGCCCGTAAGCATCTACATAAGGCGGATAAAATATCTAAATAACATCGTGGAACAAGATCACCGTTTTATTAAGAATCGTGTTCGTTCGATGTTAGGGTTGAAATCATTTCATACAGCCACTTACATACTGAGTGGCATAGAAGTCATGCATATGCTGAAAAAGAAGCAAGTTCACCAAGAGGTGAAGTCTGCCCAAAGTAGAAAAGAATTCATCCATCAACTGTTTGGGTTAGCTTCATAAGCTAGTAATTCAAGGGAACCTAACGTTTTATTTTTCTAGCGAATGTTTTTTACACCACAACCGTGGAACTTCCTAAATTCGGTACCGTTGATGGCGTGGCTATCATAGCTAAGCCTACGGCAGAAACTGCAACAGCTTGTTTCTCTTTTCACCATATAAAAACCCATCATTTATCTACCAAAAATAAAAGAGCAGTTTGCAAATGCAAACTGCTCTTTTGATGACCCGTACGGGATTCGAACCCGTGTTACCGCCGTGAAAGGGCGGTGTCTTAACCGCTTGACCAACGGGCCATGATTATTTTTTAAGTTTAACTTAACTGTTTATTATACTGGTGGGCCTAAGTGGACTCGAACCACCGACCTCACGCTTATCAGGCGTGCGCTCTAACCAGCTGAGCTATAGGCCCTTTACTTGGAGCGGGTGATGAGAATCGAACTCACGACATCAGCTTGGAAGGCTGAGGTTTTACCATTAAACTACACCCGCATATTTTCTTAAAATGGCGGTCCCGACGGGAATCGAACCCGCGATCTCCTGCGTGACAGGCAGGCATGTTAACCGCTACACCACGGGACCGAAATAGAAAATGGCGGAGGAAGAGGGATTCGAACCCCCGCGGGCTTTAACACCCCTGTCGGTTTTCAAGACCGATCCCTTCAGCCGGACTTGGGTATTCCTCCGTATACTGTATGGTGGAGCCTAGCGGGATCGAACCGCTGACCTCCTGCGTGCAAGGCAGGCGCTCTCCCAGCTGAGCTAAGGCCCCATCATGGTACTGATACTGGTACTCGTGGTCGGGAAGACAGGATTCGAACCTGCGACCCCTTGGTCCCAAACCAAGTGCTCTACCAAGCTGAGCTACTTCCCGTTTATGGCGCGCCCGAGAGGAGTCGAACCCCTAACCTTTTGATCCGTAGTCAAACGCTCTATCCAATTGAGCTACGGGCGCTTATTAAAATGGTGCCGAGGGCCGGACTTGAACCGGCACGGTAGTCACCTACCGCAGGATTTTAAGTCCTGTGTGTCTGCCAATTCCACCACCCCGGCAGGACTTATACGTGGTGGAGGCGGCAACCGGATTTGAACCGGTGATAAAGGTTTTGCAGACCTTGGCCTTACCACTTGGCTATGCCGCCAATATATATGGAGCGGAAGACGAGGTTCGAACTCGCGACCCCCACCTTGGCAAGGTGGTGTTCTACCACTGAACTACTTCCGCACATATATGAAATTAATGAAAGATGCGGGTGAAGGGACTTGAACCCCCACGTCATAAGACACTAGATCCTAAGTCTAGCGCGTCTGCCAATTCCGCCACACCCGCGTGTAAATATAACTGGTGAGCCATGAAGGACTCGAACCTTCGACCCTCTGATTAAAAGTCAGATGCTCTACCAACTGAGCTAATGGCTCTCTATGGCTGGGCTAGCTGGATTCGAACCAACGCATGACGGAATCAAAATCCGTTGCCTTACCGCTTGGCGATAGCCCAATAAAGATGGTGGAGGGGGGCAGATTCGAACTGCCGAACCCGAAGGAGCGGATTTACAGTCCGCCGCGTTTAGCCACTTCGCTACCCCTCCGATATAAATGGTGCCGGCAAGAGGACTTGAACCCCCAACCTACTGATTACAAGTCAGTTGCTCTACCAGTTGAGCTACACCGGCACGGTGGTGGAGGATGACGGGATCGAACCGCCGACCCCCTGCTTGTAAGGCAGGTGCTCTCCCAGCTGAGCTAATCCTCCGTGTATTATACACAATATTCATTGTATAAAAGATTTTTATAAATGAGCCAAATAAAAAACCCCTAGACTCTTTTATAAGAGCATAAAAAGGGGTCTTATTCATTGCCTGGCAACGTCCTACTCTCACAGGGACAAAGTCCCAACTACCATT
Organism: Priestia sp. YIM B13490; assembly: GCF_042787735.1. Taxonomy (NCBI): domain Bacteria; kingdom Bacillati; phylum Bacillota; class Bacilli; order Caryophanales; family Bacillaceae; genus Priestia; species Priestia sp. YIM B13490. The sequence goes on from NZ_JBHZOT010000015.1 coordinate 67,230, forward strand.
GGCGCTAAAGAGCTTA
>NZ_JBHZOT010000016.1:0-59997 GCF_042787735.1 Priestia sp. YIM B13490
ATTGATGATAGGTTTATTAAGATATCTATACCTACTGCTTGCTATAGCAGATTCCCCAGAAGCCCTTATGGGCGCACATAGATTTCAAATTGATAACCATCCATTTTATCAATATAGGGCATGCCTGATTGAGCTAGCTCTTTCATATACTTCCGTTCACGAATGACACGGTAAGCAAATTGAGAAAGCTTAAATAAAATGATGATAAGAAAAAGATAAAACACACTTTGAAACACATTATCCATTCATTGAAAGCTCCTGTTCTGTTTGTTTATTTCGGAGACGTGATGCTACAGGTTGAATGCTTTTTCCATTCTTCTTTAACTCTTCGTTCCAATCTTTCGCTCCCTTTGGAATATCTGCTCTTATTAAATCAGCATTAACGATTTGGTTCATTTTGTCAATAAATTCTTTTCCTCCTTGGTCATTATCGACAGCTAAAACCATTTCTTTAATGCTTAAGCCTTCTCTTCGAGCTTCGATATAAGATTGAGCAACTGTTTTAGGTTTTAAGCCATTCATACTAATAAGGCGTGTATTCTGCAAACTATTCTCTTGTATACTCCAATAAGAAAGAAGATCAATTGGGCTTTCAAAGAAATGAATCTTGTTTGGGCGACCCACATCAACTGAAAAGCCTGTATGTGGGTTATCGTTTGGTAAGACTTGTTTAAAAGAACCTCGTTTATTTTTTATCGAAGCTGTTCCTTGTCGATCTGCCCCAATTACCTTTCCTTTGCCTCCATGCTCACGCCATTTAAACACAACATTGTTTCGTTTATCCTGGGCGATTAAATCCTTTTGAAGTAGCCAGTGAACTAACCGAGGATCAATTTTACGCTCCTTTATCAGATAGTCTTTCACTTTGCTTTGATCCTTTACTTCTAACTCTTTTGGGTAGCGAAAAGGCTCTTTTGATGGTGAAACCGACGATTGCACATGCGACTGAGCAATCTCTTTATAATCGCCTTTGTTGATATCTAATACAGCTTGTGGGAACGACATCCCATAATACATTTGAGCGAAACTGATCGCTCCGTATCCTTTTTCATTTCGGCTATTCCAAGCGTACATGTTCCCTTTGATGAGTAAACTATCATGTTCGGTATGACGGTAATACTTGCCTTCTTTTACAAAAGTTTCGCCTTTGGCTTCCAGATACGACAACAAATCAACATCTCGCGCTTTCATAACCTCCCCCTCCTTGACGTGTTTTCGTTCTCCCATCTAAATCCCTCCCTCACTTCACCATATGAAAAAAGAGAGCTTTTCAGCCCCCCTCGTTCTTTTCCAATCTTTTGCCATTTTTAGCGTTCTATTTCATGCGTTTCTTTCCGTTTTTTTGAAGAATTTGCTCCATTGTTCCGTGCAAAAAACTTTGTAAATCCATTCTGTGATTTCTCTTCTTTTTTCTGCTTGTCGTGATCCTTTTTCTCCGTGTCTAAAGCCTTTTCAAGCTTGGTTAATTTCTCACGTTGAGAATCAGTCAAATTGAGCTCTTTTAATTCCTGTAGCACTTCTTTTTTTAATTTGTACACCTTATCAAAGGAATGCTTTTGTTCAAACTCCTTCATTTTGGCCAAACGCTGCTCTTTCTCTTGAGGTGTTTCTTGCTTAAGCTGTTTTTCGACAGGAGCTTTTTCTGCTTCAGCTTCCTTTTTCGCTTCTTTAGAAGAATCTTTTTCATCTGATATGCCTAATTGGGATAACAAGCTTTGTTTAAACAGCTGCTTATACTGTTCTTCGTCACTAGGCTGCTGCAAAGCTTCTAATACTTCTTGTTTGTAACCTTCTTGATATCGGTCCTTCTCTTGTGCTTGTTTTCGTGCTTGGAAATGATGAGAAAGCTCGTTCTCCATGCCCTTTAATTGGTCATGGGTGAACTGATTTTCCTTTAAAGCACTTGATTTCAACATGACATAATCGTTTTCTGCATTCACACGGGCTAACATGCTATCAATATCTTGAGGTTTCTCTTTGTCATGAGCCTGTAAAAACGTAATGTAGCTTGTTTTGAGCTGTGTTTCTCGATCTTTCTCTAAAACAGGATTCACATCATGACTCTTTAAAAAATCAAGTGTTGCTTCACTTTCATAGGCTTGTTTTTGTCCTCTTTCATCGGTGGAAACAAACAAAACCTGCGGCTTTTCTTCTCCTATAGCTGATTGTGTTAAGTAAACAGCACCAGAAGGAATCTCTTGCAGCTGTTCACCACTGATATTTGCCCAACCTGCCTCGATTTTTTCATTTTGTGGGTGTTTCATAAACTTCTTTAATTCTCGTTTATCGGAAATAAGCGTTTTAAATTGGTCATTTGAAAGAGACGTAATTTTTTTCATCATTCTTCCTCCATTTAGATAGTATTTGGACAATAAAAAAGAGAGCTTTTTACGCTCCCTTACCTTTCGAGTTCCTGTTCGTCTTTTTTCTTTTTGACGGTGCCTGTACGTTTTTGGAATTGCATGTGATTACCCACTTCAACACGCTCTTGAAAAGTAAGAGATTGTTCTTGAACTTGACCATTGATGATCCCCTTCTCGTTTTTAGTCATAGTTGAATCAATCTGATGCTCAAGTTTCACGACTTCTTCCTTTGTCATCCATCCATTTTTAATCGCTTGTGTTTTGGTTGAATAATACTTTTCTTCAGCCGTGACACGATCTAATATGCTATCTACATTTTGTGCCGATTCCTGTTGCTGTTTTTGTTTATAATCTTCATATCCTTCTTTCATTTTCTCTTGTACATTTTCAGAAGAAAGAGTATCTGCTTGCTGTTGCTTTTCATCGTTTTTTTCTGGTGACTGATTTTTTTCTCGTTCTTTTACCAACGTCTCTTCAATTGTTTCAATAAAACCAACGGACGTTTCATGTACTTCTTTTAGTAGCTTTGTTTTATCTTCAAAGGTCTTTCCTTTTGTCCAGTGCGATAAGTAATCCAACGAATAGGAACTGGTGTCGATTCCAAAATAAGAGGAAACCGTATAAGCTGTCATTTCTGCCTGAAACTCTTTTTCCGCAGCTGTATAGCTTAGATGTGTGTCTTTGGTGTGAAGTTTCGCATGAGCCAATTCGTGTATCAAAGTCTTTACATTTTGACGTTCAGAGTTACGAGGATTTAGCGCAACTTCTTTTGTTAAGGTGTAACTGATCCCCTTTGCAGCTCCAAGCTCCTCTTTTGGTTGAATAATAGAAATACCATTCTTTTCGGCAATGGCTTCCATCCCTTTATAAAGCGCCTTGTAGTCCTCCACGTTTCCTTCCAACCAACGATTTGGGAAAATATTAGGTAAATCACTCGCTTTTGCATTCGTTTGGGAAATCTCAAAAACATGACCGACTGAAAAATACAGTCGGCCTTGAGTGACTTCTTTTTTTCCCTTTTGAATCAGCTTCTTTTCTTGAGGAGTGGCTTTATTAATGGACTTTAATTTCCCATTTTCATCTTTAAATTTGGGAACGGTTTTATTTGGTACAAGAATTTTAATGCCTTTCTCCCCTTTATTGACAGAGAAACCTTTATCTTTCCAAAACTTAAATGAGCCAACAGCTTGAGCACCAAAGAACTGTTCTTGAATAAGAGCTGTATTTGACATGGAGTATTGATAAAACTTACCCATAAAAGATAAATAGTCTTTTAATTCTTCGGCAGAATGAAAGTGCTGCTCGACCTTTTTCTCCATCCCATTCGTTAGCTCTTCAACCTCTTTACGCTTATCTTCAACGGATTTTTTCGCATACGTTTTACTCATTGCCATCCTCCTCTTCTTGATAGGAGATCCCCTTAAGCTCTTCTAATTCTTGTTCATACCAAGGTTCTTCTAAATCCACAAAAAGCTTCTGTGTTTTGATATTCATTGGCACCAACATATTCTCTTGATGCACCACATATTGGTGAAACTCCTTCGCTTCTTCTGGACTTAAATTCACCTCTACTTCTTTGTCTTGATACTGTACAATGGCGTGATCCTCTCCCACAGCTTTAATCGAAGCTAGCACTAAATCTTTGTTAAACAACATGAATGATTCCTCCTTTAAATTTTAAATCTATATTTATATGAAACCATCATGAAGATGGTTGTTTCCCTCTTGATTCTTCTGCATCAACCTTCTTTTGACGTTGATGAGCAATACGATTTTCTACAACTTCTCGCGCAATTCGTGTACTATCCATTTCCCTCATACTCGTAGTCATAAGTCCTTTAAATCCATGATGAGCAAATAACCCATTCATATACTCAATTAAAATTTGTGTGTTTTTATCCGCACTGTTTGTGCCAAGACGAATCCTTTTTAGTTCTTCTTTTATAACATCATGTAAACTATTGCTGACGACTTCAGAAATATATTTCAATGACCATTCTTGCTCTTGAATCTTTCTATATTTCTCACAAATATCAATAATCGCTTCTGAAGCAAAACGAAGTTTATGTTCCTTCATATACTCTTGAATGTATGCCTCTGTTTCTTCATCCACTGTCACCTTATGTCTGTATTTCTCCATTTTTAATAACCCCTTTCGACTTCACGATTTTGTTCAATATCTTTTTGCAAACGCTCATAATGTTGTTGATTTTTCCAGCTTTCATATTCTGATTTAAAAGCACGTTCCATTTTCTTTAGAGAAACGTGTACAGGTAGATGGTTAGCCGAATAGGACTTTTGCTTTGCCCCAGAAGAAGAAGCTATTACTTTTTTGATATGTGTTTGTTTTCGATCATACTCCCGCATTTCACTTAAAAAAGCATTGCCCATTCTCTTATATAATTCATCTGTTTTGTTTTGCTTATAATGTTCATACCGTTTTTTATCAAACGTTCCTTCGCCGTATGCCTTCCTTAACACCTCTACCTCTTGATCCAATTTCTTATTGAACTGTTCAAACTCTTTTGTATGATACTTTTGAATATATTTTGCACTTAATGTATCAATCGAGGATCTTAAAGGTTGCAACGTGTTATAACTGTATTGCCATTGTCTCTTATCTTCTGGAAGATGATTATAGATGTGCAAAAAGAGTGGTTTAAGCTCTCGATTTCTCCATTTAAAAGAGGAATCCTGTTTCTTGCTTCCTACCATGTTTTTGCGGATTAAATCATTTATTTCTTTTTGTTCCTGCCCACGTTCAAGAATCTGACTCACCACTTTTGATTTCATGGCATCTAACGTTTTGGGTTTTCTTTTGCCCCGATCACGTGTAGGATTTGGTTCTACTGTTGCAACATGAATATGAATGTTTTCCGTGTTGTAGTGTATAGCAGCTGACCAAATAGCTGACTGATCTAGCTTTTCCCTTTTAAGCATTTCCTTCATGGACTGACGGGTAATCTCCATTAATTTTTTCTCATCCACTGTATGAGTATGAGAGTCATATAAACCATTTTCTTGGAGCCAAGGGTTATGAAATGTAATAACATCTTGCCACATGATACTGTTATTTTTTTGTGCTATTTCAAATAAACCTTTCAATTCTTTTTTCTCATCTTCATTTAACTGATCCGAGTGCTCTGTAAATAAAGAGGACGTCTTATCAGGGTTATTCATATAGTCTTGATAAAGAGAAAATAGTTTTTCATGTGCTTCTTGATCTTTCTTTGCATCGTCACGATCAACATACTCCACATACTCTTGAAATGCTTTCTTATCAGACGTAACAAATTTCGTTTTAAGCACGACTCCTGGTGTAACAGAGGACTGATTCATTTTTCATATCCCTCCAATAAAGAAGCGAAAAGCTCACCCCGTTTTGCTATGCTATAATCCTCAACTTCTTTTAAACTGTTCCTTGTAGATCGTTCAATATTTTGCTCCATATATAGCAACTCTTTTTTAATATGAAGTCGTTCCCTCTGTAAAAGATCCTCTATATTTTGAGTAACATCTTTTACGATCTTTTTTATTGAACCATCCTTTCTCTTTTGCGTTTCCTCATGCTCCTGACAGATACGAGAAATCGCATCACCTGTAAATGACAAGTGATGTTCTTTCATATAAGATTGGATATATTTTTTCACTTCAGGTGGTAACGATAATTTCATACGCTCTTTCATCATAACGGTTCGTCTCCTCCCATCAATTCATGCATGATGTCATTCATATTTTCCATTGTTGTTGAGCACTGACCCATCATTTGAAGAACTTTCTCTAGCATATTTTCAAGCTGTAATTCTCTATTGGTTTGTTCATGAAAAAAAGCCAGCGTTTCAAGCTGACCTTTTAAAAATTCCTGACGAGAAATCTTTTTTTCTTTTGCCTTTTCATCAATCTTTTTTATTGCAGTTGCACTTACATTTCGTATGATTATATCCACTATATTCGTTCCTTTCCTGTAATTTGTGGTTCTCCACTGAAACAGAGAGAAGAGCATAAGGGGTTTTTGCTATCACAGGGTGTGATAGGCTAGGCAAAGCCTAGCAAAACCGTGATATCACGAAAACCCTCAAAGTGGCGACTCTCTGGCGACTCCAAAACGGTGTCTGGCGACTCTCTGGCGACACCTTGGCGAGTCAGTGGCGACACCTCTTTTTTCACTTCATGGCTAAATCTTGTTGTTTTTCATTCAACTTTTGGAGCTTTTCTTGTAAACTTTTTTGTTCATCTTTATAAAGCTGAATGCTTTCATCACTCGACTGAATGGCATCCTTTTTCATCGCAATTTTTGATTCAGTATCGGCTTTTTCCTCATTCACTTGGTACTTCATATCACGTTGTAACTCGCTCATTTCTTGTTGCGTTTGACGTTTATGTTTGGCTTCTACTGTGATTGCTTTTTCATAGTTTTTCATTTTCTTTTTGACAAACTGCTTCTCTAAATCATTGACCAAAAGCGCATATTCTTGTTTGTTTTTTGTTCCTTTTCCTTCTTCACTTTTTGTTTTTCGTTGGTCAGAATAGAGTGTCGTAATTAACGCATGAGCATCTATTTCCTCTGTTGAATCTGTTTCTGAATCACTCGTTACGTCATCAAAGTTTACTGTTTCTTTTTCTTCATTTTCTTGATACAGATCAAAGGCAAGTGCTTCCCAATTTGGAGACAAATCGCTGATTCTTACGACATAATAGCCATCATCTTCATACAATAAATGAACAGGTAATTTGATGTTTGGGTTCGCTTTTTCTTGTGCCACAAAGCTTACTTCTTCTTCATCTGTTTGATCCATTTTGATGACCATATCCAGTGAGGCATTAGCCGGATGATACACACGATTTTCAATCGTGACGGTTCCTGTTATGTTAGAAGAAACCGCCTCATAGGTATTCGTATGATACAAAGGATCTTCTGTTTTTAAATAAAATTTCGATGTCAGTAAGGATAAAAAACCGATAAAGAAAAAGATCAACATCGCTGTATACTTCCATGACCGATTACGATTTAAATTAAATCGATAATCTTCCAATTGCTTTTTAAATGCCACTTATACCACCTCATTTCATGATTTCTGTTTTCAATTCTTCAATACTATAAACCACCCATTTATTCTCTTCTTTCCGTAGAGAAACTTTAATAATGTCATGCGTTTGATCGTCGACATTCTCATCTTTTATGACAAGATGATTCGTAAATTCAGCAATGACTTCGACCTCTTCTTGCCCTCCATCGTATTGTTGTACATAAAGCTGTACATCGTTTGGAACTGAAGTGTAACTATCTCCATATACGAATTTTTCAGAAGGATAAAATTGCTCATAAAGCTCTTTGTCCATGATGGATTTTGCAACCTTCTTTCGTTCCTCAAATCCTTCTTTTTCACGATGATAAGACACATCGATGAATTGATGAACCGTATTCAAGTAATCTCGTTTTTGTTGTTCTTGGGCAGAAGGGCGAACTTCACTTAGTTGTTTTTTTAACTCTTTATTTTCTTCTTGTAAGCTGTCATTTGTGACTTGAATTTGTTTCGAAGCTGTTGTGTTGGAGATATTGTGGTTAAGGTAGATATTGAAAATGGTCACGCCTGCCACCACAACGGCAAGCGCTCCAAATAGTAGTGCTGCTTTATTTTTCATCGCCTTTTCTCCTTTTAAAATCGTTTTACTCTTCCATTGAATCGTTCACCAAAATACGTTCCTTTTGCCATACTTGCGATGGCTACACCTGTTTTTCCTTGGCAGCCTAAGAACTGATTATTTCCAACATATATTCCGACATGGCCGTCTATTTTATAGGTATCAAAAAACACCACATCTCCAGGCTTCATGTCTTTTGGATTGATTGCTTGCCCCTGTGTTTTGAGTGTATCGGTTGTTACGCCTGACATCGGACCGACATTCATTCCTACTTGTTCGAATGCCCACCTTACGAAACTTGAACAGTCAAAACGTCCTGCATTAATATCAGATTGAGAGCGCCCACCCCCAAATACATAGCGTGTTTTGCCAATTAACGTTTTTCCGGCATCAATCACTTTTACACCCGATTTACCACCACTTCCACCACTCGCAGGAGCAGCCGGTTTTCCGTCAGCTGTGATTGTTCCAGTGTAATATTTCAACACAGCATCTTTGTAGGCTATATCGCCGTAGCACGCCTGATAGGGAACAGCCTCTGGTCGAAGGCAGTGATAGTTTCCCGTATGCTTGACTTTTTGGTATTGAATTTGTGAAAACTTTATGGCTAATTCCTTGGTATAATGACCTCCATTTTTGTTCACGAAGATAATAAACCCTGGCCCAAAATTATAACTTTGTAGACATAGCTCTAGATCATAATGGGCTTTTTCTAATACGTCTTTAAAATGTTTTACTCCTTGGTCAATAGAGGCTTCGGGATTCTGAATACATCCAACGCTTCCACATTTAGACTCAGAGGATTGCATGGGATCGTTTCCTCTTCCTCCACTTTCTTGCATCATTAATGCCATCATAATTGGCACATAGGAAGCATCTAACCCATGTTTTTGTGCGTACTTTTCAAGTAACGGTTGATACCTCATAACCTCTGGTGACACATTAGCCGTTCCTACGCCAATGCCTCCTCCTTCAATCTCTGTCACGTCACTTTGTTGACTATCTTTTTCAAATTCACCTGTAATGGCTACAATCGTACTCATGACTAAGAGGCCCGATAATCCTAACAGGATCAACGCGCCTCCAATCAAATATTTTTTTGGAATGAGCTGTAAAACGATATGCAAGGCTTACGCACCTCCACCGTACAGCACTTTTTCTTCCTCATCGATTTCAATATGAAAGAGAATGTTTTTTACGGACTTAATACAAAGCAACACATCCCCAATTGGCAGCTTCGGAATCTCAGCTAGTTCACTATCCGTAATCCCTGTTTTAAACACTCGTTGAATGGTATCTAAGTTGTTATCATCTTGCTGCATGATGAATTTATATTGTGTTAAGTCAAAAAGCTTTTTAATTTTTTCAATCGCTGTTTGTTCCGAACCATCTGGCACAAAGTCACTAATTAAATGACTTGCATAGATCAATCCAGCAAAGTATTTACGTGCTTCTCGACTAAACTCTGTTAGGAAATCTAAGGCATGTTCATTGCCCTTTTTCGTGTTCACGATGTGATGAGCCTCATCGATCACGATTAAGTAGCGAATAGCATCTTCAAAGGCCAATGTCCCTTCTGTATAGGCATCTAGTTGAGGTTCACCATTTTGCAACATGCCATCCCATAATAAACTCATGACGTTGAAAAGCTGTGCTTGTGCAATTTCATCTTTTAATTTCGATAAATGGCGGATTGAGAAGAATACGACTTGTTCGTCATTAAAATCTTCAATGGTTGAAATGCCATCAAACAAATGAGCGTACGTTTCAACCAAGTTTTCAATGTTAAGCTCAATAACTTCAAGACGACGTTTCCGATACTCTCCTAGGTTCGAATGGTGTTCTCGTGTTTTCTCATCTGCATATAACTCTTGGCGAATAAGCTGTAAAAACTCACTAAAGGTTGGGTAAGCTTCTGGTGAAAGCCCTGTGATGTAGTTAATTGCGCCTTTTTCATCGTTCCATAACTGCTTTTGGATATAGAGTTTACGAAGTAGCTTTTCGTACTCTTTTAACTCATCGTCTTTTGCTTCTGGTGCGATAAAGCGATAGAAAACAGTTAATTTGGATAGATGCTGTGTAAAGCTATTAAGCTCATGTTCATGTGTTTTAAATACCTGTAAGGGATTAATTTGCCCTTCTGATCCATCTAGCGCAATCTGTTTACCTCCTAACTCTCTGACGAGACTTTCAAACTCTCCAACGATATCAAAGCCTCGAATCTTATAGCCTTTAATCGCATTATCTGTCGTGACTTTCTTTAAAAAAGTAGATTTACCTGCGCCCATTAAACCCATCAACACCGCATTATAACTTTTTCGTTGTTGGTCTTTGTGAAACAAATCAAAGATGACGCTGCCACCTGTACGAGTGGTTCCTTGATACGTGCCGTATGGATCATCTAAGTGAGTAAAATGAAAAGGAAACCCTCCGGCTAGTGCTAATGCGGGGATTTCCTTTCCTTTTCGCTTATTGGGATATTTCTTTTGCATGTCAAAATGTGTGATTAACGATTCCCACTCATACTCTTGTTCATTTAAGAAAATGGATCCTCTGAAGTTATGCGTTTCAAGATGGTGAATGACTTCTTTTAATCGTTTTTCTAAGTCAGGAATCGTTTTTTCCGCAATATAAATGCGAAGGTGTATCCGTTTGATCACTTCACCATTTGTGACTTGACGGTATAGCTCTTTCATATCTAAATACTGTTCTTGGGCATCCATACGATCAATGTTTTCTTTGGCATTTACATGCCGTGCATTTTGCTCTGACATATTTTTATTGATCGCTTCTACGACTTGTTTTCGCTCATCGCTTACTACATCTAAGGTTGTAATGGCATTTGGCATATTCATGATCGGTTCCAGCCAAAAATCATTCACGTTCGTTGGGTACTCATAAATATGAATACAAGTTGAATATCCATCTCCGTTTCGAACAAGGTTTTCTTTAAAGCTCACGCCTCCTTGTGGTTGAATCTGTGCCACAAAATAGGGATTGTATCCTTTTTTCTGCTTGATTTCTTGAGGTGTTTTCTCTTTTTTACGAAAAGGTAAAGTTATCATGGTTTTATCATCCTTTCTTATTGTTTATTACCAAGCTTGGCGTTTTGATTGTAGAGTTTGTAAAGAAGGTTAATTTGTTTTTCATCCGAAACAGGTAACAGAGGGATAGCCAGTTGAATATCTCGCATAAATTGGTCTTTTCGCTCTTTTACAGCGAGTTCAGTCGGTCCATATAGGAAAAGAAAGTATTCTCGATTGGTTCGCCCCCATTCTAAATATTGAAGCTCTTTTAACTTTTTTCGTAAGAATCGAAGTGATAACGCATTGTTGGCCTCTCGAATCTTCTTTTCAAGATACTGTTGTTGCTTTTGGGTTGAAACGGGCAAGTTTAATGAGATGATTTTAAACGGATCTTTGTCGCCCTGGTATGTTTTAGCCAGTGTATAAATATTGCGTCCTGCCTCTTGGTCATGCATGGCATTGATATCTGTACTTTGAAGCTGCCAGATTCCAAAAAAACCTCCCTCATCTTTTAGCTGAAATAATCCACTATCTGTTTGATCGATAATGGGAATAATATCAGCCACACTTTTTTTCACCTCCGGTAATTTCTCTTTCTTTTTTTCCTTTTCAGCCTTTGGAAGTTGTAACAGAGAAAAAGGATTCTTTTTCTTTGTACGAGCGATCTGTTTATCCAGTTCCTTTTCATCAAAGAGAAGGGAGTTACTTGTCTTTTTTTCTTTTAAAATAGGTTTCTCTTTTTCTAGGATTCTTTCATCGAATAATGCCATCTATTACCCTCCTTTATTCTTGATCCCGATCTATCGCACAATACGTGCTCTTCTTTCGTACCAATGTAAGCAATAACGCCTCATACATCCGTTTTTTAGGGTTCGTACTTGGTCTAACGATCATCAATAGCCCAAATATGCCCATGAAGATATAAAAGGGAATTTGAAGTGTAGGATGAATAAAAAAACGTAACATCATCGTGACCATAAGTAAGCCAATAATGAACAACAAATCGAAGAGATAGAGTGATTTATTAATCTTTAATTCCGTCGAGATTTCTTTCGGAATGTTATAGTTTGCCATGATTCTTCTCCTCCCTATAAAGAAGAGAAGTAACGCTTGTTACTTCTCTTCTGGTTTATTTCGCTTCTTTGATCCAAGGTTTCGTAAATCTCGTCCTGTATTTCGTCCAATTTGATAAGAACGTTTTGTTTTATGAATCGTCTGTGAGTTATCAATACGTTCTCTTACCTTTCCTACTCTCTCTTTGACATTATCTCGTACCACTTCTGCAATATTAAGTGTTTCTGTTCGATGTTGATGTGGCATTGGAATGTCTTCTGTTGAAACAGGAACTGTGTCTTTTTCAATTGGTTGTTTTACTTGACGAGGTTCCTGTGTAGCTGCCACTTGTGCTTGTGCTTGATCCATCCCTGTCGGCATGGAACTAGAAGGTTCTCTTGTTGGTGTAGGATAACTTACACTTTCTACAGAAGATCCGCCTTCACTTGTACTTCCACCGTAACCGGAAGTTTGAATTTCTTCATGAACAGGTGTACTCACATTTCCTATAGAAGATCCGCCTTCACTTGTACTTCCACCGTAACCGGAAGTTTGGATTTCTTCATGAACAGGTGTACTCACATTTCCTACAGAAGATCCGCCTTCACTTGTACTTCCACCGTAACCGGAAGTTTGAATTTCTTCATGAACAGGCGTACTCACACTTCCTACAGAGGAGCTGCCTCCATTTGTACTTCCACTATGACCAGAAGCTTGCATTTCACCATGTAGAGGAGTACTTGCCTTTCCTACAGAAGAGCTGCCTCCNCTACAGAGGAGCTGCCTCCATTTGTACTTCCACTATGACCAGAAGCTTGCATTTCACCATGTAGAGGAGTACTTGCCTTTCCTACAGAAGAGCTGCCTCCGTTTGTACTTCCACTATGACCAGAAGCCTGCATTTCATCATGTAGAGGAGTACTTGCCTTTCCTACAGAAGAGCTGCCTCCATTTGTACTTCCACCATAACCGGAAGTTTGAATTTCTTCATGAACAGGTGTACTCACACTTCCTACAGAGGAGCTGCCTCCATTTGTACTTCCACTATGACCAGAAGCTTGCATTTCACCATGTAGAGGAGTACTTGCCTTTCCTACAGAAGAGCTGCCTCCATTTGTACTTCCATTATGACCAGAAGCCTGCATTTCATCATGTAGAGAAGCACTTGCCTTCCCTACAGAGGAGCTGCCTCCATTTGTACTTCCATTATGACCGGAAACCTGCATTTCACCATGTAGAGGAGTACTTGCCTTTCCTACAGAAGAGCTGCCTCCATTTGTACTTCCACTATGACCAGAAGCCTGCATTTCATCATGTAGAAAAGCACTTCCACCTTCTACAGAAGATCCAGTACCTTCACTTGTGCTTTCACTATGACCAGAAGCTTGCATTTCATCATGAAGTGAAGCACTTCCACCTTCTACAGGAGATCCAATACCTTCATTTGCACTTTCGCCATAACCAGAGGCTTGCATTTCATCATGAAGTGAAGCACTTCCACCTTCTACAGAGGAAGTTGATCCCTGACTATCAGTAGAAACACCTGCTGCTTGCATCTCATCCTGTAAAGAGCTGCCTTGAGCTGCCCCTTTTCCTTCCGAAGAATTTCCTTCAGTATTTTTACCTCCTTCTTGTTTTTCAGTAGAAGATAATCCCTGTTGTTGAGCCTTTTGCTCATTTCCTGCGTTTTGACCTTTAGAGGCAGCGTTTCCTTTCTCACCTGCCATTCCTGCCTTTTTCATTTCTTCATGCAGAGCTGGTTGTTTTTCTTTATTTCCTTGTGTAGCTAACCCTTTACCAAAACCTCCAACTCCTGCTGCTGTCTGAAGAGCGCCACTACCAAGTCCTTTTCCTACATTACCAACACCTTTTGCAAGATTGGCTCCTCCTTTTAAGGTTCTGCCCATCATGCCAATACTACTTTCAATGCCTTTTGCCATCGCAAAACCTCCTGCAATAGCGCCCCAACCACTTTTGAGTCCGGCATCGATGCCAAAGAGACGTTCACACATTACAGGCCCATCAACAACGGCAATACTAAAAGCGATCAATGCGATAAGATACGGAATACCTTCTAATTTATCGCTAATAAACACTGTTCCCATTAGATAAACCTTCATGGATATAAAGATCATAATCGTGACGAGAAATGTATTTAGGATGTTTTTCAGAACGGCTTTTAACTTCTGCCCATCTGCTACATCCGCAGGCGCAACTAGTTGGGCTAAAATTGCATTAAATCCTAGCTCGTAACATAGTTTTGCTAACTTAATAGAGGTAAATAACAAGGTCATTCCTATAACAAAAAGAGAAATGGCAATTGTCCAGAAGTTCCATGACCATCGATAATAAAGTTCTGGAAAGAAATCGAACCATCCATTATCTAATTTCACAACCCCGTCTTTTCCATCTGGTGTTACAGCTGCTTTGTGTGTGAGTATATCTGTTCCTTCATCTGAGATAGTATCTTTCTCATTTACTTTAAAGTCACCATCAATCTTTTCAGTAATATCAATCATCAAAATATTCTTTTGAGGTACTTTATTCGGTTCTTTTAATTCTGGACTCTTCCACTTTGTAAGATCAAATTGCGCTACATCCGTTATATTACTTTTAATAATCTTTTCACTTACGGTTCTTTTTTCGTTTAAATCAACAGCTTCAATGGCTTGATCGGTGAACTTATCAGCCTTTAACATGCTTGTATTCAGAAGAAGAAGAACAGCCATCGAAATAAAAATGTTAATCATAATCTGTTCACGATTGACCTTCTTCTGAATAATCAACATGTAACCAATATACAAAAAGGAAAAAGCCAGTAATACATATAAAAAGGGTTGAATCTTAGTAATAAAGTCTTGAATATCAGGTGAATTAAAAAATGTCTTAATTCCTAAAATACTATCTGTAATTCCTTCTAATCCATCCACTAGAAAAGAAAGAAGTTGAATACATGCCCAACCTAATTTCCGCAACAAATAGGTGAGGATATTTCCAACATCTAAGTAATCTGAAAACTCATGGAGTTTTTTAAGAATTTCTTCATCCTTCATCTGCTCATCTCCTTACGAAGGTATTACATGCCTTGAAACAAGATATCAATTGTCATCTCTAATCGTTCATCCAGAGGAGAAACACGAATTTGTACAGGTGCTTCTCCTTCCTGCCCTTTTTCCAATTGCACAGTGCCATCTATCAAGCCAATTAACACCTGTTGCCCTTCCTTTACAATCGGTGCATAGTCCTCTAAAATACGTTCTAATTCCTTTGAAATACGAGTCATTCTTTCTCCCCCTTTTGATATTAGGCTTCTTGTTTTTCCATTTGGTCTTGTAATTGAGTAAGAGTAGAATCAATTTTTTTACGAACAAGTTCATAGCCTTTAGGATCAATTCCATTCATGAAAGCTAGTTGCTCAAACTCTTCATCAAAATCTCCCATAGCCAGTTGTTCAACATCTTCTGTTGTTTTCTTCATTACGTGAGGTAAAGAGGTTCTAATAAATTCAAAAACACTTGGATCATTGCAAAAGAACTCTTTGACTGTTCTAGTTTTCCAGTTTTCAAGGGTTATAGCAGTAAAAAGCTCATTTGGTGACTCCTTAACTTTTTCTTCTGTTTTTATCACTTCCTCAACTTTTTTTATTAACTCCTCAACTGGAGGAGTTGCAAATGGTGAAAGAAAGTTATCAATAACCAAGGATCTTGGATTGACTTTTTCATGTAAAGACGAAATATCAATATCTAGAATCGAACGATCTGTGTTAAAGTCATCTCCAAGGTATTCCCAACGGTATTTCAACGCTGTTTTTCCAGTGTTATAGATGGGATGTGCTTTAATCCTCTGACGTGCTTTATCTTGACGTTTAACCACCCGAACGACGACGCTCTCTCCTTCCTGTAATTCCATTAATTCATTTGGTGTTAATAATGGCTTTCCATCGACTCCCTCTGTTTTACTTTTATCTGTTGATAATCCTTTTCCACTTCGAGAGGTGGAATTGATTGTACCGTCTCCTAATTTTTGTGAGATGGTTCTAGCTGTTTCATAGTTATTGCTTAAAATATAAATCGTATTCCCGCAGTTCCCTTCAATCGTTTCGGCATCATCTCCATATTTATTTTTTAGCTGTGCATAGGCCTGTATGACTAAGTTGAAGCGTATGTTTCTCCCTAAACAAACGGTGATAATGTTCGCCATATCTTGAATCGCTGGCATATTTCCAAATTCATCCAAAATTAGAACTACTTCTCGATGACACTTGTTTCCTCTTGCCAACGAAGCGTTCTTAGAAAGCACATAATATAACTGCCGAACAAAGATAGAGGCTATTACATGATTACTTGAATCGTAGTCTGGTGTGACCATAAATATCGCAATCGGTTTTGTAAAATACGTCACTTCCTTTACATGAATGGTTGGATGCTGCTTCTCGACTGTAAACGTCGTAGCTCCTGTTTCTTTCGTGATTTTATTAATCGATATCACTGTTTCAAGCCTCGATGAAGTAACGATTTTATCACTCAACTTTTCACCAAGAATAATTTCATCATTACTTTTTAACTCACTTGTAAAATTGACTTCAAATAACCCTTTGGCATCCGTTTTAATTGTTTCTTTTTGACCATCTGGAAAGGTCATTTCTAAGCGAGTAAGAGGTGCTGCGGTTCCTTTGATGGTTTTGCCAAAGCCCACACGTTTTAAATCGACGCTGTTTTTAGAGGTCATCTTCGCGATTTCATCAAACGTAAAAATGGATAATCCATTCATTGTTTGAGTAAAGATCCCCCCTCTTGTCGTTCCTTTTGAGAAATTCGATGTCGCATACTGCATTTTGGCTACACTTTCTGTTGGAAGACCATCAAAGTACATGTCTAATGCATTTTGGGTATCTCCTTGATTATTAATGACAACCTCTTTTGAGCCTAGCTCTGACAACATATTTGCCACTGTGTACATGGTAATCTTCTCTTCTGTTTGTTCTTTAATGCATTTATCCGTTACTGCAAGAATCATGGCGTTACATAAGCTCATGGCACATTGTTGCCAGAACGGATCTTTCGCATTTGGATTGTAATAAAGCGTATAAGATAATGTGTTACATAACGCTTGAGCTGTTGAATAATCCCCATCTTTATACGTTTCTTTTATCATTTCCAACAGGTTATAACTCATCGATTCTAATGGATTAAGTAAGTTTAGAACTTCAACATGATAGCCTCTTTCCTCTAACGTTTTTTTAGAAGCTGCAAGCAATTCGCCCTTAGGGTCATTACAGACTAAGGAAGGTTGTTTTTCAGCTCGTGAGTAGATATCAATCGTTGGAAAAACAAAGGTTTCTCCTTTCCCTGATCGTGTAATCCCAATGATCAAATTATTAACGGGTGTATCATCAATCAGCATGTAGCTTTTCTTCGTAAAGAATCGATGTGTGTGGAGAAGCTTCTGTATTCCCTTTAAAGCTTTGTACTCTTTCCACGTTTGAATCAGGTCATAGGTTTGAATACGTGAAACAGGTACACCACCTCCACCTTGATACGTTGTCGTTTTTTCAGGTACTTTTCGATATTGCTTTTTCAGTTCACGTCTTGTGGTAAATCGTCCCGATCCTTTTTGATTGCGGTTTAAATCTTTAAAGTTAGATCGAATATTATAAGCAAATTTTGCCGTTAATAAGGCAGCCACTAGACACATGGCCCCATATAAAGGCGAGTACTGTTGAAGATGAATCTCTGTCAAAAAAGATGTGTCCAAATGAAAAGGCTGCGGTTCAAATACATCACTAAACGTTGTTTGAATAAGGCTTCGCATCATGTTAAAAAGAAAGTTCAAGATGAGAAGAATAGACGCAAAAAAACAAGCACTTAAAGGAATAAGTACTTGTTTTTCAGCGACCACATATTTGATGGATTTATTAGGTTGCATTTCTCATTCCCTCCTGGTCAATCTGTTCAGAGGTAGGAATCACATAATAGGCACTAGATGAAAGGGAAAAGAACGTTTGATCTCTTGCCTCATACTGATGTTGAAGATAACGAAAAGCCGTGTCAATGTCCCATTGTACCTCTTTCATGTCCTCTTCTGTCACCATATAGGCTTCATTAAAAACTAAGTCGTCTTTTTCTTGTTGAGTGAGCTTGGAGATATCTAGAGGTGGCATAGTTGGTTTCGTGCATAATCGAAACTTGAACGCATATTTCAGAAAGTCATCTGTGATGGATATTGAATCAGCATTTTTAAAAATAATGACGATCTGATTCTCTAAAAGAATGACATTATGGACACTATTTGCAATACGTTGGGCATGAAGCTCAGTTGTGTGAAACGTGCCTAATTCGATTTCTAAAAATAAATCTTCTTCATAATACTCAACACCTACCACAAAGGTTTGCTTCTGGTTTTTTACTTTTGTTTGTGTATACATCCTGTTCATCCTTTCTTATAGATTTTTTAGTAGTTCTTCTTGTTTCTTCTGCTGATCCGTTAAAGATTTAATTTTGTTTTCATCTTTTTTATCTTTCTTGTTTTCCTCCTCTAATTGTTTTTTTGTTGCTTCTATCCCCTTTTTTGTTCTTTCATAGGTTTCTATTTTCTGATTCAAATCTTGATTCTGGACATGAGCTGCTGCTGCTTTGGCCTCCTTTACTTTATCAAGCTTCAAATAACCATAAGCCTTCATTTCATACCGTTTATCTGTCATTTCTACTCCTGATTGGCGCATCATATCTTCCCACCGCTGTTCGTGATAGGCAAGATCAAACGCACCATTTGAAGAAGGAAACGTTTGTTGAAACTCTTTTAGCGCATTGATATCTCCCTTCTTTGAAATCATGCTTTCCACTACTTCTGGATGGTTTCCCTGAAGCTGAATAGCTTTTTCATACTTTTTTTGATCGATGAGAAGGCTCATGTAGACGTTTTTTTGTTTTTTCGTGAGACTTTGTTCATCGATAGAAGAAAGTCGCTTTAAAGCCCCTTCTGAGTCCCCTAAAATCGCCTTTTCATATGTCCCTGTTATTTTTTGTTCCAGTTTGACCTGTTTTTGCAAATCTTGAATCGTTTCAGCTCGATCTTGAGAAGTAGCTACAGTTGAAAAACATGTAGCCGAAAGGATAAGAAGGGATAAAATCCCTCCTCCATAGATCAACCTTCGATTACGAGTAGAAAGAATAGGTGTTTCATTCATTTGCATATAATTTTCTGTTGTTTCCTCTAAGGAAGAAGGCGGATCATCTACTACTTTCAGATGGTCCGGTACTTCCTTGTCGAGCTGTTCAAGAAAACTTCTCTTTCGAGCCTCCTGTATATCATCCATTTTTAAAAGGGCTAACTTTTGTTTAATATGATCGACTACATGAAGGGCACGCCCCGATCCAAGGGATAGCATTCCACTGTACACCTCATTATCTTCTTCATCTAGGATAAAAAAATCAGCATTTGCCTTCTTGTTAATACGTTGATAATGAGTTTCTAATGTAAATGTTATTTCACATGCATCTTCAATTGATAACTTTTGAAATGTTTTCAACTCTTTCGTCTCACTTTTCATAAACATGACAGACAGCATGTTTCTCCATTCCTTTCTTCTAAAAATGAGCATAGAAAAAAGCTATACAATAGACTGTATAGCTTTCTTAGCTCCCGAATCGGATATTTGTATTTACACCTTCAGCTAATGCATAAGCACCCATCACGACCACTAAACCAACAGCGCCCCCAACAAACCATGCGATACATTTATGACGACCTCGTTCTCCACCTAATATTAAGTGATAACCACCTACACAAAAGGCAAGAGCTGCCGCAACCATTGCAATACGCTGCATCCATTTAATAATGGACTTTCCACTTTCAATGAGGCCCGACATGCCATCTGCCGCCCCAAGGGTTAAATGCGAAGTTAACTGCGTCACATCAACGCTATTCAATAAATCTAACATGTGTTTCACTCCTCTTTTTCGTTAATTTTGCGTTACAGGAATACTTGTTGGTCTTACTGAAACTTGTTCATTTACTTTTGGATCGCTTTTCTCCTCCTCCTCTTCCTCTTGTCCTGTAAAGGCACTTAATGCTTGAAGAATTAAATCTTGATTTTCTTCAATAAACTGTTGGTGCTGTTGATGTAGCCAATCATTGTATTTGCTTCCATTCACTTTAAGCAACTTTTCTACCAGGTCTCTGGATTTCTTTAAGTCTTTTTGGGAAATCGTCAAGATACCACCACCTTTCAAAGCGAATCTTTTATTTTTCGAAATATACTTCTTTCGATGTTTCAATAAAATGAGAAAGTTCTGTTTCTAACTGAGATGGATCATAATCATCTAGTTTAATTTGCTGTTTTACTTCTCCACTCTTATAAACTGCTAGACTATCGGGACTTTGATCGATACCATAATAAGTACGACTTTTCGTACGATCATACTGTGGATCACGACTGTAAATTTCTTTTCCATTTACCTCGTTTTCCTCCAAAGCCTTTTTGACCGTGTTCATATATACACTGCGATCATCTTCATCAAAGGAATACATCACAAATCCTGTGCCATCTTCTTTCATAAACTTTTTCATTTGAAGAGGATGTAATTCTTCTAGTTCACCATTTCCTTTCACTTCACTTGAATTTTGGGAAGAGACAAACGCTGTGCCTATTCCTAGAGCCACAACGATTCCTGCAACCGCAGAAATTAACCATTTTTTGTTTTTCATAACCATTCTCCTTTGTTCTTAATATTCAGACATAACAAGCGATTCTGAAACCTACCGAGAGTAATATTTTACCATAAGTTTAGCGATCATCTCTGTCTTTTCAAGGTTATGAAAGGAAATATATACCCGTTTCTGGCTGGAAGGGCAAACCCTATATTGGCATGCATAGTTTTCACTAAGCCCAATAATGCACAACGTTTTCGGCATGTACGAAGAACCTCGTATATCTACTGTTTGGAGTCTTGTCGCTTCTTCGGAGTGACCCTCACGACGAAACCCTTCACAGATCATGGATATACCGTCACTGTTTTGTTGCTAGATCACCGATGAGTTTTAGGACGCACTCATCGAACCTTTTCGTTATCGTATACCTTAACCCCCTTGTGATCCGTTTAGGGGAGGCACGCAATATAAAATTATCAAGGTACCACTTCTCGTGCTCTCGGCACGTTTCAAAATCGCTTGTATGCTGCATCTAAGAACTAGCTAGCAGGTTCTTTGTAAAACTTCCTTCAATTCCTCATCTTTCTTTCTTCGCTTGGCGACGATGGTATGAGCCTGATCCATCACTGAACGTACTTCATAATAAATATCAGCTACACGTTTGATATCGCCCGTTCCTTTTTCTACAGCTACCCCTCCTTTTAACGTATACAACTTTCCATCAAAGGTTTTGGCACTTTTCGCCCGTGCGTCTGATATATCATAGAATGCTAGTCGCTTTTCTGCTTCCATGTTCATCGCCCCTCGTTAAGTATTCTAAAACTTAGTTGATATCCTTCTGACCTGGTAAGAAAATATCTTCTAATCTAAGATCCAATGCCTCTGCGATCTTCTTCATATTTTCAAACGTTGGATATTGACGAGTCCCATTTTCGATTTGAGAAATAGTGGGTTGCGGGACCCCTGATAACTGAGCTAAATAGGTTTGGCTCCATTTCTTTTCTAACCTCTTTTCTCGTATGGTCTTTATTTCCAGCACCTCCTTGATTACATAATAGTCGATTCTGAATAATTTGTAAATACATTTACGAATAATTTTTTTAAATAAATTTAGTCTCTTTTTTTAAAGAGTTTATTTTTGGGGATTTTTTTTGATAAGATAAACTTAAATAAACTCTTTTCTGTAAGGATGAAAAATAATGGATATAAAACAATACATGGGATCAAAAATTAAAGAATATCGAAAAGCAATGAAATTAACTACTCAAGAGTTGGGAGATTTATCAGACACATCACAAAGTACAATAAGTCAAATAGAGAGAGGTAATAGATCTATACATGTTGAATCTTTAACAAAAATCTGCAATGCTCTTGGTGTCACGCTTAACGATGTTTTGCCTATAAATGCTTCCCAAGAAAAACCAGATGCCTCTTACAGCCCTGAAATAAGCCAACTTACAAATTTAATTAGTTCTTTGTCTTCTGACGAAGTTAGGTTGCTTACAGATATACTTTTAAAAGTTAATCGATTACCACAGTCCGACAGAGAATCTTTAAAATCTTTACTTAACTCGTTAATGAATAATAAGCTATAAATATATGTTATAAGATTTTATTCGTATAGAGGAGGGGAAACTTTTTTCCCCTCCCCAAATGTCTAAAAATGTGCTACAATTAAAAATTGGTTTAATTTCTAAATCTAAATTCATCAAAAAAAGGGATCTTAGTACAATACTAAGATCCCTTTTATGCATTTAGTTTCCGTCTCCATGACCGAGAGTGTTTTTTTATCGTATCTATAGTTTTATATAGGCGTTCAGCAATGTCCTTTTTTCTATAACCCTTTTTTTCAAGGTTATATACCTCCCTTTCAGAAGATGTAAGACTACGCAATTTCTTTTCTTCTCTCATTTTCCCCAATAGAGCTCCAACAGCATCCGAGTGTATTTGATTCCTACCCTCAACTGCTTCATGTATAGCTGAAATAATATCATAAATGCTACTCTTATTTATATAATTAATTGCCCCTGATTCAAAAGAGTCAAGAATAACCTCTTCCTCACTAATTGATGTAAGGGCGATAGTTTTGATATCCTGCTTACTTAATATTTCAATAATCTCAATTCCATCAAGATTAGCTGCTGTTAAATTAATATCCATAAGAACTATATCAATCTGACTTTCATTTTCTACAACTTCTAGAACTTTTTCTTTAGAATCAACAATTGATATTACCTCAATATCATCTGCTTCTTTTTCGATATATGTGGATATATTTTTTTGCCAAAAAGGATCATCTTCTACTAGAACCACTTTTATATTTTCATTTCCCATGTAGATTTACCTCCCATTTGGTTATGAGCTAAGCTTGTAGAAAGCACTCTGGCTTTAGGAAGTTTAATAATCATTGAAGTCCCTTTTCCTAGTTCACTATGTACAGAAAGTTCGCCATCATGTGCCCTAATCGTGTTATAACAAAAGCTAAGTCCTAGACCATGATTTTTAATGTTTTTCTTTGTAGAAAAATAGGGTTCCATAATACGATTTAGTTCTTCCTTAGAGATCCCAGCTCCATTGTCAGTAATTTCAATACTAATTCCACCATTTTTCATTTTAAACATTTGAATATGAATTAAGCCTTTTGCAACAGTAATTGCTTCCATAGCATTGTTTAAAATATTGTTAATTACTTCTTTTAAGAGAATTCCGTCACCGTAAAAGACCGTATCAATTTTAAATTCAGTAGTTATTTCGATACCTTTTGCACTAAAAATATCCCTTGCTCTATGCACACACTCATTAAGTAAACTTACCATTTCTACATTTGATTCTTTCAACACAATTTCTTCTGTCTTTGCTCTAATGCGATCTACCATGTTATCAATTCCTTCAATTGCAGAAAAAACTGAATCAATGGACCTTTCCGCCTCGTCTAGATCCCTTTTCTTAATTGAGTTTTGAGCAATATTAAAGAAGAATTTTATTTTACTTACTTCATTCTTAATGGTGTGATTTAATATTGCATTTCCTCCACTCATAATTCGAATGGACTTATCTAAAACTTGTTGTTGTTCGACCTTCACCTTAATTCCAAAAGCGCCATGTAGAAAGATATACGTAACGAATAAGATATAAGCTGTGAAAAAAAACATAGGAATAAAATGAAAAAGTTGATGTTTCTGATTAATAGCTCCAAAAACAGTATTAAAGAGAAGAACACCTAGCCAAGCAGGAACCAAAACAACAAAGACACGAAATTTATTTTGTTTTCTATACAGATTTATTTCATGACGCCACGTGTAAAACATAATATAACTTGCAACCAAAAGATATGGAGCAGACCATGCTAACAAAGCGCGAAAATTAATTACAATGTCTGGATTATTTGAGGCGAAATCTGTATAAAACACCATAACAACTATTGGTATTGCAAGGATGTATGACAATTTCCTTTTAGTTTCAACCTTAACAATTTCGGAGTATACAATAGCATACATAAGAGCTGCATAAGGAGACACAACTTGACCTATAAAGTGAAAATATATACGTAACTCAAGGAGAAACTTAGAAAGAAATAGAGCGTCTATTTGTTCAAGTTGTGGTATAACATCATTCACCAATGCTCTTGATAATGCTCCTATAGCAGAAGTCATACAGAATGTAATCATCCAGCGATTCGCTTCATTTTCCTTGGGTTGACTAACAAATAAGACAATGGAAAACAGTAAATTAAAAAAGAATATAAATAACATATCTCAAAGTCTCGAAACGATAGTTAAAATATCACTAGGTTCTTCTGCGATAAAATCTGGCTCTCCTTTTTTCAGAAGTTCAACCGAGTCGTATCCCCAACCTGCCCCTATAGAACAAACTTGATTCTTTTTAGAGGCTTTGATATCCCTTACTTCATCGCCTATATAGATAATTTCATTTTTATTTAACCCATTACTTTTAAGAAAAGAAGAAATGTCTTTTGATTTAGAAAAAGGATTAAAAGAATAGTACTTATAGTCAAAAACATCAATTGAATTTTTTGTTAGGAATTGAGTCGTTGCATCCTTAGAATTACTTGTTAAAAAGCCCAAACGATATCCTCTTTGCTTTAATTCATGTATTAATTCATGTATTCCAGGCACAGAATTTAAAGCAGGGATATGCTTTTGATACCTTTGTTTTATTTTCAATCCAACAACGGGCATTTTATAAATTGGAACATTGAGGACTTTACATCTATCACGTATGGATAATGTACTTAAGTACGGAATTTCTTCCTCAGCCATTTTTTTGTAACCATCTGTCTCAGCAATTCTATTATAAATATCAAGTGCTAGAAGTTTTGTGTTTACAATTGTCCCATTGAAATTAAAAAGTATAACTTTATTCATATAATTCTCCTCAAGTTCTTTATATTTTTACAGAACACTCGTTTGGTATATTTTATCAAACTACTATTCGATTTCAAATAGAACAGAGTGCCTTTTATTTACATTTGTTCACAGCTTATTTAGGGCTACATTAGCCCTAAATATTTTCTTTTTGTTTACATAATAATGTATTTTATTCTTTTTATACCTTTATTTACCACTACATAAGCTTCTTAAGACTTATTTTTTCATATATTTCTCTTAGAAAATCCACATAAATATTCCAATTATTAATAACAAACCAATAATGGGAGCCACTATGCCTATTACACCTAATACTATATATCCGAACAAATACAAACCACAAAAAATACAAAAGACTGCTGCAACAATAATTAATACTGCTCCTATAAGCTGTAATAAAAAACCTTTGATCATAAACAAAACAGTAAAAACTAAACCAACTATAAGGAAAGATATAAGAATTGGAACTACATTATTTTTCAACACTCTCATATAGCTTACTCCTCTCTCTGGTATCTATAATTATCCTGATTTGTAAATATAAATAAATAAGTTTAACTTAAGACTAACTTGTAATTCCAAATTTTCCAATAGGACGATTTTCCCCTCATACAATAACAAAAAAAGCAGCCTCTATTTTCATAAATAGAAGCTGCTTATATCATATTCTAATCATCCTACATAAAAGATCCATTTATCGTTATTATTGAAGTTTTACTAATCACTAAATTTCCTAAATTATCGAAAACTCAATATTATAACATACTTTAGAACACTTGAGGAGGGGAAACTTTTTTCCCCTCCCCTACTCTAAAAAACTCATATATGATAAAGATGATTCCTACAGCAATATAGGATCACTCATAGCTAAATATACTTGTTTTGATATATTTTGCTAATTTTTATTGAATTATAAGACTACTTAACGCTATAATAAAACTAACAAAAACGTGCGGATAGAAAAAAGACTTCAACTGTTTAAGTAGTGTACGGACACTCTTAAACCGTTCCTCCTAGTTACGGTAGGAAAAACACTTGTCGAAGCCTCTTGTTAATAGAGTTAGTTTTTATAAAATAAAACTTATGGCTTTATTTTATACGAAATTGACATCTATTTCAAGGGCTTAGTTCATCAAAATCACGGCATTGTTTTCCTTTCATAAGGGAGACAGTGTCTTTTTTGTGTTCCCAAAAGGAGAAGATGAACAAATGACAAAGCTCTTTACCTGCTATTTACAAGATGTAAATACCTTCAATGGACGATTCACATGGTTATGGAAAGAAAAACCGACCCTTCGTAAAAAGAAAGAAGCGTTTTTAGAAACACTTCGTACTCATTTCAAAAAACAACAATTGGCCTTACATAAAGTATTCCCTAAAAAACGTATGGAAATGTTAGATTACGTGATTTATAACCTTGTCGCTACAGGTATTCAAGCAATTCAATCCAAAACACTTATGCAGAAATTTGATGTATCTCAAAGTACCGTTTCTCGCTTTGTAAAATCATTAAAGGAAACACCTTTTATGATCGTGGCACGTTATATCAAAGAAGATACAACAGGTGCTCACCCTGATAGCTATGTATTTATCCTTAAAAGCCATACAAATTTTGATCAAATTTGTGAGGAGATCTTTTTTGACCATGACACAACAGGTATCCAAACGCTTCAACAAGAAGAAATGACAACTCCTGTGACAACTCCTGTGACAAGTCCAGAAAGTGCCGAAAACGTTGATACACCAAGCTTTGAGGACGAAAAAACATCGTCCCCCTTTATTAACCTTGATTTACCTAAAAATCATTTAAATAATCATTTAATATCTGCTTCTCAGTCATTTGCTTATATCAAAGGTGTGCCTAAAAAAGTAAATCATGTGTACGCAGGTAAATATGGTCATCAACTAAAAGATTTTTATGCTCGTATTCAAAATGCAGCTAAAGCAGTAAAACGAGATACAGAGATTGAGATTGTGAAAGAACACGTACATGAAGTCGCTTATACAGCTCTTGTAAGCTTAGATAAATATGTCCATGAGGCAAATCATAAGGGTACTCCCCTATCCCTGGATGAAATGTGCCGCCTTGTTTATCAAATTGCCTACAATCAATTTAACAATCTACTAAAAGGGAATACTGAAGAACAAGCATCTGAGTCAGACATACATACTGAAGCTAAGACAGCCCTATTTACGCCTAAACAGATCATCCGTAAGGAAATCGTTCCTGCTTGGTTACAAGCTGAACAGGAGCAAAAAGAGTGTACACAAGAAGAAACTATTTCTCTAGATCAACAGCTTGAAATGATTCAATTAAAACAAGATTTAGGGCAAGAACTAACACCAGAAGAAGAAAACGTACTCCAAGAGCACAGTACTACGTACAGTTCGTTAGAAATGGCGCAACTGAAGCAGGATCTAGGACAAGCTTTAACACCTGAAGAACAGGCTTTATTACACGAACATGCCCAATTACAGGACACCGTTTCGTAATCAAAAAGTGAAGAAATCCCTTGGAAGCTGATGTTTACTAAGAGTATTATTATTTAGAACATACTTCTAAATAACTAATATATAAATCTATGTAGGAGGAGATCACGATGCCACATAAAATGACCCTAACAGGTTCTGCGACAGGACCACTACGAGAATATGATCGCTACGTTGCCTTTGATATGCGTGAAAAAGGTTCACCTTCTGCGCCGAAAGGTCTGAAAAAGAGCACCTTTATTTCGTATACCGTGTTTGTTGCCAAGAAAGCCTTCAATAAAACCGGACTGACAAAAAAGAGTATTATGCATGAAAAGATCTTAGTTCAAGGGGAACCAACGTTAGATATTCCCATTGACGAGTGCCCTGGAGAAATTGGTATCATCTGTTTCCAGATTACCGTTCTCCCGAATAAAAACGATAAAGAAGCCAATGATTCAAACAATAAAAAAGAAGCCAAACAGGAGGTTGCTAAGGCTCAACAAGAGGTTGCAGCTACTAAGCAGGAAGAAAAACAAGAGCCTGTAGGAAAAGAAGCGAAAACTGTACAGCCAGAAGTGAACGAAACACCTATTCAAGAGAAAAAGGCTGCGCCACAAAAGAAGCAACAACCTATTCAGCCAAAAGGGACAAAAGATGTTGTGAGTTTTGAGGACATTATCGTTCCTGAAGCCTTCTTAAAGACACGTCCAAACCCTGTGAAAACAGAAGAAGTCGTTGAATTTGTGAAGCGTACAGGACACCTTGACAAACCATTAACAATTGAGAAAGAAACGAAGGTTTTAAAGGATGGCTATCGTCGTTATATCGTGGCCAAAACCATGAAAATGGACAACGTTCCTGTTGTCTATGACTATCAAAAATAACGTATCCTCTAAGGAGGCAGCTATGAATACTAACTATATGTCAGACTATGGGCTGCAAACATGGGCTTATCATCTAAGCATGAGTTACCCTTTTGATTTAGAGTATTTATCGCCAGATGATCGACGATATAATATTTACGTGGCCACTTTAATTCCAAAATTAAATATAGATGAAGATTCTATCCAATTCTTTGAAGATTATATACGTTTTGACGTAATGGTTGGGACAGGAGAACATACTTCCAGAGAGACGCTGGACATTTCTATTATTTCAGATGATATGCCAGAATTTGATCACAGAAAGTTTGAATTTGCCTATGAGAAGCCACGTAAAGCAATGGTATTCACCGGTTGGGAAAAAGGCCCTGTTGAGTTAAATCTTCTTCATATCTACCGTGAGGATTCAAAGTATTACCTAGATACAGAGATTGTTTATATTGGGCAGGCATTTGGAGAAAATGGAGAGCGCCTTCCTGCTGAAGAGTTAATGTCTGATCCTAAGTTACAGAAGGTAGAAGAAGCTATTTTACGTGAATATCCAGAAAAAGATCTAGCCCTTCTATTATTGGAGTTCAAATCACAATTATTAGAGGAAATAGACAGTGAGGACGAAGATCTACTCGAACTACAAGAAATCACAAAGAATCCGCCTCAGGAATTAAATAATCAAATCATAGATGTAACGGAAGCAGCTCTAATTAATTATTTCAAACCTGAGTACAATGAGAAGTTCAACATTGATTTCCCTAGTATAGAAGATTACGGTTTACATTATCGTTCCGTAAACGTACAGATTCACCCTGATATTATGGGATTAAAGCTATTCTCAAAGGAAAAGACATACTTATCAAATGAGCGCATTGTCTCTCCTCTTTAATTAGGTTATGAAAAATAAAAAGAATCCATTTTGAAAAGAGATAATCGAAATGGATTCTTACCTAGTATTAGATATAATTATTTCCCTAAAACGCTTTTATAAAATTCCACATAATTATCTACGTTTTTATCCATTGTAGTAATCAGAGTATTCATTTCATTACTTGTCGGATCAATCATAAGTAAGTGTAATAAGAAGTACATTGATATAAAACAAAAGTGGTTATGTGCATATGTTCTAAATGATGCCTTACTGCTCTTAAATGAGGATGAACTATCTCCATGAACTCGGTCATTTCTCATAGTATACAATATCCCATGAACCAACAAATGCATTTTATCTACAAGATCGACTGTAATTTCTTCATCATTATTATTAGAATCAGGAAGCTTTACAGAATCTTTTTTAAGATACACAAGGAGGAACCTACTTCCGTCTCTAATAGAATAATCGTAATCCCTTTCATTAAAACCGAACTTCCTAAATGAACCTTCTATTATTTTCTTCATTTTTTGATTGTGTACAACGGTAACTCTACCTTTTTTTTCTGAAGCTAATAACCTCTTTAAGACTAATCCCCCATTATCCTCAGCATTTTTTGACCCATCATATCCTTTAAAAATACGGGCTTGCAAATACTGGCCAGTGATTTGAGGTATATTTTCCAGTAGTTTGTTGAAAAACATTTCAGCTTTAGCGTTTTGGCTAATTATTTCGACCCATTTATCAATACCTTTATCGAGTGATGCCTTCAAATTATTTGAATTAAACAATTTACCCGAATATTGATCAAATGCACGAAAAATAAAATCAAATGCAAAATTTGGATGTATGGGCATTACATCTAATGCATCAATTATAAAAGAAACAGCAATATTATGATCTTTATCCGATGAGTAGCTTATTGGGTGTGGTAGGAATAATTCGTTACCCTCTTCTTTAAAACATAGAATCTTGTTTTCATAATCTTTTTCTTCTTTAAATGGTTGGACATTGGGCCAGTTCTTAATATATTCATGCCGCATTTGGCTGAACGATGTGGTACTACTCGTCATAAATAGATTCACTCCTATTTAATTTTATATAATTTATTACAAGGATGAAGAAGTGACCTTAAGATATTTTCAATCTTAAGCCTCTGTAAAAGCTCGAACCCACAATCTGAGTAAAAGGCCTTTACAATGTAAATTTTTTTCAATAATTAAAGTCTTTACTACTATTACTATAATAATGTAAAATTGGAACTTTTAAAATCTATAATTTTAATTTATGTATTTAATCATGGTTAAATTTTTTAGAAATTTAATTATATTCTTTTCTTTTTTTTCCTAACAATAAACTTCCCTCTATCTCAACAATCTGCTCCTTTAATGGAAAAACTAATTGTCACTCTAGGGTTCCTTAATCAATCTTTCAATTCTACATATAAAATATTTTATAAAGAGCTTCTTGTGCGAAACAGGAGGCTCTTTTACGTTGTATTACTTCTCATTTAATTTCACATGGAAGATAAACTAGCATCTTTTAGTTGGACACTAATTGAACTAAAAATGGTTACTAGTTGAACTTGAGGCAATCTAATGATAGGTTCTCTTAATCTTTTAAACCTATGGGAAAGAATAATGGAGTTAAGTTTATCTTTAATTGAACTTAAAGGATAAGATTTTCTTATTTTTCACGAAACGCACGATCTGATATATCAGATCGAATTATCTGATACGGTATAAATAGAAGTAATATCTGATACGTTCTGATACATAGCGTGCGGATTGATTACAGAGCTGTTTTTGGTGTGTTTAAATAAATAAATGTGATGAAATCATCCGATACATAAAGGATAGACTATCTGATACCTGTAAAAAATAAGAAAAATTGATTCCTTTTAAATAAGGTTTAAAAATTATCGATTATTGAAGGATATCAGATGCGTGTCAGATAATTTTATGAAACGCACGATCTGATATATCAGATGAAAGTATCTGGTGCGTTATAAGTGGATGAAGTATCTGGTGAGATCTGATACATAGCGTGCGGATTGATTGCAGAGCTGTTTTTAATGTGTTTAAATATACAAATGCGTTGAAATTATCTGATACATAAACGACACGCTATCTGATACCTGTAAAAAATAAGAAGATATGATTCCTATTAAATAAAGGTTAAAAAATTATCGATTATTGAAGGGTATCAGATGCGCGTCAGATAATATTAAAGGAGAGAGAGGTGGTTTTTTATGGACAATGCCTTTGAAGTTGAGATAGGTAAGAGTAAATATAAGAAACCCTCAGAGGTAGCGAAAATATTTGATATGCCAGAAAGTACGTTAAGAAAATACTCAAGGGTATTAGAGGAAGCTGGTTATGTTTTTAGAAAAGGCGAGAAAAGAATGCGCCTATATAGTCCTGCGGATGAATTAGTTCTGTACAAGATGCTTAAGAGGATTAAAGAAGAGGATGAGGGTTTAGCGAAGGCAGCTGCATTTGCAATAGATGGTCAAGACTCAAAGGTAACTGATACGGATCTGATACAGGGTGTATCAGAAGAAGTT
Source organism: Priestia sp. YIM B13490 (assembly GCF_042787735.1). Classification (NCBI taxonomy): domain Bacteria; kingdom Bacillati; phylum Bacillota; class Bacilli; order Caryophanales; family Bacillaceae; genus Priestia; species Priestia sp. YIM B13490. Next base: position 31,904 of record NZ_JBHZOT010000016.1, read on the forward strand.
GCAGCAACGGTTCAAGAAGAATCTTTACAACCTTTTCTCGAACAGGTTATTAACAAACTGACATATATCCAAGAGAATACAGTGAGCAAACAGGAATTTAATGAGCTAGTAAAACTAACACAAAAAGCATTGGATGAGAATGTAGAATTAAGACGCCAAAACAAAGAAAAAGAAGACCAACTAGACTTTGTGTCTGAAAAATTTGATCGTGTTATAAATCTCGTAGAACGTAATGAACGTGAAAAGGACACAAAGAAAAAAGGTTTTATGTCACGTTGGTTCAGTAGTTAAGTAAACGTGTAACTGGTTCATCTAGTTCTTATATAAATGGTGGATATATTATACAGGCGAATGATATACTAAAAAAGGTTAAGCGTTTTAAAAATTTCAACATACTAACATCTACTTTTTTTATCGTTGTAAAGAAGAAGATCCTATTTTCAAACAGGATCTTCTTCTTTTTATATAAAATGTTTAAAATCATAGTATATCCGCAACAAAGACCGCCCATTATGTATTAGTGTATAAGGCGGTCTTAACTGTATTCATGCTATATGATTATGACAAAAATATCGACATTATTCTAATTCTGTATAAGCAATATACATATACTTTTTGTTTTATAGTTTAGTATATGCTGTAAATGAAATTTTTTGCAGTTTTTTTCCTGCAAAAACGAATAGTTTTTTCGAATGCGTCAATCCTTTATAAAAAGGAGCGTGTTTATATGCCTAAGATAACCAAAAAGAGTAAATTAGGAAAATACTTAATTGAAAAGGGTTATACCCAAACGAAAACCGTTAAAGCAACTAATTTAGAAAGAAGTACAGTTAGTAAGATTTATAATGATTCAAATTATATCCCATCAGGCACAACGATAAAAAAGATTATGAACATTTTAAAGAAACTTGATCCCAAAAATAAAATAGAGGACTTTTTTAATTTTTAAAAAGCACATCTAAATTAATCGATGTGCTTTTTTGAATTTCGTGTATAGTTTTTTTCAAAAAGGTGCATCCGGTCGCCCCATTCGCCTCTCCGGCTCAGCTTCCTTACAGATTCCAAAAATAGCTCTAATACGTACATAAAGCCTGTATTAACGCAGTAACACTAACGCAGTAGATACTGATTACCAAACGAAGTAGTTATTCTTTTGATACCAAGTAGCTACCGCAGTAAGGTTGCCTGTCCACTCTAAAAATAATACAGAACTTTTACTCCGGTAGATGATCTTTAAATAATGATGGTATACATCCTTAAGTAACAAAAAAGCTCTCAGCATATTTCATCTTAAAACAGTAGTAATAACGATTTTTATAATGACATCATACTACTTACAACCTATAATTAGCAGTAAAATAGTTCTAATTCAGGATATGGATAGAGATGTATGAGGAGGAAATGGAAAATATAATGAAAAAAAATCTAAAAGAGGGGAAGGATATAGTAGAGGATTTCAGTAAAGATTTTGATCAATTTATAATTGATACAGCAGAAGAAAACACTTTGCAAATAGTATTAAGAGGGCATTTATATATAGAACGTGAAATTACCACATTTTTAGAATTAGCATTAAAAGAACCTCAGGAGGTTATCACAGAAAGAACCTTTTACGGAAATAAACTTAGTCTAGCTTATGCTTTAGGTATCTTATCTAAAGATGATAAAATCTCATGTAAAAATCTAGGCGAAATTAGAAATTCTTATGCTCACAAATGGGGTTTTGAAGTTAAAGAAGTCGACTTTGACAAATTAGTGAGTAGTTTTAAAGGGGATTTAAAAAAACACTATGAACTATTCCGTAATCCTAATCATAGTTTAGCAGCAAGGTTAGCAGCAGCCATAGGCGTAATGTTTCTTCACCTTCGATTGTTAATTGAGAAATATAAGAATAGTAAAGAGCTTGAATCAATCATAATAAATATTGGTGAGACTGAAATGCAGAGGATGTTATTAAATAAAGAAAATAGAGAACTGGTGAAATACATTGGGGAAAATTATAAGCTTTGAATAGTATGAAAATAAAGATAGTTTATCTCTGTAAACCAACTGTCTTTTATATAACGTCTAATCAAATTAGGAGGTTTGTCCATGGAACACACTCTAAAAGGTAATGGATCAGTAAAGTTTGACAAGGGACTTGAGTTAACAGGAGACTTCTTTATTGAAGGGATTTTAGGAGAGATATGGAATAAGAGACAAAACCTTTTATCCTTAAATGTAAAAGACAATTCAGTAAATCAACACCTTAATGATTTCCCTTTTTTTCCTTGGGTCTTTGAAGGTACAAGTCGTAAAGGGATAGTCATAAAGGCTAATGGTATGGCTTTGACTAAACACGGTTATAGTACAAATGAACAAGGTCAACTTACTAATAAGTTCAGCTTTAGCATCCTTGAGATTATAGTAGGCGATGCCTCTGGTTTTGATTATGTTGAATTTTTAATTCCCAATTTTTTAATTGGTTTTGATATTCTTGTAAAGCAAGGAGATAAACAAATAAGAAATATGACATCTTTCACCCTTGAATACAATGAGATAGCTTATTCCCTTGAATTAATAGGTGTAAATAATCCTATTGCCAAAAAAAATGAAATTATCAGCAATAATAAAGATCTAGTGACCGTTCAGCTGAAAGTGAAGAGAGCAAATGGAAGAATAGATTATGAGGAGGCAAAGGAGGTAGTTGAACTTGTCTTAGAGCTATGTACTGTAGCTTATGGAGGAAGAGTCAGTTGGGGAACCTGCTTTGGTATTCTAGATGAAAACAAGTCTTTTCAAATATTTAGAGATGTTCCATTTGCCCCCTTAAAACCTTCTAGACAATTAATGCCTGTGAACCTTTACCATGTTTTATCAGGGCTTATCATAAATTGTTTTCCTTTGTATTCAAAATTAGATAACGAGCAAAGACTTAACTTTATGAAGCTGATAGAAGGAATCCATCTTTCTACATTACAGTTAGTGTTTCCTGCTCCTTTTGTAAACCTAGGATCAATAATTGAGGAATTCACTAACTTAGAATTGGAGGAAAAAATAACACATTTTGTAGGTAAAACGGACCGACGTGCATTACTACCAAAGTTTAAGGCATTTATTGAAGAAGATGTAATGGGACTATTAGATGAAAGTGATAAAATTTATTTCGAAGAGGGTGAGCTAAAGCAAAAACTAAGTGGTTTACTTGGAAGGACTTTGCGTTCTAGGATTATAAGTTTAATGGATTCTTTTGAGCTAGAATATGAAGAAGATTTAGTGGGGCAATTTGTAAAGAAAAGAAATGCTGCTGCGCATGGTACCTACAAATACACCACAGGCGATTACCAAATTTTTTCTACGATGGCAGCTTTATTAGAAAGAATTGCATTAATGAAAATACAATATAAGGGTCAATTTCTTGATTGGTCTACAAGTCCTCCAGAACATAAAAATATGTAATTATAAAAATTGTACTCTGGAGAATGGTAAGTGAGGGCCTCTACCAGGTTTCTAAATAAAAGAATAGAGTGTTGTTACTTATCAGTGTGTAATGTCTACAAAGTATAGGATTATCCTAAACTAGTGAGAGTTAGGAGGGGGTTTCAAACATGGGTAAAATGAGATACCATAGAGCTTATTTATCTATTTCAGCTAGTGGTCCCTTGTTAAACAATGAAATAAGTAAGCTCTTAGATGAAACGAGTTCAGATATGAGATACCGAGCACTTGCCAAATTAGCATATACAACCGCAGATATAGATTACCTTGAAAAAAATTGGGCCACCGAAAATTATGATACTGCCCCAAACGAATTGCATAAAAGACTTCAAAATCCTTCTATTGCCGAATTTAGAAGAGAGCTCAAAAATATAGGTAAGTGGTTTTCCCAGTTCTATGAAGATCAGAACTGGGAAGGAGGCTGTCTTACTTTTACTTTTGCCGGACATGGACGTGAGGCAGATGGAGCTTTAGTGTTGGAGGATGGCGACATTGAGTGGCGCACTTTTTTAGATGAGTTGCTAAAGTTAGTTCCAGATAATAATGAACATAGATTACGAATAAATATATTGTTAGATTCATGTTATTCTGGCATGTTTTTAACTGAAACCCATTATGCTATGCGTAATTATTACACAGATAAATTTTTTCCTTACTATTCTGCTGCATCGAGTATGATTGATGAAGTTGCAAGAGAGTATAGGTCCCTAGGTCATGGCTTATTCACTTATTGTTTTTCAATAAGGAGTGAAACTCCAGAATCTTTTATTGCCACAGCAATTCAGCCTGATAATACATTCGGCCCTTCCCTTTCTTTGGTAAGAGGACCTTATGGTTGTTCATTTTTAACTCAAGGTACGCAGAACCCAGTTATAATTGATGGTGACAACATGGAGTTATGTGGTGAGTCTATAGAATTATATAAGGAAGATAACTTAATTCCTTTAGAGGAGTTACATACAAAAATGAGAGAAATCAGAGCAAATTTCCGATATTTATTTAGTGGATTTAATTTTCCTAATGGAATGATGTACGGTAGTGGTCGTATAAAAAATAGCGATATAGAAGAAGATTTAGAACGTAAAAGAGAACTTTATGAATGGGGATTGAAACACGTAATGAAAAAAGAATAAAAAGATGTACTGGATGCTATTGATAAAGAGTTAATCATTGAACAAGACCCTAAACATATTATGCTATATATGAGAGTATTCAGTTATTTTGCTCATATCTTTCAGGGAGGGCAAATTTATCAAAATGAACATGACACTAACAGAAATATTACAATTGGTCATTGCACTGATTTCAGTTATCTTTGCCTTTTTTACTTATAAGATTGCAAAGAACTCTTTAGTGGTATCAAGAAACGCATTAGCTTTAACTAAAGAAATATCCGACATTTCACAGCGTTGCATTATTTATCCTATAGATTTTGACTTTCCAAATGGAAAAGGTCGTTTAACATTTGAAAACAACGGTGTAGGACTTGCCTTTAATGTAAAGGTCTTTATGTATGTGCGAGACAGGGAGAACATACACACTGATCATGTAAAAAAGAAAGCCTCTGGTTCAAAAGTTATTAATCCAAACTCGAAACAGAGTTATATCATTGATCAAGAAGCACTTTCCTTTTCCCTTGAACCAGAGACACCCATCTCTATATTTTGGGAAACTCTCAGTGGAGCTAAATATGAAGCACAATGGGTATGGTCCCAAGATTCCTATGGTGAGGTAGATTTTATACTATTAGAAGAAAAGAAATTAAACTAAACTAATTATAGAACAACCAAAAAGGACGTTGCTTATTAAATGCAACGTCCTTAAATATATCAAACATCAATTAAATTACTTTAAACTAATAAAGTGCTATGTGCAAACTCAAGTAAAATGTGTTTCGTATCGAATTGATCTTGTAAAAGGTAGGGTTGCAGTTGAATGTGGCGGAAAACAGTATCATCCTTCACTCGTGCAAAAGCACATGATCAAAAGAAAGATGCTTATTTGAGGAAACAGAGGTATAAAATACTGTAATTTCCCTTATAACTTGATTTTACATAGTTTAATACTCCTCATAATCCTTATTTTATTAGATTTTTAGTGAATACCCATCCCTCTACTTCTTGTTTATTGCTATCTCGATACAATACTAAGGACCAATTCTTTTTTTTATGTAAAATAATTACCGGTTTATTAGGTTGAATAGTACCAATTTTTCCTGATTTTCTTTGTCCTGAACGATAAACGAGTGTTTCACGGTTTGTAACACGTATATAATTCATTGCATGTTCGGCATCTGGATAGTTTAATAGGACATTAGTTTTTAATTCTTTTACTTGGGCTTTTGGTTTTTCCTCGGATTTTACTTCTTTTTTTTCTTCTATAAAATCTGATACGTGCCATACAGTTTCCTTTATCACATCTTCAATAGCAGGGATGAAGGAAACACTAATTACAAACAGAATATTTCTAAGAATGAGGTATACAAATGGTGATTTTTCTCTTAAAGAACTAGGAAAATCAAGCACTTTCGTAGCCCAATTATCAAAATGGTCCTTTAGCTTTTTTTCACTCTCCACTCCCTCTAGAGCAGAGATTTCTTGTTTGATAGTTTGTTGGACTTCTTCATCCTCCCAATAAGGAACAAAGTCATCAATAGTTATAGCCGGAACTACTTGAGTATGATGACTCGCACTTATATTCAATCCAGTTGCTATGGATTGTAACATCGATCTTTGTTCGGAACTGAAATAAGAAGCTGTCTTTGGCAAGTTATTAATTTTAAGATTTAGCATCTTTCCAGTCGATCCTAAAATCTGTTGTTGCTCAGCTGTAAAGATAGTAGCCATTTTGGGTAACCTATCAAGTCCTAAATTTAACCCTTTTCCTACTGACTTTAAAATCCTTTGTTGTGCAGGTGTAAAAAGGGAGGATGACTTTGGGAGATCAGGCATTTTAAAGCCTAGACCTTTACTTGCCGATTTAAAGATTTCAAGTTGTTCTTCAGTAAAAAAGGAAGCTCTTTTTTGCATATCTAGAATATTGATCTTTGCTGAAATTCCTTTACTTGCAGAGGTAAGCATTTTCTGTTGTTCCTCAGTAAAAAGAGAAGCTTTTATTAAAGGTATATCCATACTAAGACTTTTGATTTGTTCTTGAACTGGTTCAAGTATTTTAGAAAAATCAGGCACTACATCTGAAATTATTTTTTCCATATCTTTGATACCTTTTTTCCAGTGTTCAAAGTGTGGATCATCGATTAGGTATTCTTTCTTTTTCGAGCCTACATCTTCATTTTTATTTTTCATTTTATCGCCTCCCTATTCTTTTGATTTATTATACTATTTGCATATCGAAAAAACTCATAAAGAAAACCTATTGCTCTTTTATACAACAGGTTTTCTTAAATTTATTTCAATGTAAGGGAAAAAAGTTTAACAATATAACTTATATACTCTTCTTCATGCCACATTCTCTGCATTCGCGTAAGAAAACGCCACCTTTTACGGAGTTTTTGAAGTCAGCTGAATTGCAGTTATCACATCGTCCACTTTGTTTATCTGGATATTCGGCATAATCATATACTTTAGTGAGATCTATTTCTTGCTGCTGTTTCTCTTCCATGTTGATCACTCTTTTCCAATTGACTTTTATTAGATTACCACAAAAATTGAAGCTGGAATTATTTTATGTAAAACGAACATCAACTAGTTCACTTAACCTCATTTTATTTTTCAATTCAAATACTTCATCGATAAAAATAAAGAGATCCCCCAGGGAATCAACAAATTGGATGAATCCTGTATCGGTTATACTTTGCCCATTCTTATAATATGTACGGTATACTTGTTTATTTGTATGTAATGCTTCAATCAAGTTGATATTGATTTGTTCCATTTGCTCTTCTGTTAATAGAGGTTGAGGTACTTCTGCTTGCTTGTTTATAACTTCCTGCAATCCTGTGTATTGTTCGGGCATACTCGCAAACGGGCGCCATTTTTTCATTCCTCTATCGTGATTCATGATATCATCCTCCTTTAAGCTTTATGGCCGCCAATAAGGCCGTTTCGGTAACGAGCTGTTGAGTGATCCAGATAACTTGAAGCCCGTAGCACACTATTCTTCCCATAACGCATTCGAATTTCATCAATCGTTTTCGCAAGAGCATAGGCTCTTTCACGCTGATCGATATCCTCAAATAAGCTCATTTGCTCCTCTTTTTCAATGCTTGTATTTGATAAGGAGATCCCAATGGAGCGAATCGGCATTCCATTGTCATATGTATGTAAGATGGTTAAGCAATAAGGAAAAATATCTTGGCTTAAGTTTGAAGCTCGCCCCATTTTCTTTTGTCTTGAGAAGCCTCCACCTGTTTGTTTGCTGTAGCCAATCGATAAATGGATCGTTTGAGCTACCACTTGATGCATACGTAAACGAAAACACACATCATCCAAGAGTTCTAACAACAATAACTCCACTTCCTTTCGGTTTGTATAATCGCGAAATAGAATCTGACTCTTTCCAAAAGAACGAGAACTAGGAATGTAGACATCAGAAATGCGACTAAAATCAATCCCATTCGCATGTTGGTGGATTTCTTCCCCTAGGACACCAAATTCTTTACGTAACATCTCTACAGAAGAAAGAGCGAGTTCTTTTATGGAGTCAATGCCCAAACGGTTCAAGCGCCTTTCCGTAGCAGACGAGATCCCCCAGAAATCCTTCATTGGATGAATGGCCCACAACTTAAAGGGAATATCCTCATATCGCCAATATGCAATCCCTGTTGGGCTATTCTTGGCCTCATGATCTAAGCTCACCTTTGCCAGTAAGAGATTCGGACCGATTCCTGCGGTAGCTGTCAGCCGTGTCTTGCGATAAATCTCGTTGATGATTTTATGGGCTAATTCTTCTGGTGTTTTAGCGAATAAATGCAAAGAAGCTGTCGCATCAATAAACAACTCATCAATGCTATACGCATGAAAGTCTTCAGGAGCCACATACTGTAACACCAAACTCGAAATATAGTTTGAAGCCTTGATATATCTCTCCATGGATGGATTCACCACATGGATATCTTTCCTTTTAGGAATTTCAAAGAGCGACTTCCTGTTTTGATCCCTTCTTTCTTTAATAAAGGTGTGGCAGCTAACACAACAGATCCCGACCGTTTGATATCTCCTACAACAGCAAGCCTTGTTTTCAACGGATTTAAACCCCGTATGACAGATGAAACCGAAGCGAAAAAGCTTTTCATGTCGATGCAAATAATGACTCTGTTTGGTAGCTGCCCATAATCCATTGGAATAACTCCTTAAATGAAGAACGTTTGTTCCTTATTTTACACGAACAAACGTTCTTTATTCAATGGAATATCATACCTTTTTCCGATTGTTGCTATCAGTTATATGGCGTTTATTGTTACATATGGGTAGCTTTTTTGTGAGAATTTACAGAATAAATGCTAAAGTAGAAGAATTTGTTTTTCTATTGTTATAAAAAATGAATAAGAGTAAAATAATAATTAAGTAAGAGTTAGTGATAGAGGTGATATTTTGGAATTGAAGTTGTTTTACCGTACCCAGAGGGACTTGGCTATGGCGTTAAATCAACTGGTAGATGCGTATTGGAGCGAGGAAATAAAGGAAACGCAGTTGATTAATGGTGTCAAAAATCTATATGAAAATAATGAAAATAAACTTATGAAAAATAATCAATTTACAACAGTACTTCAACAGCAATGTGGAAAGAGAAGATTAGCTGTTGTAGAACGGATACTGGAACTAAAATAGTTTTAGTATTTTGTGAAAGGTCGGATTGAATGAGAATGGAATTAGAGTATTCTTCTGTTTTAACGGGTGCTTCTTTTTTACTATATGAATTTAAACAAGTAGTAAACCTGAAGGAGCAAGGACATTCTGATCAAGAAATCAGAACTAAAGTAATAACAGAAAATCTTTTTCAACATGAGAAAATATCTAGCTTAAAGAGAGGACTTCCATCAATACTACGGAGAGTAAATGCCCTAGATGAAACGTTAAGACAACTTGTCTTAGAAAGTTCTTTGGAAGTAGTAAAGGTCATTAACCTTTACGCTATTATGAAAACAGATCGTCTGTTTTTGGAATTTATGGAAGAAGTAATTAAAGAGAAACTTAAAATGGGTGATTATCATCTAGAGAAAAAAGAGCTAAATACATATTTCACTGTAAAAGCAGAGCAAAATGAGCATATTGCAAATTGGACCGAAGTGACTGTTCAAAAATTAAGACAAGTGTATATTAAAATCCTTCTTGAAACAGGTATTTTAAAAGATAAACGCTCAGGGGAACTAAATCTTCTTATAATAGATGAACAAGTAAAAAGGCATATCATACATATCGGAGAACGTCGCTATGTTAGTGCAATAGGTGAATGAGAGGTAAAAATGTGGCTAACTTAAATCGAAGACTTGATCAGATCATCCCAAAAATTCAGCAGGATAAATTTATTGATGGTCGTGGTCTTGGGAATGAAATAAGTTTTTATGTTTTTGATTACGAACCGGCAGAAGAACTCGTTGTTCGAGACTATGTCAAACACATAAAAAAAGAGTTCAACTATGAGGGGTCCAATCGAAAAATCATCGAATTTGATCTATATAAAATGATGTTGGATATAGCAAAAGAACGCAAGGTATTTGACCGTATTTTCGATATGGAAGAAAGACAAGGAAAGCAAGCATTGTTTAAAGCAATGACAACATTTGCGAAACCAGACATCTTTCTACAAAAGATACAAGAACAGATAAACAAATATAATATCGTTTTCATAACAGGAGTGGGAAAGGTTTATCCATTTGTTCGCTCACACAATATTTTAAACAATTTGCAAGAAATTTTAGATAAAACACCTGTTATCATATTTTTTCCTGGTAAATATGATGGACATTCACTTCAGCTATTTAGCAAGTTTAAAGATGATAACTATTACCGAGCATTTCGCTTAGTCGATTAACGAATAGGGGAATTAAAATGATTATTAAAGACATGCTTGAAAAGGATATAGAGAGAGACATTCGTGGCGTCATTAAAGTGGCTCAGACCGATGAAACGAGCATTCATCAGGAATTAGATGAATATGTTGTGACACGTGAACTAAACAAACACTTATCTAAGTTTTATGAGAACTACCAAAGAGGAATTGATGGGGTAACGGATAAAATGGGTGTATGGATTTCAGGGTTCTTTGGATCAGGGAAATCACATTTTCTCAAAATATTAGCTTACCTACTTGAAAATAAAAAAGTAATGGGCAAAGAAGCCGTTGAGTTTTTCTATGATAAAGTTCAAGATCCAATAATGCTTGCAAATATGAAACGAACATCTGATGTTGATACAGAAGTCATTTTATTCAATATTGACTCTAAAAGTTCATTAGATAACAAGTCAAAAGAAGATGCGATATTACGTGTTTTTATGAAAGTATTCTATGAACACTGTGGATACTATGGAGATATTCCAGGTGTTGCAGAAATGGAAAAATACTTGGACAAGCAAGGTGTTTACGAAGCTTTTAAAATAGAATTTAAATCTTTAGCTGGCGAAGAATGGGTTGAACGAAGAAATACGTTTTATTTTGACGCGGATTTTGTTATCAAAGCCTTAACAAAAGTAACGGATATGACAGAAGAATCTGCTCGAAATTGGTTTGAAAATGGCGTCGATAACTTTGAGATTAGCATAGAAAAATTCGCCAAAGACATTAAAGAATACATAGATGAGAAAGGGGAAAACTTCCATCTCATATTCTTAGTGGATGAAATCGGTCAGTACATCGGGGATAGTCGTAATTTAATGTTAAATCTTCAAACAGTGGCTGAAGATCTTGGAACCCATTGTCAGGGGAAAGCTTGGATTATGGTTACGTCTCAAGAAAGCATTGATAGTATTGTGAAAGTAAAAGGAGACGACTTCTCCCGTATTCAAGGGCGTTTTGATACGAGGCTATCGCTTTCTTCAATTTCTGTTGATGAAGTCATCAAAAAACGTATTTTATTAAAAAAAGACTTTGTAAATGATAAGCTTAAACTTCTCTTTCCTGAGAAAAGTGCTATCTTAAAAAATTTAATTAGCTTTCGAGAAAGCACAGCAGATCTGCGAAGCTACGAAAACGAACAAGAATTTGCAGATGTCTATCCATTCATCCCTTACCAATTCAAGCTGTTACAAAATGTTTTTGAGCAGGTTCGAAAGCATGGTTCTTCAGGAAAGCATTTGTCTGAAGGAGAGCGTTCCATGCTTTCAGCGTTTAAAGAAGCAGGGCTTCGATTCAAAGATTCAAAAGAAGGTTCACTTATCCCATTCTATGCGTTTTACGATACTATTAAAGAGTTCTTGAATCCATCTATTTCAAGAGTGATTGAAGGTGCATATGAGAACCCTGCACTGAAAGACAACGACTTTAACATGGACCTATTAAAAGTATTATTCATGATTAAATACGTTAAGGAACTTCCTTCCAATATTGATAACATCGCTACTCTCATGGTGACTGACATTGATCAGGACAAATTAGAACTGAAAGAAAAAATAAAAGTGGCTTTACGTAAACTCATTTCGCAAACACTTATTCAAAAGAATGGTGATTATTACGTATTCTTGACAGATGATGAGCAGGATATTAATCGAGAAATTAAAACATTGAATATTGAAGAAGATTTGGTGAAGCGAGAGCTTTCTAATTATATTTTCCAAGATTTATATGACGATAAAAAATTCAAGTATTCTAGTCACTATTCGTTCTCATACAACCAAAAAATGGACGATAAAAACATAGGAAACCAAACGTCAAGTATTGGTATTCATATTCTTTCTCTACTATCTGACCACTATACAAAGTCAGAACAAGAACTCATGATGATGTCATCCGGGAGTGGAGAATTAATTCTAAAACTTGGTGGCAATGAGGCATATGTTGAGGAAATGGAAGAAGTATTACGTATTGAAGAATACCGTAAGAAAAAGAACATTATACAACTTCCTGAAAACATTCAAAACATTCTAAATAACAAACAAGCAGAAGTACGAGAACGTAGACGACGGGTGAAATTACTTTTAGAAGAAGCAATTAAAAGCGGACAGTTTTATTTAAATGGCGATAAGATGGATATAAAAGGTTCATCTGTAAAAGAAAAAATCAGCATGGCATTTAAGTCATTAGTTAATAATGTATACACGAAACTAGGCTACGTAAAAGAATTCCTGGATAGCGAGCGAGGGCTCATACATGTCTTATCCATAAGTGACAATCAACTAAGTCTCGACGAGCAGTTTCAAACGAATCCGAATGAGCTAGCAAAACAAGAAATATACGACTTTATCAGCCTCCAAGATGACATCAAAAAGCAAATAAGAGTGAAAACTTTGTTTGATCGCTTTTCGGATAAGCCATATGGGTGGAAAACGATTGATATTGCAGGGTTGATTTCTAATTTATTAAAGGAACAACGTATTCGTATTCGCTATAATGCAGAATACTTGGAGCCTGAAGAAAATGTTAATACGCTTTTACACATCTTTACAAAAGCAACTGAGGCGGACAAAGCCATCGTGTTAAAACGTGTAAAAGTAGACGAAAAACTAATTAGAATAGCGAAAAGTATTTGTAAAGAAGTTTTTAATAAAACAGACTTACCGGATGACGAAGATGGATTAGTAACAGACATTCGTATTCTCATAGATAAGCAAATCAATGAAATCAACGGCTATAAAGCGCGTTACGAAGGACGTAAATATCCTGGAATGAGCTTGTTGGATAAAGGGTTAGCATACTTTGAGCAATTCAATAAAGGTTTAGACAACTCAACTTTCTTTTTGAAACTGAAAGAGTTAGAAGATGATTTGTTGGATTGGGAAGAAGATATTGTCTATGTAAAGAGCTTCTTTGCTAGTCAGAAGGACGTTTTTGACAACGGATTAAAGGGATTAAAAAAAATTGAAGAAAATAAAGCTTATATTGAAAATGAACAATTGAATATTGTTATTGAAAAGCTAGAAATGATTCTACAAGATCCTATTCCATATAAAAAGATTAAAGAGATTCCTGAACTGTTAAATACGATTGATGAACAATTTAATACTGTGTTGAAGGAAAAGAAAATTAATGCAAAAAATAAACTTAAATTAGACTACGATCATTTGGCATTGTTAGCAAAACAATATGGTGTATCGAATAATACAAAACAACAGGTTGATCGCTATTACGAAGACTTGAATGCTAGCGTTGAAACGTTTCAGGATATCTTCAAAGTTGATGCTATGGTTTCACGCAGTGTTACCTTTAAAGAAAAAATGACGAGAGATATACAATTGGAAATTGCTGAATGGCAAAGAAAGAAAGTTGAAGAACAAGAAGTGCGTTTTAATACGGGTGAAATAGATCCAATTGAACCAATCGTTCCAACTATTCAAAAAGAATCTGTGAAAGTCACTCGCTTAGTGAATGTACAGGTATTAACATCTGAAGAAGATGTTGATCAATATATCCGTACTCTTTCAAATGAATTAAAAAAAATTATACAGTCCAATAAGCACATTGAATTTATCGAATAGGCGGGGAAAGATGTAATGAATAAAACAGCATTGAAAACTTTTGCAACAACTGCAAGGAAAGAGTTGTTAAAGAAAGTAGAAGCAAAAGCTATGAAAATTGGTATTACCCGAGATGCCATTAAAAAAGCAGATATAGAAAGTTCGGATGCCATCTTTATCGATGGCAAACAGCTTTCACAAGTAGAAAAAGTTCAGAGGAATCATTTAATTGCTCGCATTAAAGAAATTGGGTTTGATCAAGTTATGGATGAGGTTGCCTATACATGGTTCAACCGTATTACAGCTCTGCGTTACATGGAAGTGAATAATTATTTGCCAACAAAAGTACGGGTATTATCATCTACAGATGCTAACAGAATAGAACCAGACATGATGAAAGAAGCGTTAAATTTGGACTTAGATCTGGACAAAGAACTTGTTTATGATCTAAAACTAAATAATAAAACAGATGAGCTTTTTAAATATCTCATTATTGAACATTGTAACGACTTGAATCGCTTCTTACCGTTTATGTTTGAAAGAATAGACCATTATACGCAAATACTTTTTCCAGAAGGATTGTTAGCAACCGATTCATTCGTTCGTCATATGACAAATACGGAATCGATACCTGAAGAAAATTGGAGAAAAATCGAAGTTATTGGATGGTTGTACCAGTATTACATTGTGGAAGAAAAAGATAGAGTCTTTAAAGCGAAAAAGAAATATAAGCCAGAAGAAATTCCATTTGCAACACAGCTTTTCACACCTGATTGGATTGTTCGCTATATGGTACAAAACTCCCTAGGTCGTTATTGGATTGAATCACATGCTGAACATCGTGAATTAATTGGAGACTGGGAGTTTTATCTAGAAAATTCGATTTCAGACCCTAGTTTCGAAGGGGAATTAGACCTCTACATTAATAAAGAATTAAGAGTGGAGGACATTAAATGCTTTGATCCAGCAATGGGTAGCGGGCATATTCTTGTCTATATGTTCGATGTTTTATATGAAATCTATAGTAAATGTGGATATATGGAGCGGGAGATCCCAAGGCTCATTTTGGAGAATAATTTATATGGATTGGACATTGATGATCGAGCTAATCAGTTAGCATGTTTTTCTGTTGTAATGAAGGCATTGGAATATAACAAAAGATTCTTTAGAAGTATCGAAAGAGAAGGACTTACTTTGCATTTAGCATCCCTTCAGGAAACTAATTACTTAACAGATGATGATATTGCCTATATAGCAGCAGAAAATACTGGATCAAACTTCAATCGAACAAAGGAGTTTATCGAACAATTTCAAGATGCGAAGACAACAGGCTCACTGATTAAGTTAACTTCATTTCCCAAAGAGTTCTTGGAAATGAGACTGGACAATATCAAAGCAACTCCGGTAACTAATTTGTTTCAAACTGAGACAAGAGAAAAGTGTATATGGCTTTTAACACAATTAATTAAGCAAGCCGACATTATGGTTAATAAATTTGATGTTTTGGTGACCAACCCACCATATATGGGTTCTGGAAACATGAATACAGTTTTATCCAGTTTTCTAAAAAAACACTACCCTAATTCAAAAACAGACCTTTTTGCTTCTTTTATGGAGTTAGGTCACTACCTGAAAGAAACTAGCTTTTATGCAAGTATTAATCAACATTCATGGATGTTTTTATCAAGTTATGAAAATTTAAGAAAAAAGATTATTCAAAACAAATCTATTTCGTCCATGTTGCATTTAGGCACTAGAGCATTTGAGGAAATTGGTGGAGAAGTTGTACAATCGACAGCATTTGTATTGAGAAACAGTAGGGTGCCTAATCTAAGCGGGATATATATTCGTTTAATCGATCAAAGAACGTCAAGAGAAAAGAAAGAAAAAACCTTAGATGCTGTTCAAAATCCAGATATTTCTTATCGTTATTCTTTTAATCCAGACACCTTTAACGAAATTCCAGGAAGCCCAATTGCATATTGGATTAATGAAAAGATTAGAGGATTATATTCAAATAAATTAATTGGACATAAATACGATTTAAAAGAAGGCGTAGGAACAAGAAACGACGCTGAGTTTTTAAGGTTGTTTTGGGAAGTTTCTTTAGAAAAAATCGGTATAGGAAATAGATGGGTTTTAACAGACAAAGCAGGAAGCTTTAAAAAATGGTATATGGGCTTTTCCTATGTAATGGATTGGGAAAATGATGGCCAAAGAATTAAAAACTATAGGAATGCTGACGGGAGTTTAAGATCAAGGCCTCAAAACTTACAATTTCTTTTCAGGGAAGGGGTTACTTGGGGGAAAATTGGTTCTGGAAAACCAAGTTTTAGATGGAGACCAAGTGGCTTTGCATTTAATGATGCAGCACCAACAATTTTCGGTGAAGATGCTTATTTATTACTTGCTCAATTAAATAGTGATCTTTTTAATCAATTACTAAAAATACAGGGTGGAACTTTAAATTTAACTACTGGAGTCATTGGTAATTTACCAATATTAAATTTTAGTGATGAGGTAAGAGAAAATCTCAAAAATGGTATCGATCTTTGTATTAGAATTGCTGTTTCAGAATGGAACAGTTACGAAACTTCGATTGATTTTGATAAACATCCTTTTATTAAATTTAAAAATGATGAGCGACAAATTGCTAAGGTTTATAACGAATGGGAAAATTTCAATTTGAATCAAAGAAAAGATCTTAAATTAACTGAAGAAAAGATCAACCTCTTAATTGTGGAAAACCATGGCCTTGAAAAAAGTATTGCATTGGAAGTAAGCGACGATGAACTCACTCTAAATAAAGCTGATTGTCTTGTTGATACTAAATCTTTCATCTCTTATGCAGTAGGTTGTATGTTTGGGCGGTACTCTTTAGACAAAGAAGGCATTATTTATGCAGGCGGAAAGTTTGATCCATATAAATACAAGACCTTCAAACCAGATAGAGATAATATCCTTCCAATTCTACCTGGAGCATATTTTGAAGATGATATCGTGTCGAGGTTTGTTGAGTTTGTTCAGATAACGTTTGGTGAGGAGACTTTGTTAGATAATCTGGATTTTATCGCTGATACGCTCGGAAAGAACAAAGGAGAGACATCAAAAGAGACGATTCGTCGTTACTTCTTGAAGGAGTTCTTCAAAAATCACGTGCAGACTTACAAGAAGCGACCAATTTATTGGTTGTTTACTTCTGGTAAGCAGAAGGCATTTAATTGTTTGGTTTATATGCATCGTTATGACAAAACAACATTATCTCGAATTCGCACCGATTACTTACATGAGTATCAAATTCGAATGGATGCGCAAAAGAAAGATTTGCTCAATATTATTGAAGGTGATTCTTCTGTTAAAGAAATTAACAGTGCGAAGAAAGAATTAAAGGATCTGGATAAAAAAATTGTAGAGTTGAAAGAATACGATGAGCTGCTACATCATATGGCAGATATGCAAGTTGAGATTGATTTAGATGATGGTGTTGCAGTCAATTATGAGAAGTTTAAAGGGTTAGTAGCGAAAATATAGATATATGAGGCAAGATAAGTTTGCTTAGACTGATTTATCCTTGCCTTATTATGGTCTAATGAAAGGAGGAAGAGTGTGAATATATATCAAATAATAGAAGCCTTAACCGATTTGTTTCAGCAACCATTAAATGATGGTGAACAGAGAAAAATTGTCTTTTGGGTAGATAAAGATCAAGAGTTTAACGAAGATATTAAAAACCTTTTTATAGAAGGCGTAAAGGTACATACACTCACCGACCAGAACCAATTTTATACGAAATTTTTATTAGAGGAAGAAGATCAGGTCTCTTCCTATCTCATCTATACACAAATTGACATTAATGTAGAAGACAATTGGTTAACAGATACAGTATTATATGCGGATAAGTTTTATGCAGATCGAGTTTCACTACTATTAAATGAACTACATATTGATCCATCACTACGGTCAGTCGTAAAAAAGTATGAGAAATTTTTTAATAATAAAGATCGATTTAAGAAATTCCAAGCGTATGATATGGATAGTTTTACAGAAGAACGCATAGAGCTGGCAATTATGAGTGTATTAGCTCAGGTTAAAACGCCTGATTTTGAGACAATTTTAAAGACAGTCTTTATGGATACCTTAACGGACAGTAAAAATAAATACTTATCATTAATGGAGAAATTTTTTGATATAGATATTTTCTGGACGTATGTTTCAAAACAGTACGGCTATGATCAAGAAGAAAAATCTCTTAAAAAGCTGTTTATTCATTTGACAGTAACGGCATTTAGTCATATGGTCGATGAAACTCATTTAGTCAATATAAAAGGCTATATTTCCGAACGCAACAGACCAAACGTTGTCGTCTTTGTTGATCATTGGATGCATCATAAAACGGATTACGTTGTATTTCAGGAGTATGCAGAAATGGTTGAACAAGAAATTCAGTTAGCTAACATCGTGAAGCACATGTCGATTGAGTCGTTCAAACAAGCGGATATATTCCCCTATATAGATCGTGCCGTTATTATTTACATAGCGAATAGTCTTGTGAACCATTTAGAGGATTATGAAGAGTATGAGAAGCTTATTAAGCTACGTAGAGTAAAGCACTATTATGAAACCTATCAATATATATATGAGGCGCTATACTATACGGTGCAGATGCATGCTTTTTATAAAAGTCATCATCAGAGTATTTCACAAGGCCAAGCAATAGACGTGTATCAAGCATATGTAAAAGACTACTATCAGATGGATACATTTTACCGCAAGTTTTATATTGCTTTTGACCAGGAGAATAATCATGAGCTATTAAAAAAATTAAAAGTACTTGTGGAGAATTTATATACAAATTGGTTCATGGGTGAATTGAGCTCCCATTGGTCCCGTTCTGTCAGTTCAGAGATGAAACAAAACTGGGTCCTGCCTGGTGTTCGGAATCAACAACACTTTTATTCGAATTTTATTGATCCCAAAATTCGAAAAGGAGAGCGAGTGTTTGTCATTGTCTCAGATGCAATGCGATATGAGGTTGGTTTGGAACTAAACGAACGATTGAATTCCGAGACGGTAGGTGTCTGTGAGGTTGAAACATTATTAGGGGTTATTCCCTCTGTTACAAAGCTGGGTATGGCCTCGTTGCTGCCACATCAAAATTTGGACTTTGATGAGAAAGGACGAGTACTAGTGGATGGGAAAGATTCCTCCGGACTAGACAACCGTAAAAAAATCATTGAAACTGAGGTAGAAGATAGCATTGCAATTCATTTCCAGGATGTAATGGCAATGAATAAAGCAGGAAGACGAGAAACATTTAAAGGAAAGAAATTAATTTATATCTATCATGATACTATTGATGCAATGGGTGATAAAGCCTCAACAGAAGTGTACACATTTAATGCGGTGGAAAGTGCGTTAAATCAATTATACGACTTAGTCAAAGTTATTCGAGATGATTTAAGTGGAACCAATGTATATATTACAGCAGATCATGGTTTCCTCTATCAACGAGATAGCTTAGAGGAAAGTGATAAGATTCAACGACAAACTATGGATGCAATTGAAGTGAAACGTCGTTACATGCTTGCAAAGGATAAAAAAGAAAGAGCTGGGTTATTAGATATTGATTTAACATCGGTTGTAAAAAATAAACATCAACTGACTGCTTATGTGCCAAACTCAACTGTTCGTTACAAATTACAAGGATCTGGAGTGAATTTTGTCCATGGTGGAGCAAGTCTGCAAGAAGTCGTTGTGCCATTGCTATCATTCAAGAATAAACGAACGGGACAAAAAGGGACTAAAACCATAAAAAAAGTGGATATTAAGTTAACAAACACAACAAGAAAAATTACGAATAGTATCTTTAATTTAGAATTCTTCCAAACGGAAAAAGTAGAAGAAAAAGTTATTCCTCGAACGGTTGTCATTTATATGGCAGATGAAGAAGGAATAGTTTTATCAAATGAAGAAACGATTATTGGCGACCGTTCATTTGATAATCCAACAGAACGAACCTTTAAAATTCAATTTGTGTTGAAGTCGATTTCATACGATAAAAATAAAAACTATTACTTAATCATCAAGGATGCAGAAACAGATGTAGTCATAGAAAAAGTATCCTTTTCTATCAACTTGGGGATTGTAAGTGATTTTGATTTTTAACTTAAGGAGGCTTGTAAATGGAAGAGCCAATGATTGACCTCAACACACTCGATATCGATAAGAAGTTGAATGAAATCTTTGCCGGTCGAGTCGTTCGAAAAGATTTAACAAAGCTTATTAAAGAAGGAGCCAATGTTCCAATTTATGTTCTTGAATACTTGTTAGGGATGTATGCAGCCACTGATGATGAGGAGAGTATTCAAGAAGGGGTCGAACGAGTCAAGAAAATCCTTTCTGATAACTTTGTAAGACCTGATGAAGCAGAGAAAATAAAATCTCGAATTCGTGAACTTGGACAATATTCAATTATTGACAAAGTAACAGTAGCTTTAAATCCCAAAATTGATACATATGAAGCAGAGTTTTCAAATTTGGGTTTAAAAGGCGTACCTGTTTCAGCAAACTTTGTAAAAGAGTTTGATAAGCTTCTTGCTGGTGGAATTTGGTGTATGGTCAAAATCGACTATTATTATGATGAAGAGATAAAGAACTCAAATCCATTTAGTGTGAATAGCTTAAAGCCAATTCAGATGCCGAATATGGACATTAATGAAGTTTTTGAAGGGAGAAAGGGATTTACAAAAGGAGAATGGATAGATATTCTTATTCGTTCGACAGGAATGGAGCCAACTCAGTTGGAGAGTCGAGTGAAATGGCATCTTCTTTTGAGGCTTGTACCTCTCGTTGAAAATAACTATAACATGTGTGAACTCGGACCTCGTGGTACAGGTAAATCACATGTATACAAAGAAATTTCGCCAAATTCCATCTTAGTATCTGGTGGCCAATCTACTGTGGCTAACCTCTTCTATAATATGTCGTCGAGAAAAATTGGACTCGTCGGGCTTTGGGATTGTGTCGCTTTTGACGAGGTGGCGGGTATTCGCTTTAAAGATAAAGATGGAATTCAAATCATGAAAGATTACATGGCATCTGGTTCATTTGCGAGAGGTAAAGAAGAAAAAAATGCAAGTGCGTCCATGGTTTTTGTAGGAAATATAAACCAAAGTGTAGATATGTTAATAAAAACTTCCCACTTATTTGCTCCATTTCCAGAAGAAATGGCAAACGATACAGCTTTCTTTGACCGAATGCATTATTATTTGCCAGGATGGGAAATTCCCAAGATGCGTCCTGACTTTTTCACTGATAAGTATGGTTTTATTGTCGATTACATTGCGGAGTTTTTTAGAGAAATGAAAAAACGCTCATTTGCTAATTCAATTGATCAGTATTTCAAACTCGGTAATAACTTAAACCAGCGTGACACTGTAGCTGTTCGTAAAACTGTATCAGGAATGGTCAAACTATTATATCCACATGGAGAATATACAAAAGAGGATATTGAGGAAATTTTACAATACGCTCTTGAAGGCAGACGTCGAGTAAAGGAACAGCTCAAGAAAATTGGAGGCATGGAGTTTTATGACATTATGTTCTCTTATATTAATAAAGAAACCTTAGAAGAAGAGTATGTTTCTGTACCAGAACAAGGTGGTGGTAAGCTTATTCCTGAAGGCATGGGTAAACCTGGACATGTTTATCTAGTTGGTCATGGAAATTCAGGAATGATTGGCGTATATAAGCTTGAAAATCAAATAGTCAGTGGTACAGGAAAGTTTGATAAATCAGGTGTTAGCTCTCACCGCGGGGCAAAAGAAAGTTTAGATACTGCCTTCCGTTACTTTACAGCAAACTGTAAAAGCATTAGCAACATGATTAGTACAAAAACAAAAGATTATCTTATGCATATAAGTGATTTGCAAGGCATTGGTTTAACCAATGAATTAGCAATTGCCGAGCTAATTGGATTATGTTCAGGTGCTTTAGAAAAACCTGTACAAGAAAGCATGGTCGTTATCGGTAACATGACGGTAGGAGGAACTATTTCGAAAGTAGAAGAGTTTGCTAATGTCTTACAAGTATGCGTAGATGCGGGAGCAAAAAAAGTTCTTATTCCTGCATCTTCAGTTGTCGACTTTCAAACAGTACCTTCCGATCTATTAGTAAAAGTACAGCCGGTCTTTTACTCAGATCCAACGGATGCAGTGTTTAAAGCTCTAGGTGTCAGTTAACAAAAAGGAGCCACATTGATAATACCGTGAAGAATCTACTCAATAATTAAATTTTAATGTCTAGAGAAAAACTACCTTCACACATATGGAGTTGGTTTTTCTTTTCAGAATATATTCATCCATTCTTATTTCACCTGGATAAATATTGTTATTTATATTATATTTAATGTGAAATCTTTGATTTATTTATTCTATTTATTCTTTAATAAAAATGTATATTAATAGAAGTAAATTAATATAAAAATACATATATTGAAGTTATTCTATAAACTAACTTATAAAAATCGTAGTTTTACCATTTACTCTACCTGACGACAAATACAACGTTTTTCTACAAGGTGTGTAAGTAGTGAAACTTATTTTTATCAATAATTTTATCATTTATATATAGTAAATAAAAACTTTCATAAAGGTTATATTCTAGATTAAAGAAGATTATATATTATTTTTGTACTTAAACAGATATTAAAAAACGTTCGCTAATCAAGTTTTCCCTTTTAGATTTATCGGAGACAAATATAAATTATTCTACATATAGAATATACAAGGATTTTTCTCTTTTTTAGTCTGTAGATAAAAAAGGAGTGAATAAAATTATTTAAGCCCTCTTATTTAAAAAGAGGGCTTAGAATTAGTTCAAGCTTCTGTTTTAGACTTTAACGATTCGTGAATTTTAGAGATTTTTGCCTTAGCTGATTTTATTTTCTTTTCACGTTCAATTTGGTGCAACTTCTCATCAAGGATTAACTCAATTGCTAATTTTATATCAGGGTATATTTCCATTCAATTAAGGTGTTAGAGAGTAGCTGATTATTTATTTGATAAACATAACTAATATTAAATTTTTATTGAGGTTTATTAAGTTCAATAGCTAAAAATAAATAATACCCTAATGTTTTTTACTTAGTGATAAGAACTTTTTATAAAAAAAAGGCTGCTATTATGCTGCCTTTTTCTAAATCATAATGATATCATATTTGTTTTCCAATCCACCTTACTCTTGATAGCTTTCTTATTGATTAGAATGCAACTTTTCAAGCCTTCTTTAAGTGCATTCCTTCTATCTTTGGGCAGATTGTAAAGGTTTGAAATATTTTGTTCAAGAAAATGATTTTGAATTACAAGTATGTGCTTCATGAATTTCTCATAGTCGTGTATGGGTTGAATAGTATTACAATTTAAGTTGATCAAGTCCTCTTTGTCTTTATATATATTAAAAGTATCTGTATCCTTCTTATTAATGAAAAAACATCCCGCACCTTTTCCGTAGTCTAGAGAGTTCTCTTTTACATAGTCGGTGTCGTAGAGAAGGGAATAATCTGCGTCATCCATAAATTCAATTTCACGACCGAACATCGGTTGGTAAATTTCAATTCCACCTGAAATTAAAGGAAATGAAACAATAGGTTTTTTTACTCTTTCTAGACCTTTTTCTAGAATGCCTGAAGTTGTTTTAGCGTCCTTAATTTTTTGTTCTTTTATATAAGGAAATCCCAATTTGTGAGAAAGAAATTTAGTAACTGATACATTCATTAAGACAATATTGTTTATTCTTAATGTGAATGCCGTAGGCATTATATGAAATGAAGGGAGATTAGTACCTGAAAATTGTATACCTTTATTAATAAACATAGGATGGTATTTATATATCACTAGCATTCTATCTCTTTGCCCCACTCTTGTATTAATATGATAATTAGGGTCAATATTAGTAGGGTTTTTATCTAGATATAAATTACCTAACCATATACCTATTCGTACTTTGTCTAGCCAATCAAGTAATAAATTTAAATCCAATGCTTTTATAGGTTGTCCATTTAATAAATTAATGATGATATGCTTTACAGCACCTTCCATCCCAGAAAACTTATTATTACATATATTGCAGGCGGGAAACTTGAATGATGAAAAGGCAAATTGTTTGTTTAGAGCAAAATTTGCTTTTCTACTAGGGTTACCCGTTAGTTCAATAAGCCATTGTGGTATTACATGTTCATTAGTTTTATCTTGTGGTTTATTTCCACAAAATATACAGATTTTTTCCATATCTATCTCACCCCATACATTAAAAGTGTTGTTTTTAGTATATCTTCATAATTGCATTTTTATATAATAACAGAAAAATAATGTATAATATTAACTATTGAGGATTTAAATTCTTTATTTTAAAACTCACGTTAAACTCCACTTTTTTGGAAGAAATCAAAAAAATATTACTATAGCGCGACTATAAAGCGAGAGAAATCCATTGTTCTTGCACCATAAAGCATGTCACGTAAATCAATTAAGTCTGTTTTTTCAATATCAAATGAATCATAGAGCCCAACATTTAAACACATTTCTTCTGAAGTTGGTAACATATATATACTCCTTTGAAATTTAAGATAAGATAAGTTAACTTTACTATTATAATAGCATAATTAACCAATTTAAAAGGTTTAAACTACCAAAAATAATATAAAAGGGTTATCATAATATGAGGATATCTAAATTATCTCACTAAAGGAGAAAATAGATTATTATGCTAAAAATAAAAGATGAATTTTTACATCACCTATTATCTACAGTTGTGGAAAATGGAGTAAAAAGAGTTAAAGAAGTGGTCTCACAAAAGCTATATCTATCTACGTATCCTAAATATCCACGTATTTATTATGTTAAACCGAATAGAATGCCAAGTATTGAATCATCGTTAACATCATACGGTGATAATGTTCCTATATACTATGAAACGTTTTTTACTAAGTATAAAGATAAACAAGACACAGACATTACACAAATTAGTGGATACGAAGAATATAAAGACTATATGCTTAAATCGGAACACATATCATCTTATTTTAAAGCAACAACAGGACAGTATATCGAAAAACAAATTGAAGGCATTTCCGAATATAAGATACAAGATATTGCTCAAAGTTTAATACAAAGATATATGTATATTAATGGAGACGAGGATTACAATCAAGAAAGGTTTAATAAGATTTACCAGAGTTTTGAGAATTGCATTTACACGGAGCAACTACCCTTGGAGATACATGTTCCCATTTTATTTACTCACTTTGATTTTGAGGAATACCAACTTACTGACAGAATTTCTATTGTAAAGATGGACGAAGACTTTCAAAAGTCAAGAATTGATAAAACATATTATCCCATACAAATCCCCAGTACAGTATTAGAAAGTGCAACACATGCTTTTGTTATGAAAGGTCTGGAATTTAGGAACGCTAGTTATTATATGATAAGCAAGGTGTTTTCTAAGCCCCAATCTTATGCTCAATTTGAAATAAATACATTTATTAATACACTTAGAGTAGCTACTAATATTAATACAGGTTATGCTCAACTATTGGCTAAACCAGTATTATGGGCTCCCTCGTATGAGGCTGATTTAATGCCCCTGTTAGGGACAACAATTAAGAACTATCCTAGCTATTTTGACATTGATTATTGGGCATATCCAACTTGCCCCCAAGTAACTTTAAAGGAAATGGAAAAAGTTAAGGAAGTTTTTAATAAACTTGTAACTACAGAAGATAAGAAAATACATCTAGCTAGTCGACGTTTACATCAATGCTATATGAGAGAGGATGAAGCTGATTCAATACTTGATGCCACTATAGCTATGGAAGCTCTAATGACGGATGGTGAGCACGGGGAATTAACTCACAAACTTGCTCTTAGAATGGCTGCATTATTAAAACTATCTACAGAAGTAAATATGGATACAATTGAAGTATTTAAAGCCGTTAAACAGATTTATGCATATAGATCTTCCGTTGTTCATGGAAGTACTAAAGCATCTAGTAAAAGGGAAATAAAGCTTCCTTCAGGGGAACCAATCCCAACCTTGGAATTAGCAATTAAATTAATCCAAGCTTCTATTCAAGTACTAATTGATAACCCTAAATACTTAAATGCAAAAAAGATTGATGAGGAATTGCTGCTTCAAGATGAACGATAACACTAAAAAGGAGCACCCTCATGCTTTAAGGCATGAGGGTGCTCCTTTATTATTTAGTTACCTTTCATACGATACCCCTTAAATTTATATCCATAAACGTTTGTCAAATCTACAAAACTCTTATAGGAATAAGTAATGGCAACCGGTGTACCAACTTGAACTTTATCATAAAGCTTTTCGATGTCTTCATTATGCATTCTTACGCAACCTTGACTCACATATTTTCCAATGCTGCTTTCATTGTTGTTTCCATGAATGCCGTATGTATCACCATACGTACCGTTTGCATTTAACCCTAACCAACGTTTTCCTAACGGATTACGAGGATCGCTCCCAGGAATATGACCTGTATAATAAGGACGATTTTTAATCTTGTTTACGACTTTAAAAAAGCCAACAGGTGTTTTGTCCCATGTTTTACCCGTTGCCACTGGATCAACGATTTCAATATAACCATTATGAAAATATGCAAACTTGTTGTAGTACTTGTTAATGATGATTAAATCTTGATTGGCTGGTTTACTTGCAGCTTCTGTTTTCCCCTGATTTACTCCACAAAATGCGACCATTAGTAAAGTGAAAACGGTCATTGATTTCATAAAAATGTTCTTCATAAAAACTCTCCTCTTTTTTATATTTTTATAGGAAACGAAAAAAAGCACCTTCCAAATGGAAAGATGCTTATCGTAACGATTAATTAATAAATAAAGAGGCCAACTTTGCTTTACAACAAATTGACCTCTTTTTATTTTTGTTTTCTTTCTCTTAATAAACGGTTATTCTGAGAAATAATAACACTACTGAAAACAGTGGTAGCAACTATACCCATAATAGAGAAGAACAGTAATACCACAAAATTATTATTCGAACGCATAGTAAACCTCCGGTTATTTGTGAATTATCAATATTATTTGAAACTCATCTGTTTTTATTCTCTATTAGGCACTATTTCAGTTCTATTCCTTACAGAGAAACGCTCTCTGACAAAATTAACTTTTGTTTTGCGTATAACTACTCATTCGATGCAATTTCAGCGTCTTAAAAAATATATATTATAAAAGAACCCCACTCAATCAGTTAGTTAGAAGGAAGATTGAAGTAGGGTAAGTGTGATTGAATCTCTTTGGAAAGAGAACAATACCATTACACTGTTATTATGTGATGAATCTAATGAGTTATACAAAAATATCCTTTCACCAATCAGTTAAGACCAGTGTATGAACTCATAATATCGGCTCCTTTTTAGAGAAAGAAAAAACAGACCCTACTTTAATGAAGGTCTGCTCTTACTTATTTCCTTATTAATTTTCTCCGTATGACGACAAGAAGGGAAAGAGGAACAGCCAAAAAAACGAGTACCGTTCCCATCTCGTACGACTAGCTCCTGCCCACATTTCGGACACTTACGAGGTTCTGGTGTGATATTTTCAAAGATTTCTCGTGCCTTAAAAACAGGATTGACTTCATTAATAAACTTTTGAAGATCCGCACGATCTACTAAGGTCACATCACATGCAGCTGCAAGCTCTTTTGCTTGTTTCGTGAAATAACTATTGGTCACAACCCACGCTTGATTTGCTTTATAATAAGCTTTTGCCCCATAAACTTCTTGTACAGCCGAAAGATTCACCCGATTTTTAACTCCATACCTTTTGGCTTGAATGACAATCTTATCTTTACCTTTCATCACCAAGTCAGCCCCAAAATCACCAGACTTTTGCGTCACTTGAGTTTTATAACCTAATTGCTGAAAAAGTGCTTTCAGGTAGGGTAAGCACCCAGCGCCTTTCTGTATTTCTACAGGAGGTTTCCAAGAGCTCCCCTCCGAACCGTACGTACACC
>NZ_JBHZOT010000017.1:0-59118 GCF_042787735.1 Priestia sp. YIM B13490
CGAACACGGAAGTTAAGCTCTTTAGCGCCAATGGTAGTTGGGACTTTGTCCCTGTGAGAGTAGGACGTTGCCAGGCACCTGAAAAAGGACTAGCTATTTTAGCTAGTCCTTTTTTGTTTACAATTTATTTGTTTTATGAAAAAGTATAGTAAGAACAATAAAATTCACGATTTGCAGGTTTTGAAATAAATTTTAGTGGCAACGATAAAAGTAAAGAATAAACTTTAATAGTACATAGTTGAAAATTTTTTCGTTTCCTTTTATATTTAAATTAAGGTCAAATATAGTCAAAGTCAGAAGGAGGGGGCAGCGTGCCAAATATCTCTGACATTATCGAACAGTATTTAAAACAAGTACTTGAATTAAGTGAAAGAGAAATTGTTGAAATAAGGCGCAGTGAGATTGCTGATAAATTTCAATGCGTTCCGTCGCAAATTAATTACGTTATCAATACCCGTTTTACAGTTGAGAGAGGTTATCTTGTAGAAAGTAAGCGAGGCGGCGGCGGCTTTATTCGTATTGCAAAAGTAAAAATGCATGATGCAGCGGATTTGTTTCAGCAAGTAATTGAGATGATTCAAAATGAAATTTCACAAGTAAGTGCTGAAAACGTCATTATTAGGTTAGTTGAAGAAAAAGTCATCACAGAACGAGAAGCAAAAATTATGTTGAGTGTTATCAATCGTTCAGTTATTAATATTGAACTTCCTTATCGTGATGAGCTAAGGGCTAATCTTTTAAAAGCAATGCTTAATTCATTACGCTACCGATAAGCTCATGATCTATTTTATTTAGAACAGGGAGTGATGACAGGATGATTTGTCAGCAATGTGAAACGAGACCTGCAACTCTTCACTTCACAAAAATCATTAATGGTGAAAAGACGGAGATGCATGTATGTGAACAATGCGCTTCAGAAAATGGAGATGCATTTTCTTTTTCAAATCAGCAAGGTTTTTCAATCAATAACTTACTAGCTGGCCTACTTAACCTAGATCCAGCAGTAACTGAAAATTATAAGCAACAAAGTCAGGAGGTTCTTTCTTGCCCTACTTGTGGCATGACATATCAAAAATTTGCTAAAATCGGCAGGTTTGGATGTGCAGATTGCTACAAAACATTTGAGCGACCTCTTATTCCTTTCCTGAAGAGGCTGCATGGAGGTAATTATCTGCATCATGGAAAAATACCAGCAAGAATTGCAAGTAATCTTCATTTAAAAAAGGAATTACAGGCATTAAGATTGAACTTAAAAGAGTATATCGAAAAAGAGGAGTTTGAGAAAGCAGCTGAACTCCGAGATCACATTCGGTTACTAGAAAAGAAGATGAACGAATCGAGAGAGGAGGAAGCGTAATTCATGTCCCAGGATTTGTTCTTTTCCCAGCCTGTTAGCTCTTGGATGCGTCAAGAAGCTTCGAATTCAGATATTGTTCTAAGCAGTCGAATCAGGCTGGCTCGAAATTTAACTCATTATCTTTTTCCAACTCTCTTTTCTAAAGAACACGCAGTTGAAGTGGTTCGAGTATTCGAGCAAGTTTTTCAAAAAAGTGAAAACACCAATCAGTGGAATTTGCATTTACTAAAGATGAACGAATTACAGCCTCTTCAAAAGCAAGTGTTGGTTGAAAAGCATCTTATCAGTCCTAACTTGGCTGAAGGAGATAACAACGGAGCTTGTTTTTTATCAGAAAAAGAAGATTTGAGTATTATGGTTAATGAAGAAGATCATTTACGCATACAATGTTTATTTCCAGGCCTTCAATTATCTGAAGCTTTAAGCACAGCGAATAAAGTAGATAATTGGATTGAGAAATACGTAGATTATGCGTTTGATGAAAATAGAGGGTATTTAACCAGCTGTCCCACAAATGTGGGTACTGGGCTACGTGCATCTGTGATGATGCATCTGCCGGCTTTAGTGATGACCCGTCAAATTCATCGTATTATTCCCGCTATTAACCAGCTTGGCCTAGTGGTGAGAGGAATTTATGGAGAAGGTAGCGAAGCTTTAGGGAATATCTTTCAAATTTCTAATCAGATAACCTTAGGGAAATCTGAAGAAGATATTGTGGCAGATTTAAATAGTGTCGTACAGCAGTTGATTACACAAGAGCACTCTGCAAGAGACGCGCTGTTTAAAACATCTCATGTAGAGTTAGAAGATCGAGTGTATCGTTCATATGGAGTATTGGCCAATAGCCGTATTATTGAGTCAAAAGAAGCTTCACAATGTTTATCAGATGTTCGATTAGGAATCGATTTAGGGTATATAAAAGGACTGAGTCAAAATATATTGAATGAACTTATCATTATGACGCAGCCAGGCTTTTTACAACAGTATTCGGGAGGTCCCCTAAAGCCTCAAGAACGTGACATTAAAAGAGCCACCTTAATTCGAGAACGTCTCACTATAAATAAAAACACAAATTAAACGTGGAGGGTGACGATTATATGATGTTTGGTAGATTTACAGAGCGCGCACAAAAAGTATTAGCTTTAGCACAGGAAGAAGCACTACGCCTAGGTCACAACAACATTGGAACGGAGCATATTTTATTAGGTATCGTTCGTGAAGGTGAAGGAATTGCAGCAAAAGCTCTTTCTGCTCTAGGCCTAAGCACTGAAAAAATTCAAAAAGAAGTGGAAGCATTAATTGGCAGAGGCCAAGAATTAACGCAGACCATTCATTATACACCTCGAGCGAAAAAAGTCATTGAACTTTCAATGGATGAAGCCCGAAAGCTTGGTCATTCTTATGTAGGAACAGAACATATCTTACTAGGCTTAATTCGTGAAGGTGAAGGCGTTGCAGCACGCGTTTTAAATAATTTAGGTGTCAGCCTAAATAAAGCTCGTCAGCAAGTGCTTCATTTATTAGGTAGCAATGAAGCTGCTTCAAGTCATCAAGGCGGAGGCTCTTCAAACGCTAATACACCTACGCTAGACAGCTTAGCACGCGATTTAACAGTTGTAGCGCGCGAAGGAAGCTTAGACCCTGTTATCGGACGTGGGAAAGAAATTCAGCGTGTTATTGAAGTGTTAAGCCGACGTACAAAAAACAATCCTGTATTAATTGGGGAGCCAGGTGTCGGTAAAACGGCAATCGCTGAAGGTTTGGCTCAGCAAATCGTCAACAATGAGGTTCCAGAAATTTTACGCGATAAACGCGTTATGACTTTGGATATGGGAACGGTCGTTGCTGGTACAAAATACCGCGGAGAATTTGAAGATCGCCTGAAGAAAGTAATGGATGAAATTCGTCAAGCAGGTAATATCATTCTCTTTATCGATGAGTTACACACATTAATTGGCGCTGGTGGTGCAGAAGGTGCTATCGATGCTTCTAATATTTTAAAACCGTCTCTTGCTCGTGGAGAACTTCAGTGTATCGGTGCTACGACTTTAGATGAATACAGAAAGTACATTGAAAAAGATGCAGCGTTAGAGCGTCGCTTCCAGCCAATTCAAGTGGATGAACCAACGTTGGAAGAGTCTATTCAAATCTTAAAAGGGCTTCGTGACCGTTATGAAGCCCATCACCGAGTATCTATTTCTGATGAGGCAATCGAGCAAGCGGTGAAACTATCAGATCGCTACATTTCCGATCGTTTCTTACCGGATAAAGCAATCGATTTAATTGATGAAGCTGGTTCAAAAGTGCGTTTACGTTCATTTACAACGCCGCCAAATTTAAAGGAATTAGAGCAAAAATTAGAATCAGTACGCAATGAAAAAGATGCGTCTGTTCAAAGTCAAGAATTTGAAAAAGCAGCATCTTTACGCGATACAGAGCAACGCCTACGCGAAGAATTAGAAGACACAAAGAAAATTTGGAAAGAGCAGCAAGGTAAAGAAAACTCAGCTGTAACCGTAGAAGATATTGCGATGGTGGTATCTAGCTGGACGGGTGTACCGGTCTCTAAACTGGCACAGGAAGAGACAGAAAGACTGCTGAACATGGAAGAGATTCTTCACTCTCGTGTAATTGGGCAAGAAGAAGCGGTAAAAGCAGTTGCAAAAGCTGTGCGCCGTGCTAGAGCAGGCTTGAAAGATCCAAAACGTCCAATTGGTTCATTCATTTTCTTAGGACCAACAGGGGTTGGTAAAACAGAGCTTGCACGTGCATTAGCGGAGTCAATCTTCGGCGATGAAGATGCAATGATTCGTATCGATATGTCTGAGTACATGGAGAAACATTCTACTTCACGCTTAGTAGGTTCACCTCCGGGATATGTTGGATACGAAGAAGGCGGCCAGTTAACGGAAAAAGTAAGAAGAAAACCTTACTCAGTTGTTCTTTTAGACGAAATTGAAAAAGCGCATCCGGATGTATTTAACATTTTATTACAAGTGTTAGAAGATGGACGCTTAACAGATTCAAAAGGCCGTACAGTTGATTTCCGTAATACGATTTTAATTATGACATCAAACGTAGGTGCTGATACATTAAAACGAAGCAAGCACTTAGGGTTCACAGTAGAAGCGGAAGGGCAAGACTACAAAGATATGAAAGGAAAAGTAATGGCGGAAATGAAGCGCGCGTTCCGTCCTGAGTTCCTAAACCGTATCGATGAAATTATCGTCTTCCATTCATTAGAGAAACCTCACTTAGCTGAAATCGTTAAATTAATGGCGGATCAGTTAACAAGACGCTTAAAAGAGCAAGAAATTGATCTTGAATTAACAAAAGAGGCAATTGATAAGATTGCAGAGGAAGGTTTTGATCCAGAATACGGTGCTCGTCCACTTCGTAGAGCAATTCAAAAACATATTGAAGACCGTTTATCTGAAGAGCTGCTAAAAGGGGTTGTTCAAAAAGGTCAGAAAGTGACGCTAGATGTAGACAAAGGAGAATTTGTTGTTAAATCCTCCGCTCCAAGCAGCATCAGCTAAATTTACTCAAACCAAGACGAGGCATACGAAAAAACACGTATGCCTCCCTTTTTATTTTAGCTTAGGAAATAGTGTACAATAGAGATAGAAATCGATTGAATGAACGGAGAGATTGATAACATAATGGCGAAACGAAAAACAAAATTTGCATGTCAGCATTGCGGATATGAATCAGCAAAATGGATGGGGAAATGTCCCGGGTGCGGAAGCTGGAATTCTATGGTAGAAGAAATGGAAGAAACGAAATCATCACGCCGAGGAGCTTTTTCCGGAGCTACTGCTTCTAAAGTCCAAAAACCTCAGTCAATTACAGCGATTGAATCTACAACAGAACCACGAATTTTCACACCTTCTGCAGAGTTAAATCGTGTATTAGGAGGAGGTATTGTCAGAGGGTCACTCGTTTTAATAGGGGGAGATCCGGGTATCGGAAAGTCTACTTTACTTTTGCAAACCTCCGCGCAGTTAGCAATGAAACAAAATAAAGTACTATATATTTCGGGAGAGGAATCAACCAAACAAACGAAGTTAAGAGCGGACAGGCTAGGTGTAAAAGCTGAAGAGCTTTATGTTCACGCAGAAACAAACTTAGAATTAATACTAGAGGCCATCTCAAGCATGCAGCCTGATTTTGTGGTGATTGATTCAATTCAAACCATTTACCATGCTGATGTCACATCAGCGCCAGGAAGCGTCTCACAGGTGCGAGAGTGTACGGCTGAACTAATGCGTGTTGCTAAAACGAATGGAATTGCCATCTTTATTGTGGGTCATGTAACGAAAGAAGGGGCCATTGCAGGACCAAGACTTCTTGAACATATGGTGGATACGGTTCTTTATTTTGAAGGAGAGCGCCATCATACGTATCGTATATTAAGAGCAGTTAAGAACCGATTTGGATCCACAAATGAAATGGGCATTTTTGAAATGAAAGAAAGTGGGCTAGAAGAAGTATTGAATCCATCTGAAATCTTTCTAGAAGAACGGTCTCAGGGAGCAGCAGGATCGGTTGTTGTCGCTTCAATGGAAGGGACAAGACCTGTATTAGTAGAGCTGCAGGCGCTAATCAGTCCAACGAGCTTTGGAAACCCTAGAAGAATGGCGACGGGAGTAGATCATAATCGCGTTTCGCTTATCATGGCTGTCTTAGAAAAGCGTGTAGGAATGCTGCTGCAGAATCAAGATGCTTATTTAAAAGTAGCAGGTGGAGTGAAATTAGATGAACCAGCAATTGATTTAGCTGTAGCCGTTAGTATTGCTTCAAGCTTCAGAGATGCTGCTTCTAGCGCTACGGATGTTATTGTAGGAGAGGTAGGATTAACAGGTGAAGTACGCCGAGTATCTAGAATTGAACAGCGCGTTCAAGAAGCGGTAAAATTAGGGTTCCAACGAATTATTATCCCAGAGAAAAATTTAGGAGGATGGAAAGTCCCAGATGGTATTGATGTGATTGGGGTATCAACAGTAGCGGAGGCTCTGCAATATACATTAGGAGGATAAGCAGTGGAAGGAGAAAAAACAACAGTTAGTCAAAAACAAATATCAGAAATTCTGCAGTTTGTAGCACCAGGAACCCCTATTCGTGACGGTATCGATAACGTCTTGCGGGCAAAGACGGGCGGCTTAATTGTTATGGGCTACAATGAACAAGTCAAAAAGATGGTAGATGGAGGATTTTCGATTAATTGTGCATTTACACCTGCGCATTTATACGAGTTAGCCAAAATGGATGGAGCGCTTATTTTAAATGACAGCGGAAGCAAGATATTATTTGCTAATGCTCAGCTCATGCCAGACCCCTCTACTCCTTCTTCACAGACAGGAATGCGACACCGTACAGCAGAGCGTGTAGCTAAGCAGTCAGGTGTATTGGTAATAGCCATTTCACAAAGAAGAAATGTGATTACGCTTTACAAAGGGTCTCTGCAGTATGTATTGAAAGACATTAGCGTTATTTTAGCAAAAGCGAATCAAGCGCTTGGAACACTTGAAAAGTACAAGGCGGTATTAGACGAATCGATTACAAGTCTCAGTGCATTAGAGTTTGAAGAGCAAGTAACTCATACAGATGTGCTGCAGTCGCTTCATCGTACAGAAATGGTTCTGCGTATTAAAAATGAAATTTTGAGCTATATTAGCGAGTTAGGAACAGAAGGAAGACTAATCCGTCTCCAAATGAATGAACTACTTTCCCACTTAGAGGAAGAAGCAACTTTATTAATCAAAGATTATATGTATGACCTCAGCTTTGACCCTTACCGAGTAATTGAACGCATGCAGCAGCCGTCAAATAATGTTCTTCTCGATGACCAAACGCTTCTTCGCTTAATGGGATATCCCATGTATACAAGCTTTGAAGACAGCGTTATTCCTAGAGGGTATCGAATGCTTCATAAAATTCCAAGACTTCCATCGATTATTATTGAAAATCTCATTGATGAATTAGGGGATTTAAAAACGATAGCAGATGCGTCGGTAGAAGAATTGGATGAGGTAGAAGGCATCGGTGAAATTCGAGCACGCAAAATCAGAGAAGGCCTAAAAAGACTAAAAGAGCAGCATCTTACAAACCGCCAGCTATAGGATATTAATTGACATTAAATGTTTGATTCATTAAGATATTGTGAAAATACAAAAAAAGTGACAGTTTGTTTACAAATTCTGTTTTTTGGTTAAATAACAGGTTTCAATCATTGTAAACTGTTTATAATGATAAAGGGAGGTGAAGGCGTGTTAAAACGTTTTGTACAGTTATTTTTTATTATTACAGGTGGTACATTGGGCGTCTTTTTTATACCTGAACTTATTCAATTATTAAATCTGCAAGATGTAGCATTTCTAGAAAAGCCTTACGTCGATGCAATACTAGGAGCCATTTTGTTTTTCCTTGTCACGTTTTGGATTGTTGATTATATAGTTGAATTAATTCGCCGAGTGGAAGAGGCGTTACTGAAGGCGCCTGTAACGGATGTGCTTTTTGGGAGCTTAGGATTGATTTTAGGGCTTATTGTAGCCTACTTGGTCGGAGCTTTTTTAGGCAGAATTCAACTTCAAGTAGTAAGTACCATTTTACCAATCTTTCTAAGTATTCTTTTAGGTTACTTAGGGTTTCAAGTCGGGTTTAAAAAACGTGATGAACTTGTAAGCGTGTTTTCGATGCCGGCTCGAATTGGGAAGAAAAAAGGACAAGAAGAAGAAACAGATAACGAAGAATCATTAAAGTCTCTTAAGATTTTAGATACGAGCGTTATTATTGACGGCCGTATCGCAGATATTTGTCAAACAGGATTTTTAGACGGAACGATTGTTATTCCGCGCTTTGTGCTTGAGGAACTTCAGCATATTGCTGATTCGTCGGATGTTCTAAAACGAAACAGAGGTAGACGAGGTCTAGATATTCTAAACCGTATTCAAAAAGAACTGGCAATGAAGGTAGAAATTTATGAAGGCGATTTCGAAGACATTCAAGAAGTAGACAGCAAGCTGGTTAAATTGGCAAAGCTAACTTCCGGTTTGGTCGTGACAAACGATTTTAATTTAAATAAAGTATGTGAACTTCAAAATGTTGGCGTTTTAAATATCAATGACTTAGCAAATGCCGTCAAGCCAATTGTACTTCCAGGAGAAGAAATGAACGTATTGGTTATAAAAGACGGTAAAGAGCACAATCAAGGTATTGCCTATCTTGATGACGGTACAATGATCGTGGTAGAAGAAGGTAGAAATTATATTGGAAAGCAAATTGATGTACTGGTGACGAGCGTACTCCAAACCTCAGCAGGCCGTATGATTTTTGCGAAACCCAAGTTATTAGAAAAAGCACTGTGACGTAACAGGTAAAGGGAGTATACCTATGAAGTATGAAATTATCGTGTTAGCTGCAGGTCAGGGGAAGCGAATGAAAGCGGGGCGGAACAAACAATTTTTAACTATTCAAAACGTTCCGCTTATCATTCATACGCTGCAAAAATTCGAACAAGATCCTTGGTGCAGTGGAATTGTACTAGTTGTAAACGAAAAAGAAATGGAGATTTTTGAAGAGTTATTAATCGAATATCCAATTCAAAAGGTTCAATCATTGACAGTTGGAGGCGATGAACGTCAACATAGCGTTTATAACGGCCTTAAAAGTTTAAAGCAGGCTCAGATGGTATTAATTCATGATGGTGCTCGTCCATTTGTTCAACAAAACACAATCCATGAGTTAGTAGAAAAAGCTGCTAGTGATAAGGCTGCTGTGCTGGCTGTTCCAGTAAAAGACACAATTAAGCGTGTGGAACAGGGTACTGTCGTTGAAACAGTTGAGCGCTCTAGCTTGTGGGCTATTCAAACGCCGCAGGCTTTTCTTTTTGATGTAGTAATGGATGCACACGAAAAAGCAAAAACAAATGAATACTTAGGCACCGATGATGCAAGCTTAGTAGAAAAAGCGGGGCAAAAAGTATCGATTGTAGAGGGAAATTACGATAATATAAAACTAACAACACCAGAAGATTTGTTATATGCAGAAGCTATATTAACAAAGCTAAACAAGACTGAAGGAGTGGAAAAATGAACATTCGAGTAGGACAAGGTTTCGACGTACATGAATTTGCAGAAGGAAGACCTTTAATCATCGGC
The DNA here is from genome assembly GCF_042787735.1 of Priestia sp. YIM B13490. Classification (NCBI taxonomy): domain Bacteria; kingdom Bacillati; phylum Bacillota; class Bacilli; order Caryophanales; family Bacillaceae; genus Priestia; species Priestia sp. YIM B13490. The sequence continues at coordinate 9,517 of NZ_JBHZOT010000017.1, forward strand.
GGTTTAGAAATTCCGTATGAAAAAGGATTATTAGGCCACTCAGATGCAGATGTGCTGTTGCATACAATCGCAGATGCCTTATTAGGAGCGGCGGCTAAGGGAGATATCGGAAAGCATTTTCCGGATACAGACCCTGAATTTAAAGATGCTGATTCAGCAAAGCTTCTTCAACACGTATGGAAACTGCTAAAAGATGAAGGCTATGAATTAAGCAATGTAGATTGCACAATTATCGCGCAAAAACCTAAAATGGCTCCTTACATTGAACCAATGAGAGAGCGTATTGCGCAGCTGTTAGAAGCAAGCATTTCTCAAATTAACGTCAAGGCAACAACAACAGAAAAGTTAGGCTTTACGGGACGTGAAGAAGGAATTGCCGCCCAAGCAGCCGTTTTAGTTTATCAAAAATAAAAACAGTTGACTTTGACAGATACCTATTTGGTGATAAAATTAGAACATGTCTAAAACATATAAATACATACTATAAGTAATATTAAATTGGAGGTCATCTTAGTTATGTCAAGCGAAGTAAGAGTTCGTTATGCCCCGAGTCCAACTGGACATCTTCATATAGGGAATGCAAGAACAGCACTATTTAATTATTTATTTGCACGAAATCAAAACGGTAAATTTATTATCCGTATTGAAGATACAGATCAAAAGCGTAATATCGAAGGCGGAGAAGAAAGTCAGCTGCGCTATTTAAAATGGTTAGGTATTGAATGGGATGAGAGTATCGACGTAGGCGGCGAGTACGGTCCTTATCGCCAGTCTGAACGTACGGAAATCTATCAAAAATATACGGAAGAACTTCTTGAAAAAGGATTAGCTTATCACTGTTACTGTACGTCAGAAGAGCTTGAAAAAGAGCGTGAAGAACAGCAGGCGAACAGTCAAATGCCGCGCTATTCAGGTAAGTGCCGTAACTTAACAGCTGAACAGCGTGCTGAACTAGAAGCAGAAGGCCGTGAGCCAAGCATTCGCTTCCGTGTTCCTAGCAACACAGAAATTAAATGGAATGATATAGTCAAAGATGAAGTATCATTTGAATCTGAAGGCATTGGTGATTTCGTTATTGTGAAAAAAGACGGTACACCAACATATAACTACGCTGTAGCCATTGATGATTATCTAATGAAGATGACACATGTTCTACGCGGAGATGACCATATTTCTAATACACCGAAGCAAATTCTTGTGTATGAAGCTTTAGGCTGGACGCCTCCTGTATTTGGTCATATGACATTAATCGTAAATGAAAATCGCCGTAAGCTAAGTAAACGTGATGAGTCAATCATTCAGTTTATTGAGCAATATAAAGAATTAGGCTACTTGCCGGAAGCACTGTTTAATTTTATTACAATGCTTGGCTGGTCACCTGTGGGAGAAGAAGAAATCTTCTCTAAAGAACAGTTCATTGAAATTTTTGACCCAGCTCGTTTATCAAAATCTCCAGCACTATTTGATACAAGCAAATTACGTTGGATGAACAACCAATACATGAAACAATTGGATTTAGACGAGGTAGTAGCTTTATCAGTTCCTCACTTAGTGAAAGCTGGAAAAGTTGAAGAAACGCGCGATGCAGAAACAGAACAATGGGTACGTGACTTAGTCGCTCTATACCAAGAACAAATGAGCTTTGGCGCTGAGATTGTTGAACTTACTGAAATGTTCTTTAAGAAAGAAATTGATTACAGTGAAGAAGCAAAAGCAGTGCTTGCTGAAGAGCAAGTACCGGAAGTGTTAAAAGCATTTGCTGAAGAAATTTCTTCCTTAGAAGAATTCAGTGCTGATGAAATTAAGGCAGCAACAAAAGCTGTACAAAAAGCAACAGGTCAAAAAGGTAAAAAACTATTTATGCCAATTCGTGTAGCAACAACAGGCGAAACACACGGTCCTGAGCTTCCAAAAGCTATTTCTCTTTTAGGGAAAGAAACAGTTTTAGCTCGTCTAGAAAGCATTTATAGTTAACAAATTTCTATTTTGCCCATATGATAGAATAATCAAATATGGATATCGTTGAGAAGGAAGAGTAGGCAAGTTCATTGCATATCAGAGAGGGTTATCACCGGCTGAAAGTAACCTATGACAAAACTTGTTGAAGTGCGCCTTTGAGTCTTTTGTTGAATGCTGCTAAAGTAAGTAGGCAAAAGCGGGTACTTTCACGTTATGAGAGAAGAGTTGGGATCGTTTGTTGATCCAAACAGAGTGGAACCGCGTATATACGTCTCTGTGTCATTTGACATAGGGGCGTTTTTTTATACAATCAATGAGTAGATAGAGGAATAGCGGAATTGGGGTGAGATGATGCTAAAGTTGTTAAAGGAAGACATTGAAGCCATATTTGAACAAGATCCTGCAGCAAGAAGTTATATTGAAGTGATATTAACCTATTCGGGGTTGCATGCTATTTGGGCACATAGATTCGCTCACGGGCTTTTTAAAAGAAAGTGGTTTTTTCTGGCACGTGTAATCTCACAAATTAGCCGATTCTTCACAGGGATTGAAATCCATCCGGGTGCGAAAATTGGCCGCCGCTTTTTTATTGACCATGGAATGGGAATTGTGATTGGGGAAACGTGCGAAATTGGAGATAATGTAACAGTATATCAAGGAGTAACACTCGGAGGAACAGGGAAAGAAAAAGGAAAGCGTCACCCGACGATCGAGGACAATGTCTTAATTGCAACAGGTGCTAAAGTACTAGGGTCGATTACGATTCATGCGCACTCCAAAATTGGAGCGGGCTCAGTTGTGTTAAATGACGTCCCAGAAAACTCAACGGTTGTTGGTATCCCTGGCCGAGTCGTCATTCAAAATGGCGTCCGGATTCCAAAAGATTTGAATCATCAAGATTTGCCAGATCCAGATGCAGAGCGTTTTAAACAGCTAGAGAAAGAAATTTTACACCTGCAAAATCAATTAAAGGAATTAAAAGAAGGGAAGATTCACCATGGCAATTAAGCTATATAACACGTTAACACGTCAAAAAGAGACATTTGTACCTCTAGAAGAAAACAAAGTCAAAATGTACGTGTGCGGACCGACCGTGTATAACTATATTCATATTGGAAATGCGCGTCCTGCAATCGTATTTGATACGGTGCGCCGCTATTTAGAATTTAGAGGCTACGATGTAGAGTATGTCTCAAACTTCACAGATGTGGATGATAAATTAATTAAGGCAGCAAAAGAGTTAGGAGAAGATGTTCCAACGATCGCAAACCGCTTTATCGATGCTTACTTTGAAGATACGTCAGCTCTTGGATGCAAGCATGCCGATGTGCATCCACGCGTAACTGAAAATATGGATATCATTATTGAGTTCATTGATGAACTGGTGAGAAAAGGATATGCATATGAGTCAGAGGGTGATGTATACTATCGTACACGTAAGTTTGAAGGATACGGAAAATTATCACATCAATCTATTGATGAATTGCAATCCGGTGCTCGTATCGAAGTTGGAGAAAAGAAAGAAGATCCATTAGACTTTACTCTTTGGAAAGCAACCAAAGATGGAGAAATCGCATGGGATAGCCCTTGGGGTCAAGGAAGACCAGGCTGGCATATCGAGTGCTCTGCGATGGCACGCAAGTATTTAGGTGATACAATTGATATCCACGCAGGCGGTCAGGATTTAGCTTTCCCTCATCACGAAAATGAAATTGCCCAATCAGAAGCGCTCACTGGGAAATCGTTTGCGAAATACTGGCTTCATAACGGATATATCAATATTGATAATGAAAAGATGTCTAAATCACTAGGGAACTTCGTGTTAGTTCATGACATTATTAAAAAGCATGATCCGTCCCTACTTCGATTCTTTATTTTATCCGTTCACTATCGTCACCCAATTAACTATAACGAAGAAATTTTAGAGAATACGCGCAAAGGGTTTGAGCGTCTGCAAACAGCTTACGGCAACTTAACTCACCGTCTAGAGGCAGCAACAAATCTTCAAGAAGATGCTTCAGAATGGTTCGAAAAGCTAAAAGAGCTTCGCGAAACGTTTGTTGAAGAGATGGATGATGATTTTAATACGGCAAATGCCATTTCTGTTCTGTTCGAGCTAGCAAAGCAAGCTAACTTGTATTTATTAGAACAAACAACGTCTACAGATGTAATTGAAGCCTTTATTAAAGAGTTTAAAGAACTAGGTGCTGCAATAGGCATTACGTTTGGAGAAGCTGAACTTCTAGACGAAGAAATTGATCAATTGATCCAAGATCGTATTCAGGCTCGTAAAGATCGTAATTTCCAATTAGCAGATCAAATTCGAGATGAATTAAAGGCTAAAAATATTATTTTAGAAGATACGGCGCAAGGAACAAGATGGAAAAGAGGATAATAGTGTTATGAGCAGCAGTAAATTAGATGTAAAACAGCTAAATAGCTTAGCTCTTGCTTATATGGGTGATGCGGTGTTTGATTTACATGTTCGCCGCCACCTGCTGGTGTTAGGGACAGTGCGCCCTAACCAGCTTCATAATAAAGCTAAAAAATACGTATCAGCAAAAGCACAAGCGCAAATCGTATATTATTTTAAAAATGAAAACTTTTTTACTGAAGAAGAAGAAGGTGTACTGCGCCGAGGACGCAATGCAAAGTCCGGTACAGTCCCTAAAAACACAGATGTGCAAACGTATCGCTACAGTACGGCATTTGAAGCGGTCGTAGGCTATTTGTATCTTTTAGGTGAAGAAGAAAGAATGATGGAACTTATTACTAAAGCTATCTCTTTCGTCGATGAAGGAGAGGGAGGAATGAATCATGGAACATGAATTTATCATTGGACGTAATCCGGTCCTAGAAGCCCTAAAGTCTGGGCGCGACATTAACAAACTATGGATTGCCGAAGGATCGCAAGGCGGTTCTATGGGGCAAATCACGCAGTTAGCAAAACGTAATGGTGTATTGGTGCAGTTTGTACCGAAAAAGAAAATTGAGCAAATGGTAGAAGGTATTCATCAAGGAGTAGCTGCACAAGTTGCTGCTTATCAATATGCAGAGTTAGATGATTTATTTAACTTAGCGGAAAAACGTAATGAAAGTCCGTTTTTTCTTCTGCTAGATGAGCTTGAAGACCCCCATAATTTAGGTTCTATTATGCGAACAGCCGATGCCGTTGGCGCACACGGTATTATTATTCCAAAGCGCCGTTCAGTTGGATTAACGGCCACTGTAGCTAAGGCCTCTACAGGAGCGATTGAACATGTTCCCGTAGCAAGGGTAACAAACCTATCAAGGACGATTGATGAATTAAAAGATCGAGGCGTATGGATTGTTGGAACAGATGCGAAAGAAAGCGATGATTATCGCAACTTAGATGGAGGTATGCCGCTTACGTTAGTTATTGGAAGCGAAGGAAAAGGCATGAGTCGTTTGATTCGTGAAAAATGCGACTTCCTTGTACAGCTTCCAATGGTTGGGCATGTTACATCGTTAAATGCATCTGTAGCAGCTAGTCTTCTCATGTATGAGGTTTACCGAAAACGCCATCCTCTAGGTGAATAAGAATGGATATTCTACTGGTGGATGGTTATAACATGATAGGTGCGTGGCCCGACCTAAGAAAGCTTAGAGATAATGATTTAGCCGGTGCTCGAGATCTGTTAATCGAAAAGATGGCAGAGTATCAAGCATATATGGGGTATCGTGTCATTATTGTCTTCGATGCTCATATGGTCGAAGGAATTGAAAAGAAGGCAAAAAATCATAAGGTTGACGTTGTATTTACAAGAGAAAATGAAACAGCGGATGAGTACATTGAAAAGCTGGCTCAAGAGCTAAACAATGTAAAGACACAGATTCATGTTGCTACATCTGATTTCACGGAGCAGTGGGCAATCTTTGGACAAGGTGCGCTCAGAATTTCTGCTCGAGAATTGTACAACGAAATTGAGCAGATTGAGAAACATATTAATCTTGATGTGAAGTCTATTCAAAATCAAAAGCCAGCGGCACGCATTCAACTTTCCAATCAAGTAGCCGAAATTTTCGAAAAATGGCGTCGGGGACAGCGGTGAGGTTATTGACGGTACGGAATTAGCTACTGTATAATATTTCTATCTACTGTGCGGTCGGGGGGATCGATATGGGCGATAATTATGGGAGAAAACTGCATGCTCATTTCGAACAACAAGAGGATGAAACAGTTGTCGATCTTGTGCATAAAGGCGATATTGACGCATTAGAGTATTTGATTCATAAATACAAAAACTTTGTGCGAGCAAAGGCGCGGTCATATTTTTTAATTGGGGCAGACCGTGAAGATATTGTACAAGAAGGTATGATAGGGTTATATAAGGCAATTAGAGATTTTAGAGAAGATAAGCTAACTTCGTTTAAAGCTTTTGCTGAACTTTGCATTACCAGGCAAATTATTACCGCTATTAAAACCGCAACAAGGCAAAAACATATTCCATTAAACTCTTATGTATCATTGGACAAGCCAATATATGATGAAGAGTCCGACCGAACCTTAATGGATGTTATTTCGGGGACAAAAGTAGCAAATCCAGAAGAGTTGCTCATTAATCGAGAGAAGTTTGATGATATTGAATTAAAGATGGCTGAACTTTTAAGTGATCTTGAGCGAAAAGTTCTCGTTCTTTATTTAGATGGTCAATCTTATCAAGAGATTTCAGAAGAGTTAAACCGCCACGTCAAATCCATCGATAATGCACTTCAGCGTGTGAAGAGGAAATTAGAGCGCTACCTCGAGATTCGTGAAATCACAATGTAGCCTTCTATCCTCATATTGACATGCTAAGAAAGTCTGTGATACTTTTTTATAGACATTATCACTCTATAGGTGGTTGACATTATGCGTAAAAAAGTTGTACTTGCGTGTGTGCAATGCGCTAGTCGTAACTATACGACTATGAAAAACACACAGCAAAACGAAGAGCGTTTAGAAATGAAGAAGTTTTGCAAAACGTGTAACGCACATACGATTCATCGTGAAACAAAGTAGATCAATAATCTGCACAGACTAATACCCCTTTTAATTTATTGGAGGTTACAAACATGAACCGTGTAGGAAATTTCTTGCGTGATGTTGGGCGTGAGATGAAGAAGGTAAGTTGGCCTAAAAAAAATGAGCTAACTCGTTATACAATTACTGTTATTTCTACAGTTGTATTTATGACACTCTTTTTTGTAGTAGTTGATTACGGAATTTCGTCACTTATTCGTTTAATCCCTTGAATAAATTGACTTGAATCATGGTATAATAAAGCTAAATTATGTTTTTTTCAGAAAAGCCCGGAGACGGGTTTTTTAATTTGCTTTAAGAATGATTGTGCTAGGAGTCAACTATTTTCCTAGTGCGTTGTCTGTGCAATAGATTAGGACATCTTATTTTATAGTGAGCTGGGAGGGAAGGACGTATAGTCCTCAGAAATGGAGAAAAATTGGTATGTAGTCCATACTTATTCTGGATATGAAAATAAAGTAAAAACAAATTTAGAAAAACGCGTAGAAACAATGGGTATGCAAGATAAAATTTTTCGCGTTGTTGTTCCTGAAGAAGAAGAAAGAGAAATTAAGAACAACAAAGAAAAGATTACAAAGAAAAAAGTATTTCCAGGGTACGTGTTAGTTGAAATCATCATGACGGATGATTCATGGTATGTAGTTCGTAATACACCTGGCGTTACGGGCTTTGTAGGTTCAGCAGGTTCTGGCTCAAAGCCAACTGCTCTTCTACCAGAAGAAGTAGAAATGATCTTAAAACAAATGGGCATGGACGAGAAGCATGCTGACTTTGACTTTGAACTAAAAGAAACAGTATTGGTTCAAGAAGGTCCGTTTGCAAACTTCGAAGGTACCATTGAAGAAATCGATACAGATAAACGTAAAGTTAAGGTTCATGTGGATATGTTCGGAAGACAAACACCAGTAGAGCTAGACTTTACACAAATTGAAAAAATATAATCTGTAAGACCTTGCAATTCATGAAGTTTAATGTTAATATTTCATAAGTCAGTATGTCTCAAAACTAGAGACTAAAACAACTATTTCTTTATTTTATATATAAAGAACATTGAGTGGGAGGGCATCGCCCTATTACCACATCACGGACTTAAGGAGGTGTGTCTCGTGGCTAAAAAAGTAATTAAACTTGTTAAGTTACAAATTCCTGCAGGTAAAGCAAATCCAGCGCCACCAGTTGGTCCTGCATTAGGTCAAGCCGGTGTTAACATCATGGGTTTCTGTAAGGAGTTTAACGCTCGCACAGCTGATCAAGCTGGTCTTATCATTCCTGTTGAAATCACGGTATTTGAAGACCGTTCATTTACATTTATTACGAAAACTCCACCTGCTGCTGTACTACTTAAGAAAGCGGCTGGTATTGAGTCTGGTTCTGGTGAACCAAACCGTAATAAAGTTGCAACAGTCAAGCGTGACAAAGTGCGTGAGATTGCTGAAACTAAAATGCCTGACTTAAACGCTGCTAGCGTTGAATCTGCAATGCGCATGGTAGAAGGTACAGCGCGCAGTATGGGAATCGTAGTTGAAGACTAATTCCATTTGATTGGGTGTTAGAAGGTTGCGAGAAATGGAAGTTTTCCTATGCTCGCAACCTTTATTAGTGGGAGGTTATTCCGTTAAAACCACATAAGGAGGAAACAAAAATGGCTAAAAAAGGTAAAAAGTACGTTGAAGCTGCTAAGCTTGTAGATCGTACACAAACTTATTCAGTACAAGAAGCGATTGAATTAGTAAAGAAAACAAACACAACTAAATTTGATGCAACTGTAGAAGTAGCATTCCGTTTAGGAGTTGACCCTAAGAAAGCTGACCAACAAATTCGTGGTGCAGTAGTACTACCAAACGGTACAGGTAAAACTCAACGTGTATTAGTATTCGCTAAAGGCGAAAAAGCTAAAGAAGCTGAAGCTGCAGGCGCTGACTACGTTGGCGATGCTGACTACATCAACAAAATCCAACAAGGTTGGTTCGAGTTCGATGTAATCGTAGCTACTCCAGATATGATGGGTGAAGTTGGTAAACTTGGTCGTGTATTAGGACCTAAAGGTTTAATGCCAAACCCTAAAACTGGTACAGTAACATTTGATGTTCAAAAAGCAGTTAACGAAATCAAAGCTGGTAAAGTAGAATACCGCGTTGATAAAGCTGGTAACATCCACGTACCAATCGGTAAAGTATCTTTCGAAGAGAGCAAGTTAGTTGAAAACTTCACTACAATCTTCGAAACTATGGTAAAAGCTAAGCCGGCAGCAGCAAAAGGCACATACATGAAGAACGTAGCTGTTACTTCAACAATGGGCCCTGGTATCAAAGTTGATACTGCTTCATTCTCTGCTTAATAAATTTGGAAATAAATCGGTGTTGACTTTTTGAAAGTCCCTGATTATAATAGATAATGTTGTTAAAAAGAATAACATTTGTACCGTAGACAGTAGGTGCTGCAAAGCTTAATTTCCTACCGAGGTGTGTGAGATAAATTAGTGAAACGTTATGGTTCGCTTACTACACCTCCATGTCTTTATTGTCATGGAGGTTTTTTATTGCACCTTGTCTGAGTGTACGGAAGGAAATCTACAGGAGGTGTAAAGATGAGCAACGTAATTGAACAAAAGAAACAAGTCGTAGACGAAATTGCTGAAAAACTTCAAGCGAGTAACTCAATAGTTGTCGTTGACTACCGTGGTTTGAATGTTGCTGAAGTTACTGAACTTCGTAAGCAATTACGTGAAGCAGGCATTGAGTTCAAAGTTTACAAAAACACTTTAACTCGCCGTGCTGTAGAAAAACTTGAACTAACAGATCTTAATGATGCGTTAGTAGGTCCAAATGCAATCGCATTTGGTGGAGAAGATGTTGTTGCTCCAGCTAAAATTTTAAACAACTTCGCGAAAGAACACGAAGCGTTAGAAATCAAAGCTGGTGTAATTGAAGGTAATGTTGCATCTGTTGAAGAAATTAAAGCACTTGCAGAACTACCATCTCGCGAAGGCTTACTTTCTATGTTGCTTAGCGTGCTTCAAGCTCCAATTCGCAACCTTGCTCTTGCTACAAAAGCTGTGGCAGATCAAAAAGAAGAACAAGGTGCATAATCTAGTCTGTTATATATAACACAATCACAAGGAGGAAATTAACAATGACTCAAGAACAAATCATTGAAGCAGTTAAAAATATGACTGTTTTAGAACTTAACGATTTAGTAAAAGCAATCGAAGAAGAATTTGGCGTAACTGCTGCTGCTCCTGTAGCTGTAGCTGGCGGTGCTGCTGGTGAAGCTGCTGCTGAGAAAACTGAATTTGACCTAGTACTTGAAAGTGCTGGCGGACAAAAAATCAAAGTTATCAAAGTAGTACGTGAAATCACTGGTCTTGGCTTAAAAGAAGCTAAAGAAATCGTTGATAACGCTCCAAAAGCTCTTAAAGAAGGTATTTCTAAAGAAGAAGCTGAAGAAGCAAAAGCTAAACTTGAAGAAGTTGGCGCTTCTGTAGAAGTTAAGTAATTATTGCTTAACAACTGATATAAAAAAGCTCGCTTGTACAAGCGAGCTTTTTTGCTTCTGTCATCCTTTTCATTTATAGTAAAGAAGAACATATTGATTAGGAGGTTCTATTTTGACAGAACATTATTTTTCTAATACACCATCGTCTGCAAGTAATGAAGAGCGCTTTTCATTTGAATTGAGAGGAACCTCTTTTTCATTTACGAGTGACCGCGGTGTTTTTTCAAAAAAAGAGATCGATTTTGGATCGCGCCTGTTAATTGAAACGTTTCAAATGCCCGAGAATCCCAGCCCGCTTCTGGATGTTGGATGCGGATATGGCCCAATTGGGTTGGCACTTGCAAAAGAGGACAGCCAAAGAAACGTTCATATGGTTGATGTTAATGAACGTGCATTAGCGCTAGCTCAAAAAAATGCTGAAGTTAATTCAGTATCAAATGTTTCAATCTATCAAAGCTCTTGCTATGAAAATGTGAAGGAAACGAATTTTGCAGCTATTCTTAGTAATCCGCCGATCCGTGCGGGTAAAAAAGTTGTTCATGAAATTCTAGAAAAATCATTAGATCACCTTGCCGACCAAGGAGAACTTTGGATTGTGATTCAGAAAAAGCAAGGAGCGCCATCTGCTCTTGCGAAATTAGAATCTCTATTTAATGAAGTGGAAGTAGTAGACAAGAAAAAAGGGTATTATATCATATGTGCTAAAAAATGTTGACTAATATTTTTTAGTGTGTTAGCATTATAAAATGCCAATATATAAATATTCCATATAAGCTCGGGTTATACATAAAATAAAAGGTATAATTTTGAATTATATGGGAAAAACTAATAAAATCAATAGTACGTTTTTATGAAATTGTGGTTTTCTATTTAAAGAGACCATTTTTCTTTTGTTCAATAATAAACATATGGTTTATTATATATTTTGAATAATAACGCTTGATTTGAGGGGTGAATCAGTTGACAGGTCAACTAGTTCAGTATGGACGCCACCGCCAACGCAGAAGTTATGCTCGTATTAGTGAAGTTTTAGAGTTACCGAACTTAATCGAGATTCAAACGGCTTCATACCAATGGTTTTTAGATGAAGGTTTACGAGAAATGTTCCAAGATATTTCTCCAATTGATGATTTTACAGGTAACTTATCACTAGAATTTATTGATTACAGCTTAGGTGAGCCAAAGTATTCAGTAGGAGAGTCCAAAGAACGTGATGTAACTTATGCAGCACCTCTTCGTGTTAAGGTGCGGTTAATTAATAAAGAAACAGGTGAAGTAAAAGACCAAGATGTGTTCATGGGGGATTTCCCATTGATGACCGAAACAGGTACCTTTGTAATTAATGGTGCTGAGCGTGTTATCGTATCACAGTTGGTTCGTTCACCAAGTGTTTACTATAGTGGAAAGCTTGATAAAAACGGTAAAAAAGGATATACAGCAACTGTTATCCCTAACCGTGGTGCATGGCTAGAATATGAAACTGATGCAAAAGATGTAGTATACGTGCGTATTGATCGTACTCGTAAACTGCCAGTAACAGTGCTGTTACGCGCGCTAGGTTTCGGTTCTGACCAAGAGATTATCGATTTAATCGGTGATAATGAATACATCCGTAATACGCTTGAAAAAGATAATACGGAAACAACGGAAAAAGCGCTATTAGAAATCTATGAGCGTTTACGTCCGGGTGAACCACCGACAGTTGAGAATGCGAAGTCTCTATTAGTATCTCGCTTCTTTGATCCAAAACGATATGACTTAGCGAACGTAGGTCGCTATAAAATTAATAAAAAGCTTCATATCAAACATCGCTTATTTAATCAAAAGCTAGCTGAAACATTAGTTGATCCTGAAACAGGTGAAATTATTGCAGAAAAAGGCGCAATGATTGACCGCCGTCTGCTAGATCGCTTGATTCCGATGCTTGAAGGTGGAGTAAACTTCAAGACTTATAGTCCGGTTGGTGGAGTAGTAGAAGACGATGTTACATTACAATCTATTAAGATTTATGCGCCAAATGATCCAGAAGGTGAAAAAATCATCACTGTATCAGGTAACGCATATGTAACAGAAGAAGTTAAAAATATCACACCTGCTGATATTTTAGCATCAATCAGTTACTTCTTTAACTTGCTTCATCAAGTAGGAGACACAGATGATATCGACCACTTAGGTAACCGTCGTCTGCGTTCTGTAGGTGAATTGTTACAAAACCAATTCCGTATCGGTTTATCTCGTATGGAACGTGTTGTTCGTGAAAGAATGTCAATTCAAGACACGAATACAATCACACCTCAACAATTAATTAATATTCGCCCAGTTATTGCGGCGATTAAAGAGTTCTTTGGAAGTTCTCAATTATCACAGTTCATGGATCAAACGAATCCATTAGGCGAATTGACGCACAAACGTCGTCTTTCAGCTCTAGGACCTGGTGGTCTAACTCGTGAGCGCGCTGGTTTCGAAGTGCGTGACGTTCACTACTCCCACTATGGCCGTATGTGTCCGATTGAAACGCCAGAGGGTCCGAATATCGGGTTAATCAACTCACTATCTTCTTATGCAAAAGTAAACAAATTCGGTTTCATCGAAACACCTTACCGTCGTATCGATCCTGAAACAGGTAAAGTGACAGAGCGAATTGACTACTTAACAGCTGATGAAGAAGATAACTATGTTGTAGCCCAAGCGAACGCTCGTCTAGGTGATGATGGTTCATTCTTAGATGAAAATGTCGTTGCACGTTTCCGTGGAGAAAACACGGTTATCCGTCGCGATCGTTTAGATTATATGGATGTATCACCAAAACAAGTTGTATCTGCCGCTACAGCATGTATCCCATTCTTAGAGAACGATGACTCTAACCGTGCATTAATGGGTGCGAACATGCAACGTCAAGCAGTACCTTTATTAAATCCTGAAGCACCAATCGTAGGTACAGGTATGGAATACGTATCTGGTAAAGACTCTGGTGCAGCCGTGATTTGTAAATATCCTGGTGTTGTAGAGCGCGTAGAAGCAAAACAAATTTTTGTTCGCCGCTATGAAGAAGTAGACGGACAAAAAGTTAAAGGTAACTTAGATCAATACAAATTATTAAAATTTGTTCGTTCTAACCAAGGTACTTGTTACAACCAGCGTCCAATTGTTTCAGTTGGCGACGAAGTAGTAAAAGGTGAGATCTTAGCCGACGGTCCTTCAATGGAAAAAGGTGAGCTTGCTTTAGGACGAAACGTAATGGTTGGTTTCATGACATGGGATGGTTACAACTATGAGGATGCCATCATCATGAGTGAACGCCTTGTGAAAGACGATGTATATACGTCTGTTCATATTGAAGAATATGAATCTGAGTCTCGTGATACGAAGCTTGGACCTGAAGAAATTACGCGTGACATTCCAAACGTAGGTGAAGATGCGCTTCGTAACTTAGATGAGCGTGGAATCATCCGCATTGGTGCAGAAGTAAAAGACGGAGATCTTTTAGTTGGTAAAGTAACGCCAAAAGGTGTAACAGAACTAACAGCTGAAGAACGTCTTCTACACGCTATTTTCGGTGAAAAAGCGCGTGAAGTTCGTGATACTTCTCTTCGTGTACCGCACGGCGGCGGTGGAATCATTCTTGATGTTAAAGTCTTCAACCGTGAAGATGGCGACGAATTACCACCAGGTGTAAACCAATTAGTCCGTGTATATATTGTTCAGAAGCGTAAAATTTCTGAAGGTGACAAAATGGCCGGTCGTCACGGTAACAAAGGTGTAATTTCACGTATTTTACCTGAAGAAGATATGCCTTATCTACCAGACGGTACGCCAATTGACATCATGTTAAACCCATTAGGGGTACCATCTCGTATGAACATCGGTCAGGTGCTAGAGCTTCATTTAGGTATGGCTGCTCGTAAGCTTGGCATTCACGTTGCGTCTCCAGTATTTGATGGTGCGCGTGAGGAAGATGTTTGGGCAACAATCGAAGAAGCTGGCATGTCTCGTGATGCTAAAACAGTTCTATATGATGGTCGAACAGGTGAACCATTCGATAACCGTGTATCAGTAGGAATCATGTACATGATCAAACTTGCTCACATGGTAGACGATAAACTTCACGCTCGTTCTACTGGACCATACTCACTTGTTACACAACAACCACTTGGTGGTAAAGCGCAGTTCGGTGGACAGCGTTTTGGTGAGATGGAGGTATGGGCACTTGAAGCATACGGTGCTGCTTACACATTACAAGAGATCTTAACAGTGAAATCAGATGACGTAGTAGGTCGTGTGAAAACATACGAAGCAATTGTTAAAGGTGAAAACATTCCAGAACCTGGCATACCTGAATCGTTCAAAGTATTAATTAAAGAACTGCAAAGTTTAGGTATGGATGTGAAGATGCTTTCTGCTGACGAGCAAGAAATTGATATCATGGACTCAGAAGAGGACCATGAGCAACCAACAGAATCAATTATTGCTGATAACGAAGAAAGCCTTTCTGAAGGACAAAAAGATCCTGTCACAAAAGAGTAAGGAATTACTTTCATATAAACGTTAAGGGAAAAAACCTGTAGATTAAAAGGGAGGTAGGCTCCTTGCTAGATGTAAATAACTTTGAGTATATGAAAATCGGTCTAGCTTCGCCAGATAAAATTCGTTCTTGGTCGTACGGTGAGGTAAAAAAACCTGAAACGATCAACTATCGTACGTTAAAACCTGAAAAAGACGGCTTATTCTGTGAGCGTATTTTTGGTCCACAAAAGGACTGGGAATGTCATTGTGGAAAATATAAGCGCGTTCGTTATAAAGGTGTTGTATGTGATCGTTGCGGCGTAGAAGTTACGCGCGCAAAAGTTCGTCGTGAACGCATGGGTCATATCGAACTAGCTGCACCTGTTTCTCATATTTGGTACTTTAAAGGTATTCCTAGCCGCATGGGACTTGTCTTAGACATGTCCCCTCGTGCGCTAGAGGAAATCATTTATTTTGCTTCTTATGTAGTAACAGATGCTGGTGATACACCACTTGAAAAGAAACAGCTTTTATCAGAGAAAGAATACCGTGCGTATCGTGAGAAGTACGGACAAACTTTCCATGCAGCAATGGGTGCTGAAGCTGTTAAGAAATTATTGCATGACATCGATCTTGATAAAGAAGTAGATGCTTTGAAAGAAGAATTGAAAACTGCTCAAGGTCAACGTCGTACACGTGCTATTAAACGTTTAGAAGTACTAGAGGCTTTCCGTCATTCTGGTAACGAACCTTCTTGGATGATTTTAGACGTTCTACCGGTTATTCCGCCAGAACTTCGTCCAATGGTTCAATTAGATGGTGGACGCTTTGCTACGTCTGATCTAAATGATTTATATCGTCGTGTAATTAACCGTAACAACCGCTTAAAGCGTTTATTAGACCTTGGAGCTCCTAGCATTATCGTTCAAAACGAAAAGCGTATGCTTCAAGAAGCTGTAGATGCATTAATCGATAATGGTCGTCGCGGACGTCCGGTAACAGGACCAGGTAACCGTCCATTAAAATCTCTTTCTCACATGTTAAAAGGTAAGCAAGGTCGCTTCCGTCAAAACTTATTAGGTAAACGTGTTGACTACTCTGGCCGTTCGGTAATCGTTGTAGGTCCGAACTTAAAGATGTATCAATGTGGCCTTCCAAAAGAAATGGCGTTAGAGCTTTTCAAACCTTTCGTAATGAAAGAGCTTGTTGAACGCGGTTTAGCTCATAACATCAAGAGTGCAAAACGTAAAATTGAACGCGTGCAACCTGAAGTATGGGACGTATTAGAATCGGTTATTAAAGAGCATCCAGTTCTTTTAAACCGTGCACCAACGCTACACAGACTAGGTATTCAAGCATTTGAACCTACGCTTGTAGAAGGTCGCGCTATCCGTCTTCACCCGCTTGTATGTACAGCATATAACGCTGACTTTGACGGTGACCAAATGGCGGTTCACGTTCCATTATCTGCAGAAGCACAAGCAGAAGCACGTATCTTAATGCTTGCTGCTCAAAATATCTTGAACCCTAAAGATGGTAAACCAGTTGTTACACCTTCACAGGATATGGTATTAGGTAACTACTACTTAACGCTTGAGCGTGAAGAGGCAGTTGGAGAAGGTATGGTGTTCAAGGATACAAATGAAGCACTATTAGCGTACCAAAACGGTTATGTGCATCTTCATACACGTGTAGGTGTGTATGCAGGTTCTTTAAACAACGAAACGTTTACAGAAGCACAAAATCAACAGTTGCTTGTTACAACGGTTGGTAAATTAGTTTTCAACGAAATTTTACCAAAATCGTTCCCATACATTAACGAACCAACAAGAGAAAACTTAGAAGTGAAAACTCCTGAGAAGTACTTTGTTGAAAAAGGTGCAGATGTGAAGGAATTCATCAAGAATCAACCGGCTATCGCACCGTTTAAGAAAAAAATCTTAGGTAATATTATCGCTGAAGTATTTAAACGTTTCAAAATTACTGAGACTTCTAAAATGCTTGACCGTATGAAAGACCTAGGTTTCAAATATTCTACTAAAGCCGGTATTACAGTTGGTGTAGCTGATATCGTGGTTTTAGGAGAAAAAGAAGTTATCTTAACAGAAGCGCAAGCTAAAGTAGATAACGTACTAAAACAATTCCGTCGCGGTTTAATTACTGAAGATGAGCGTTATGAGCGTGTTATCTCTGTATGGAGTAGCGCGAAAGACGTTATCCAAGGTAAATTAATGGCGTCATTAGACAAACGCAACCCAATCTTCATGATGAGTGACTCTGGTGCCCGTGGTAACGCATCTAACTTCACTCAGCTTGCAGGTATGCGTGGACTAATGGCCAACCCGTCTGGTCGTATCATTGAGTTACCAATCAAATCTAGTTTCCGTGAAGGTTTAACAGTATTAGAGTACTTTATCTCTACCCATGGTGCACGTAAAGGTCTTGCCGATACGGCTCTTAAAACTGCTGACTCAGGTTACCTTACTCGTCGTCTGGTTGACGTGGCACAAGACGTTATCGTACGTGATGACGACTGTGGTACAGACCGCGGTATTCTGGCTGTTGCAATCAAAGAAGGAACAGAAGAAATTGAGAAACTTGATGAGCGTCTAATTGGACGTTATGCAAGAAAAACCCTACTTCACCCAGGAACAAACGAAGTGTTAGTGAAAGAAAACGAACTAATTACAGAAGACCTAGCTGAAACAATTGTGGATGCTGGTGTTGAAGAAGTATGGATTCGTTCTGCATTCACTTGTAACACTCGCCACGGTGTATGTAAAAAATGTTACGGTCGTAACCTTGCAACTGGTTCAGAAGTTGAAGTGGGTGAAGCAGTTGGTATCATCGCTGCTCAATCTATCGGTGAGCCAGGTACACAGTTAACGATGCGTACATTCCATACAGGTGGGGTTGCTGGAGACGATATCACTCAAGGTTTACCGCGTATCCAAGAGATCTTCGAAGCGCGTAACCCTAAAGGTCAAGCCGTTATTTCTGAAATTGAAGGTACAATTGCCGGCATTTCTGAAGGACGCGATCGTCAACATGAAATTACTGTTCAAGGAGAGATTGAAACGCGTTCTTACACAGCTCCGTACAGTGCACGCCTGAAAGTTATTGAAGGACAGCGCATTGCACGTGGTCAAGAATTAACAGAAGGTTCAATTGATCCTAAAGAACTACTAAAAGTAAAAGACATCACGGCTGTACAAGAGTACTTGCTTCGTGAGGTGCAAAAAGTATACCGTATGCAAGGGGTAGAAATTGGAGATAAACACGTAGAGGTAATGGTTCGCCAAATGCTTCGTAAAGTGCGCGTAATGGATTCAGGAGATACAGATGTATTACCAGGTTCATTACTTGATATTCACCAATTCACTGATGCAAATGAAAAAGTATTACTTGAAGGCAATCGTCCAGCGACGGGTCGTCCTGTATTACTTGGTATTACAAAAGCATCTCTTGAAACTGATTCCTTCTTATCTGCTGCATCATTCCAAGAAACAACGCGTGTTCTTACCGATGCTGCAATCAAAGGAAAACGTGATGAGTTGCTTGGACTTAAAGAGAATGTTATCATTGGTAAGCTAGTTCCGGCTGGTACAGGTATGACGAGATATCGTAATGCTGAACCGATCAAAAACCAAGCTGAAGAAACGGTAACAATCGACTAATTATAAAATCATTACTCTAGAATGGATGTTTTTTAAAAAAACTACAAAACGTTAGTTGACATCCATTCTAGGGAATGATACTATATCAAAGGTGCTCCTATAAACTACCTGTTACTTTGGAGGATATGATAATGTCTTATGAAAAAGTATTACAGGCTGATCATATTATTGTAGGAACAAAGCAGACGGTGAAAGCATTAAAAAAAGGTACAGTAAAGGAAGTCATCATTGCTGAAGACGCTGATTTTTATGTCACATCCATTGTGGCAAAAACAGCACAGCAAGAAAACGTTCCGTATACGTATGTCCCTTCTATGCGAAAGCTTGGTCAAGCTTGTAGGATAGAAGTTAACGCTGCAACTGTTGCAATTATTAGTTAACACGTTTTTGAACTTTTAGTTTCAAAGACTTTGTTTTTTGCTAAAAAATGAACCACCTGGATGTGTGGTCTTACAAAAGGCGAAAGGAGGAAAATTTAAATGCCTACTATTAACCAATTAATCCGTAATGGTCGTGTGAGTAAAGGTAAAAAATCTGACTCACCTGCTTTAAACAGAGGTTACAACAGCTTCAAAAAAGCTCAAACTAACCAATCTTCTCCACAAAAACGTGGTGTATGTACACGTGTGGGTACTATGACACCGAAGAAACCGAACTCGGCTCTTCGTAAATATGCTCGTGTACGTTTAACAAACGGTATCGAGGTAACAGCTTATATCCCAGGTATTGGTCACAACTTACAAGAACACAGCGTGGTACTTATCCGCGGTGGACGTGTAAAAGATTTACCAGGGGTACGTTACCATATCGTACGTGGTGCACTTGATACTGCTGGTGTGGATGGCCGTATGCAAGGTCGTTCTAAATATGGTACTAAGCGACCAAAAGCAGCTAAAAAATAATAGCTTAACAATTAATAGATAAACTTTTAAAAGTGAAAGGAGGAAGTAGAATGCCACGTAAGGGACCTGTTGCAAAAAGAGACGTATTACCAGATCCGATTTACAATTCTAAGCTTGTATCTCGCTTAATCAACAAAATGATGCTTGATGGAAAGCGCGGTAAGTCACAAGCTATTCTTTATAGAGCATTCGATTTAGTACAAGAGCGCAGTGGTAAAGAAGCTATGGAAGTATTCGACCAAGCTCTTAAAAACATCATGCCTGTACTAGAAGTTAGAGCACGCCGTGTAGGGGGTTCTAACTACCAAGTTCCTGTAGAAGTACGTCCAGAGCGTCGTACTACTTTAGGTCTTCGTTGGTTAGTAAACTATGCTCGTCTTCGTGGAGAAAAAACGATGGAAGAGCGTTTAGCTAACGAAATCCTTGATGCAGCTAACAACACTGGTGCTGCAGTTAAGAAACGTGAAGATACTCACAAAATGGCAGAAGCTAACAAAGCATTTGCTCATTACCGTTGGTAATCTTTTAACGAAACTTTTTAAAAAACAAATTATAATATGGAAGGAGAAATACCTAAGATGGCAAGAGAGTTCTCCTTAGAAAACACTCGTAATATTGGGATCATGGCTCACATTGATGCTGGTAAAACAACAACAACTGAGCGTGTTCTTTATTATACTGGCCGTATCCATAAAATTGGTGAAACTCATGAAGGAGCTTCACAAATGGACTGGATGGAGCAAGAGCAAGAACGTGGTATCACTATCACGTCTGCTGCGACAACTGCTTCTTGGAAAGGTCACCGCGTTAACATCATTGATACTCCTGGACACGTAGACTTCACTGTTGAAGTTGAGCGTTCATTACGTGTACTTGATGGCGCTGTGGCAGTTCTTGATGCTCAATCTGGTGTTGAGCCTCAAACAGAAACAGTATGGCGTCAAGCGACTACGTACGGTGTTCCCCGTGTCGTATTCGTTAACAAAATGGACAAAATTGGTGCTGACTTCTTGTACTCTGTAAAAACGATCCACGATCGTTTAGGTGCAAATGCTCACCCAATTCAGTTGCCAATTGGTGCTGAAGATGAGTTCGAAGCAATCATTGACCTAGTGGAAATGAAAGCATACTTCTACGAAGATGACTTAGGTACTCGTTCAGAGTCTCGTGAAATTCCTGAGGAATACAAAGAGCAAGCTGAAGAATACCGTGCAAGCTTAGTAGAAGCTGTTGCAGAACTTGACGAAGAATTAATGATGAAGTACTTAGACGAAGGCGAGCTTACAGTTGAAGAACTAAAAGCTGGTATCCGTAAAGGTACTTGTGACGTTGAATTCTACCCAGTTATCTGTGGTTCAGCATTCAAAAACAAAGGTGTACAATTAATGCTAGATGCAGTAATTGATTACCTACCATCTCCAGTAGATGTACCATCAATCCAAGGTATCGTACCTGACACAGAAGAAGAAGTTACGCGTGAGTCTAGCGACAACGCTCCTTTCTCAGCATTAGCGTTCAAAGTTATGACGGACCCTTATGTTGGTAAATTAACATTCTTCCGTGTGTACTCTGGTGTACTAAGCTCTGGTTCATACATCAAAAACTCTACAAAAGGTAAGCGTGAGCGTGTAGGTCGTATCCTACAAATGCATGCTAACTCTCGTGAAGAGATTTCTGAAGTATACGCTGGAGATATCGCGGCAGCTGTAGGATTAAAAGATACTTCTACTGGTGATACTCTATGTGACGAAAAGAGTCTTGTAATTCTTGAGTCTATGGAATTCCCAGAGCCAGTTATCTCTTTATCTGTTGAGCCAAAATCAAAAGCTGACCAAGATAAAATGACTACAGCTCTTCAAAAGTTACAAGAAGAAGATCCAACTTTCCGTGCGGAAACTAATACAGAGACTGGTCAAATCATCATCTCTGGTATGGGTGAGCTTCACCTTGATATCATCGTTGACCGTATGCGTCGCGAATTCAAAGTAGAAGCAAACGTTGGTGCTCCTCAAGTAGCTTACCGTGAAACTTTCCGCGCTGGTGCGAAAGTTGAAGGTAAATTCGCTCGTCAATCTGGTGGTCGTGGACAATTCGGTCACGTTTGGATTGAGTTCGAACCTAACGAAGAAGGAAAAGGCTTTGAATTTGAGAACAAAATCGTTGGTGGTGTAGTTCCACGTGAATACATCCCTGCAGTTCAAGCTGGTCTTGAAGATGCATTACAAAACGGTGTTGTTGCTGGTTATCCATTAATCGATATCAAAGCTGCTTTAGTTGATGGATCTTACCATGACGTTGACTCAAGTGAGATGGCGTTTAAAATTGCCGCTTCTATGGCTCTTAAAAACGCAGTATCAAAATGTAGCCCAGCTATCCTTGAACCAATGATGAAGGTTGAAGTTGTTATCCCTGACGAATACTTAGGAGATATCATGGGTGACATTACGTCTCGTCGTGGACGTGTAGAAGGTATGGAAGCACGCGGTAACGCTCAAGTTGTACGTGCATTCGTTCCACTTTCTGAAATGTTTGGTTATGCAACTGCATTACGTTCAAACACTCAAGGTCGCGGAACATATTCTATGCACTTCGATCACTACGAAGAAGTTCCTAAATCAATTTCAGAAGAAATTATTAAAAAAAATAAAGGTGAATAATTGATTTTCACTCTTTATTGAAGTATAACTACTTATGTACGCTGTGAAAGTGGAGTTCATTCCCTTTCACGGCCTCATAAAACATAAACTACATGAATTTTAAGGAGGATTTTCGAATGGCTAAGGAAAAATTCGACCGTTCAAAAACACATGCCAATATCGGTACAATTGGTCACGTTGACCATGGTAAAACAACTTTAACAGCTGCTATCACTACTGTTCTTGCTAAGAAAAGTGGTAAAGGTGCAGCAATGGCTTACGACATGATCGACGCTGCTCCAGAAGAGCGCGAGCGTGGAATCACAATCTCAACTGCACACGTTGAGTACGAAACTGACACTCGTCACTATGCACACGTTGACTGCCCAGGACATGCTGACTATGTTAAAAACATGATCACTGGTGCTGCTCAAATGGATGGCGGTATCTTAGTAGTATCTGCTGCTGATGGTCCAATGCCACAAACTCGTGAGCACATCCTTCTTTCTCGTCAAGTAGGTGTACCTTACCTAGTTGTATTCTTAAACAAATGTGACATGGTAGACGACGAAGAGCTACTTGAATTAGTAGAAATGGAAGTACGTGACCTTCTTTCTGAATACGACTTCCCTGGTGACGATGTACCAGTAATCAAAGGTTCTGCTCTTAAAGCTCTTGAAGGCGAAGCTGATTGGGAAGCTAAAATCATCGAGCTTATGGACGCTGTTGATGAGTACATCCCAACTCCAGAACGTGACACTGAAAAACCATTCATGATGCCAGTTGAGGACGTATTCTCAATCACTGGTCGTGGTACAGTTGCTACAGGTCGTGTAGAGCGTGGACAAGTTAAAGTTGGTGACGTTATCGACATCATCGGTTTAACTGAAGAGCCAAAATCTACTACTGTAACAGGTGTAGAAATGTTCCGTAAGCTTCTTGACTATGCTGAAGCTGGCGACAACATCGGTGCTTTACTTCGTGGTGTAGCACGTGAAGAAATCCAACGTGGACAAGTATTAGCTAAACCAGGCTCAATCACTCCACACACTAAATTTACTGCTGAAGTATACGTTCTTTCTAAAGACGAAGGTGGACGTCACACTCCATTCTTCACAAACTACCGTCCACAGTTCTACTTCCGTACAACTGATGTAACTGGTATTTGTAACTTACCTGAAGGCGTAGAAATGGTAATGCCTGGCGACAACATCGAAATGACTGTTGAACTTATCGCTCCAATCGCGATTGAAGAAGGTACTAAATTCTCAATCCGTGAAGGTGGACGTACAGTAGGCGCTGGCGTTGTAGCTAAAATCAGCGAGTAATTTCTCGTTTCAGTAAAGGGAGTAGGGTAACCTACTCCTTTTTTATTTGGTGATAAAAGGTAAAGATAGTTTTTACTATTACACTTGCAAAATGATCTCCTTTTATATATAATGAAAAAAGTGTGCGACACATAAAAAAGTTTTTTAACTTTATTGTTGCAATATGAACCCATTTTTAGTATAATAAAAATGTTGGTCTTTGACTGCGATGATGCGGAAGGTTGCCGACACACCCGGCCGCTTTGCCATGGCGAGTGTGGGGAAATTTCCGCGGAGAATGTCTATTGTAAAATAGGCGAAAAAGGAGGGAAAATAATGGCAAAAGAAAAAATTCGCATTCGTTTAAAAGCATATGATCACAGAATTCTTGATCAATCTGCTGAGAAAATCGTAGAAACTGCAAAACGTTCTGGTGCGGCTGTATCTGGTCCGATTCCATTACCGACTGAAAAATCAATTTATACAATTCTACGTGCAGTACACAAATATAAAGATTCTCGTGAGCAGTTCGAAATGCGCACGCATAAACGCTTAATTGATATCGTGAATCCAACACCACAAACTGTTGATTCATTAATGCGTTTAGACTTACCATCTGGTGTAGATATCGAAATTAAACTTTAATTTAAAATAAAGAATGAAAAGATACTTAGGAGGTGTGACTAATGGCCAAAGGAATCTTAGGAAGAAAGATCGGTATGACTCAAGTATTTGCTGAAAATGGTGACTTGATCCCAGTAACAGTAATTGAAGCTTCTGCTAACGTAGTTCTTCAAGTTAAAAACGCTGAGACAGACGGTTACGAAGCGATCCAATTAGGTTTCGAAGATATCCGTGAAAAACTATCTAACAAACCTGCAAAAGGACATGCTACTAAAGCTAATACTGCTCCTAAGCGCTTCATCCGTGAGTTACGCGGTGTGGACGCTTCAGCATATGAAGTTGGTCAAGAAGTCAAGGTTGATATTTTCGCAGAAGGCGATGTAATTGATGTAACAGGAATCTCAAAAGGTAAAGGTTTCCAAGGTGCTATTAAACGCCACGGACAATCTCGCGGACCTATGTCTCATGGTTCTCGCTACCACCGTCGCCCAGGTTCAATGGGTCCTGTAGCTCCAAACCGCGTATTCAAAGGTAAATTATTACCAGGACGCATGGGTGGAGAGCGCATCACTGTGCAAAACTTATCAATCGTTAAAGTTGACGCAGAACGCAATCTTTTATTAGTAAAAGGTAACGTGCCAGGAGCTAGAAAATCTCTAGTTACTGTTAAATCTGCAGTTAAATCTAAATAATAATTCTTCGAGAAAGGAGGAATAACCAATGCCAAAAGTAGCATTGTTTAACCAAAACGGTGAAAACGTTGGAGAAATCGAACTTCAAGATGCCGTTTTCGGTATCGAACCAAACAACAAAGTACTTTTCGACGCGATCGTAATGCAACGCGCATCTCAACGTCAAGGTACTTCTAAAGTTAAAAATCGTTCTGAAGTAAGAGGCGGTGGCCGTAAGCCATGGCGTCAAAAAGGTACTGGTCGTGCTCGTCAAGGATCTATCCGTTCTCCACAATGGCGTGGTGGTGGCGTAGTATTTGGTCCAGTTCCAAGAAGCTATAGCTACAAATTACCTAAAAAAGTTCGTCGTTTAGCAATTAAGTCTGCATTATCAACTAAAGTTCAAGATAACAGCATCGTTGTTCTTGAAGCTCTTTCTTTTGATGCTCCAAAAACAAAAGAAATGGTAGCAGTTCTTAAAAACCTAACAGTAGAACGCAAAGCATTAGTAGTAACTGCTGATCTTAACGAAAACGTTGCACTTTCAGCACGTAATATTCCTGGTGTAACAGTTGTTGCAGCTAATGGTTTAAGCGTATTAGACGTTATGAACCATGATAAGCTTGTAATCACTAAAGACGCAGTTGAAAAAGTAGAGGAGGTGCTTGCATAATGAAAGATCCTCGTGATATTATTAAGCGCCCCGTAATTACAGAACGTTCAACAGACTTAATGGCTGAGAAAAAATATACGTTTGATGTTGATGTAAGAGCTAATAAAACTGAGGTTAAAGATGCTATCGAAAAAATCTTTGACGTAAAAGTTGAAAAAGTAAACATCATGAACTACAAAGGTAAATTCAAGCGTGTAGGTCGCTACAGTGGTCTTACTAACCGTCGTCGTAAAGCGGTAGTAACACTAACTCAAGAGAGCAACGAAATCGAATTCTTCGAAGCTTAAGATTACTAGAGAAGGAGGGAAATTGAGATGGCGATTAAAAAGTATAAACCAACCTCAAATGGTCGTCGTGGCATGTCAGTTTCTGATTTCGCTGAAATTACTACTGACAAACCAGAAAAATCGTTACTTGCACCTGTCAAGAGAAAAGGTGGTCGTAACAACCAAGGTAAATTGACTGTTCGTCACCAAGGTGGTGGGCACAAGCGTCAATACCGTATCATCGATTTTAAACGCGATAAAGATGGAATACCTGGACGCGTTGCTACAATCGAATATGATCCAAACCGTTCAGCTAACATCGCATTAATTCATTATGCTGATGGTGAAAAACGTTACATCCTTGCTCCTAAAAACCTAAAAGTAGGTTTAGAAGTTATGTCAGGTCCTGAAGCTGACATTAAAGTAGGTAACGCGCTTCCTTTAGCTAACATTCCTGTTGGTACAGTAGTACACAACATCGAATTGAAACCTGGTAAAGGTGGACAATTAGTTCGTTCTGCAGGTACATCTGCTCAAGTACTTGGTAAAGAAGGTAAATACGTATTAGTACGTTTAACTTCTGGTGAAGTACGCATGATCCTTGCAACTTGTCGTGCAACTGTAGGTCAAGTTGGTAACGAACAACACGAGTTAATCAACATCGGTAAAGCCGGTCGTTCTCGTTGGTTAGGTATCCGTCCAACTGTACGTGGTTCTGTAATGAACCCTAACGATCACCCACACGGTGGTGGTGAAGGACGTGCTCCAATCGGACGTAAGTCTCCAATGAGTCCATGGGGTAAACCAACACTTGGTTACAAAACTCGTAAGAAGAAAAACAAATCCGATAAATTTATCGTTCGTCGTCGTAAAAAATAACGGGATTGAGCTACGGTTCAAACGAACCGTAGGACAATCACGAAGGGAGGTTCATTTATGGGTCGCAGCTTAAAGAAAGGACCTTTTGTAGATGACCATTTAATCAACAAAATTGAGAAGTTAAACGAAACTGACAGCAAGCAAGTAGTAAAAACTTGGTCTCGTCGTTCAACTATCTTCCCTCAGTTCATTGGTCATACAATTGCTGTATATGACGGTCGTAAACATGTACCAGTTTATGTTACTGAAGACATGGTAGGTCACAAACTTGGTGAATTCGCACCATCTCGTACTTACAAAGGTCACGCAAGTGATGATAAGAAAACAAGACGCTAATATGAGAGGAGGCTTTTAAATGCAAGCTAAAGCTGTCGCGAGAACAGTACGTATTGCTCCTCGTAAAGTTCGTTTAGTTGTAGATTTAATTCGAGGTAAGCAAGTGGGTGAAGCGCTAGCAGTGCTACTTCACACGCCGAAGGCTGCTTCTCCAGTCGTTGAGAAAGTATTAAAATCTGCTATTGCCAATGCAGAACACAATTATGAAATGGACGCTAACAATTTAGTTATTACTGACGCTTTTGTTAACGAAGGTCCAACTTTAAAACGTTTCCGTCCACGCGCTATGGGACGTGCAAGCCAAATTAACAAGCGCACAAGCCACATCACAATCGTGGTATCAGAAAAGAAGGAGGGATAATTCATGGGTCAAAAGGTAAATCCGGTCGGTCTTCGCGTCGGTGTCATCCGTGATTGGGAATCAAGATGGTTCGCTGGCAAAGACTACGCTGACTTATTACATGAAGACTTAAAAGTACGTGAATATATCGCTAAACGTTTAAACGATGCAGCTGTTTCTAAAGTTGAAATCGAACGCGCTGCTAACCGCTTAAACGTAACGATCCACACTGCAAAACCTGGTATGGTAATTGGTAAAGGTGGTACTGAAGTAGAATCACTTCGTAAAGCTCTTAACCAATTAACAGGCAAGCGTGTACACATTAACATCCTTGAAATTAAACGAGCAGATTTAGATGCTAAACTAGTAGCTGAAAACATCGCTCGCCAACTTGAGAACCGTGTATCATTCCGTCGTGCTCAAAAGCAAGCTATCCAACGTAGCATGCGTGCTGGCGCACAAGGTATCAAAACAATGGTATCTGGTCGTTTAGGCGGAGCTGATATTGCTCGTTCTGAATATTACAGTGAAGGTACAGTTCCACTTCATACACTTCGCGCTGATATTGACTATGCTCACGCTGAAGCAGATACTACTTATGGTAAACTTGGTGTGAAAGTATGGATCTATCGTGGAGAGGTTCTTCCTACTAAAAAGAAAACTGAGGAAGGAGGAAAATAATTATGTTATTACCAAAACGCGTTAAATATCGTCGCGAACACCGCGGAAAAATGCGTGGACGCGCTAAAGGTGGTACGGAAGTACATTTCGGTGAATTCGGTTTACAAGCTACTGAAGCTTCTTGGATTACAAACCGTCAAATCGAAGCTGCTCGTATCGCAATGACTCGTTACATGAAACGTGGCGGTAAAGTATGGATTAAAATTTTCCCTTCTAAACCTTATACTGCTAAGCCTCTAGAAGTCCGAATGGGTTCTGGTAAAGGTGCTCCTGAAGGTTGGGTAGCAGTTGTTAAACCTGGAAAAGTAATGTTTGAAATTTCAGGTGTATCTGAAGAGGTTGCACGTGAAGCTTTACGTTTAGCTGCACACAAGCTACCTGTAAAATGTAAGTTTGTAAAACGTGAAGAAATTGGTGGTGATTCTAATGAAAGCTAATGAAATTCGTGACCTTACCACTGCTGAAATTGAACAAAAAGTTAAGGCTTTAAAAGAAGAGTTGTTTAACCTTCGTTTCCAATTAGCGACTGGACAATTAGAGAATACTACTCGTATTCGCGAAGTGCGCAAATCGATCGCTCGTATGAAAACTGTAGTTCGTGAAAGAGAGATTGCTGCTAATAAATAATTAAGTCTGAGAGGAGGCTTTCAGAATGAGTGAACGCAACCAACGTAAAGTTTACACTGGCCGCGTAGTTTCTGACAAAATGGATAAGACTGTTACTGTTCTTGTTGAAACTTACAAAAAGCATTCGCTTTATGGCAAGCGTGTAAAATACTCAAAGAAATTCAAAGCTCACGATGAAAACAATACAGCTCAACTAGGCGATATCGTGAAGATCATGGAAACTCGTCCGTTATCAGCTACTAAACGTTTCCGTCTAGTAGAAGTTGTAGAAAAAGCTGTTATCATCTAATAGTTAAGATAGATCGGATAAGAATGATTCATCCGAAGGGAGGTTTCGTACATGATTCAACAAGAATCTCGTTTAAAAGTTGCAGACAACTCTGGTGCACGTGAGGTACTTACTATTAAAGTACTTGGTGGTTCAGGTCGCAAGACAGCAAACATTGGTGATGTTATCGTTTGTACGGTGAAACAAGCAACACCAGGAGGCGTTGTTAAAAAAGGTGACGTTGTTAAAGCTGTTGTTGTACGTACAAAAAGTGGTGTTCGCCGTACTGACGGTTCTTACATCCGTTTCGACGAAAATGCTTGCGTAATCATCCGTGACGACAAAGGACCACGTGGTACTCGTATCTTCGGACCAGTTGCTCGTGAATTACGTGATAACAACTTCATGAAGATCGTATCATTAGCTCCAGAAGTTATCTAATTGATATATAGAACAAATACAAAATGCCTTTTAAGGAGGTGCGAATAGGATGCATGTTAAAAAGGGCGACAAAGTAGTGGTTATCTCTGGTAAAGACAAAGGTAAGCAAGGTGAAGTACTTGCAGCTTTCCCAAAGAAAGACCGTGTACTTGTTGAAGGTGTGAACGTTGTGAAAAAACACTCTAAACCTTCTCAAGTAAATCCACAAGGTGGAATCGTTAGCCAAGAGGCACCTATCCACGTATCAAACGTAATGCCGTTGGATCCTAAATCTGGTGAGCCAACTCGTGTTGGGTACCAAGTTATCGATGGCAAAAAGGTACGTGTAGCAAAAAAATCTGGTGAAACTTTAGATAAATAATTAATGAAATGTGAAGGGAGGTTTAGTTCACATGAACCGTCTTAAAGAGAAATTTACAAAAGAGATTACTCCTGCTCTAGTTAGCAAGTTTAATTATGAATCTGTAATGCAAGTGCCAAAAATCGACAAGATCGTAATCAACATGGGTATCGGTGATGCTGTTTCTAACTCAAAAGCTTTAGATAATGCTGTTGAAGAACTAGCTGAAATCACTGGTCAAAAACCTGTTGTAACTCGTGCGAAAAAATCTATCGCTGGTTTCCGTCTTCGTGAAGGTATGCCAATCGGTGCGAAAGTTACTTTACGCGGCGAGCGTATGTACGAATTCTTCGATAAACTAGTATCAGTATCACTTCCACGTGTGCGTGATTTCCGTGGTGTATCTAAAAAAGCATTTGATGGTCGTGGAAACTACACGTTAGGTGTTAAAGAACAATTGATCTTCCCAGAGATCGATTATGATAAAGTAACTAAAGTTCGTGGTATGGATATCGTTATTGTTACAACAGCAAACACTGATGAAGAAGCTCGTGAGCTTTTAACTCAGTTCGGTATGCCATTCCAGAAGTAATAACTGCCAACGTTAAGCAGAGGAGGCGAAAATGTGGCTAAAAAATCAATGATTGCGAAGCAAAAACGCCAGCAAAAATTCCAAGTACAAGAGTATACACGTTGCGAACGTTGTGGACGTCCACACTCAGTACTACGTAAATTCAAGCTTTGCCGTATTTGTTTCCGTGAGCTTGCTTATAAAGGTCAAATTCCTGGTGTTAAAAAAGCTAGTTGGTAAAACCCAAGTTTGGGAAGGAGGTAAATTAATATGGTAATGACTGATCCTATTGCAGATTTACTAACTCGTATCCGCAATGCGAACATGGTTCGTCATGAGAAAATTGAAGTTCCTGCTTCTAACATTAAGAAGCAAATTGCAGAAATCCTTAAGCGTGAGGGTTTCGTACGTGATGTAGAATACATCGAAGACAACAAACAAGGTATTATCCGTATCTTCTTAAAATACGGTTCAAATAACGAACGTGTAATTACAGGCTTAAAACGTATCAGTAAACCTGGTCTACGTGTTTATGCAAAAAATAACGAAGTACCACGTGTACTTAACGGTTTAGGTATCGCAATCGTTTCTACTTCTCAAGGTGTTTTAACTGACAAAGAAGCTCGTCAAAAGCAAGCTGGTGGAGAAGTATTAGCGTACGTTTGGTAATAAGTTTTAAATGTGAATGGAGGTGTAACTATGTCACGTGTTGGTAAAAAGCCTTTAGAACTTCCAGCAGGTGTTACAGTTACGAACGAGAGCAACACTGTAACTGTAAAAGGACCAAAGGGTGAATTAACTCGTACATTCCACCCTGAAATCGAAATTAAAGTTGAAGACAACGTATTAGTTGTTAATCGTCCTAGTGACAATAAAGAGCACCGCGCTCTTCACGGAACTACTCGTAGCCTTTTAGGTAACATGGTTGAAGGTGTTACTAAAGGATTCGAACGTGGTTTAGAATTAGTCGGTGTAGGTTACCGTGCACAAAAATCTGGTAGCAAATTAGTATTGAGCGTTGGATACTCTCACCCAGTTGAGATTACTCCTGAAACAGGAATCGAAATCGAAGTTCCTTCTCAAACTAAGATCGTTATTAAAGGTATTGATAAAGAACGCGTAGGTGCATTAGCTGCAAATATTCGTGACGTTCGTCCACCAGAGCCTTACAAAGGTAAAGGTATTCGTTACGAAGGCGAATATGTACGTCGTAAAGAAGGTAAAACTGCTAAGAAGTAATGCCGGTTAGGTAAAAGAAAGGAGTGCCCGAAATGATCACGAAGCTTGATAAAAACAAAGTTCGTAAAAAAAGACATGCTCGTGTTCGTGCGAAGTTATCTGGAACTGCAACTCGTCCGCGTTTAAACGTGTTCCGTTCTAATCAACATATTTACGCACAAGTTATCGACGATTTAAATTCAGTAACAATCGCAAGTGCTTCAACGTTAGATAAAGACCTGACTTTAGAAAGCACTGGTAACACTGAAGCTGCTATCAAAGTTGGCGAATTAGTCGCTAAACGCGCAGTAGAAAAAGGTGTAAACGAAGTAGTATTCGACCGTGGCGGTTATTTATATCATGGCCGTGTTAAAGCATTAGCTGACGCTGCTCGTGAAGCTGGATTACAATTCTAATTGTAAAAGGAGGGAAAATCATGCGTCGTATTGATCCAAATAAATTAGAGCTTGAAGAACGTGTTGTTACCGTTAACCGCGTAGCTAAAGTTGTGAAAGGTGGACGTCGTTTCCGCTTCGCTGCATTAGTTGTAGTTGGTGACAAAAACGGTCACGTTGGATTCGGTACTGGTAAAGCACAAGAGGTACCAGATGCAATCCGTAAAGCAATTGAAGATGCGAAGAAAAACTTAATTACTGTACCTATGGTTGGTACAACTATTCCACACGAAATCCTTGGACAATTTGGTGCAGGTCAAATTTTCTTAAAACCTGCTTCTGAAGGTACAGGAGTTATCGCTGGTGGCCCAGTTCGTGCGGTACTAGAATTGGGTGGAGTAAGTGATATTCTATCTAAATCTTTAGGTTCAAACACTCCAATCAACATGGTACGTGCAACTCTTAACGGTTTAGCTAACCTAAAACGTGCTGAAGATGTTGCAAAACTACGTGGCAAGACTGTAGAAGAACTGTTAGGATAAGGGAGGGATATGGAATGGCAAACAAACTAGCAATTACCCTTACTCGTAGCGTAATTGGTCGTCCAGAAGATCAACGTGTAACTGTTCGTACACTTGGCCTACGTAAGTTAAATCAAACTGTCGTTCAAGACGATAATCCTGCAATTCGCGGAATGATTAACAAAGTAGCTCACCTTGTTACAGTAAAAGAGCAATAAGTATAAATTGTCACTCTAAGGAGGTGCTCCGGAATGAAACTTCATGAATTGAAACCAGCTGAAGGTTCACGTAAAGTACGTAACCGTGTAGGTCGTGGTACTGGTTCAGGTAACGGAAAGACTTCAGGTAAAGGTCACAAAGGGCAAAACGCTCGCTCTGGCGGTGGCGTAAGACCTGGCTTCGAAGGTGGTCAAAC
The DNA here is from genome assembly GCF_042787735.1 of Priestia sp. YIM B13490. Classification (NCBI taxonomy): domain Bacteria; kingdom Bacillati; phylum Bacillota; class Bacilli; order Caryophanales; family Bacillaceae; genus Priestia; species Priestia sp. YIM B13490. Next base: position 42,306 of record NZ_JBHZOT010000017.1, read on the forward strand.
TCCTTTATTCCGTCGTCTTCCAAAACGTGGGTTCACTAATATCAATCGCAAAGAATACGCGATCGTTAATTTAGAAGCTCTTAACCGTTTTGAAGATGGAACTGAAGTAACACCAGAATTATTAATCGAAACTGGTTTAGTAAGCAAAGCAAAAGCTGGCGTTAAAGTACTAGGAAACGGTACATTAAACTCTAAGCTAACTGTTAAAGCTGCTAAATTCTCTTCAACTGCTAAAGAAGCTATCGAAGCTGCTGGCGGTACAGTTGAGGTGATCTAATGTTTCAAACAATCTCCAATTTAATGCGCGTGCGTGAAATAAGACAAAAAATCTTTTTCACTTTGTTAATGTTAATTGTCTTCCGAATTGGTACATTTATTCCTGTACCAAGTGTTAATACGGATGTACTAAAATTGCAAGATGGGTTAAATGTATTCGGGGTTCTGAATACATTTGGCGGCGGCGCGTTAAAAAACTTCTCCATTCTTGCTATGGGCATTATGCCTTATATTACAGCATCCATCATCGTCCAATTATTGCAGATGGATGTTGTACCTAAGTTTACAGAATGGTCAAAGCAGGGAGATGTTGGGCGCCGTAAATTAGCTCAAGTAACTCGTTATGGAACAATTGTGCTTGGATTTATCCAGGCTTTAGGTATGTCTATAGGATTCAACAATATTTCGGGCGGACAATTGATCGCTAATCCAGGAATTTCTACGTATCTTCTAATTGCTACAGTGTTAACGGCAGGTACTGCCTTCTTAATGTGGTTAGGAGAGCAGATTACTGCAAAAGGCGTAGGTAACGGTATTTCCATCATTATCTTTGCTGGGATTGCAGCTGGTATTCCGACAACATTAAATCAAATTTATGCACAGCAATTTGAAGACGTTGGGGATCAATTATTCATTCGTATCGTAACGGTAGTTTTAATTGCGATTGCAGTTTTAGCTATTATTGTTGGGGTTATTTACTTCCAACAAGCGCTACGAAAAATTCCTATTCAATATGCAAAGGGTTCAGCTGGTCGTAATCCTGTTGGAGGTCAATCCACTCATTTACCGTTAAAAGTAAATGCAGCTGGGGTTATTCCTGTTATCTTTGCAGTTTCATTTATTATCACACCACCAACAATTGCATCATTTTTCGGTCCAAATGATGTAACGACGTGGATTCAGAATACATTTGACTATACTAAGCCAATTGGTATGATAGTGTATGTAGCGTTAATCATTGCTTTTTGTTACTTCTATACATTTGTTCAAGTTAACCCTGAACAAGTAGCAGAGAACTTGAAAAAGCAAGGTGGCTACATCCCAGGCATCCGTCCTGGTAAAAGCACACAAGCTTATTTAACGAAAGTGTTATATCGTCTGACATTAATCGGTTCGATATTCCTTGCGTTAATTGCTGTGTTGCCGGTTCTGTTCATCAAAATTGCAAACTTACCATCATCTGCTCAGATCGGCGGTACTAGTTTGTTAATTGTTGTCGGTGTAGCTCTTGAGACAATGAAACAGCTTGAGAGTCAATTAGTGAAACGCCATTATAAGGGATTTATTAAGTAAAGCTGTTTAGTGGGAAGCAAGCTGCTTTCCCATTAAACGGATAAGATACTGAGGGGGAAGCAAGAAATGAATTTAGTGTTAATGGGCCTTCCTGGTGCTGGGAAAGGTACTCAAGCAGAAAAAATCGTTGAGCATTACGATATCCCTCATATCTCAACAGGAGATATGTTCCGAGCTGCAATTAAAGAAGGAACGCAACTAGGTTTAAAAGCTAAATCATTTATGGACCAAGGTAACCTTGTTCCTGATGAAGTAACAATTGGAATTGTGCGCGAGCGTTTAAACAAACAAGATTGTGAAAACGGCTTTTTACTTGATGGCTTCCCAAGAACAGTAGCCCAAGCAGAAGCTCTTGAAACAATTACAAAAGAACTAAACAAGCAAATTGATTATGTGATTAATATTGATGTAGATCAAAGCATTTTAATGGAGCGTCTTACTGGACGCCGCATTTGTAAAGATTGCGGAGCTACTTACCACTTAGTATTCAATCCTCCTGCGAAAGAAGGAGTTTGTGACAAATGTGGCGGAGAGCTTTACCAACGTGCAGATGACAATGCTGAGACGGTTTCAACTAGACTTTCAGTTAATGTTAAACAATCTCAACCTCTACTTGATTTCTATCAAGAAAAAGGTTATCTACGCAATATTAATGGTAATCAAGATATTAACATTGTGTTTGAGGATGTTCGTCAATTACTTGCTGGGGTTAAGCAATGATCATTTGCAAGACACCAGAGGAAATTGAGGTCATGCGTGAAGCTGGACGAATCGTGGCTTTAACTCATCTAGAGTTAAAAAAGCATATCGCTCCAGGTATTACGACTATAGAATTGGATGCAATTGCTGAAAATTTTATTCGTCAACATGATGCAATTCCGTCTTTTAAAGGGTATAATGGTTTTCGCGGCAGTGTATGTGCTTCTGTGAATGAAGAATTAGTTCATGGTATTCCGGGTGAACGCAAGCTTAATGAAGGAGATATCATCAGTTTAGACATCGGAGCTAAATTCGGTGGCTATCACGGTGATTCAGCTTGGACATATGGAGTAGGAAAGATTTCATTAGAAAATCAAGAGCTGCTTAATGTGACTGAGCAATCTCTCTACAAGGGATTAGCAGAAGCTAAGCCGGGTGAGCGTTTGTCGAATATTTCACATGCTATTCAACAGTACGCAGAATCACGTAACTTTTCGATTGTAAGAGAATATGTTGGCCATGGGGTCGGCAAAGACTTACATGAAGATCCGCAAGTACCTCATTATGGTCCACCGAATAAAGGACCGCGTCTACGTCCAGGCATGGTATTGGCAGTTGAGCCAATGGTGAATGCTGGTATGCGATATGTAAAAACATTACCTGATAACTGGACAGTTGTCACAGTAGATGGTAAAATGTGTGCGCACTTCGAACATACTATTGCAATTACTGAGACGGGATATGAAATTCTGACAGCATTGTAATGTTAAAGGATGTTATCTCTATCCATTCCTCGCTAGATGCACTGGACAGTAAACAGTAATTATCTAAATTCACGATGATCGTTTTTCGTCTGAATTGCTGTTAAAATGGTAAAGATGTATATTAGCGTCAATCATCTTGAATTTAATGATTACGATCTCCGGATGTTCAGAACAGGTTCTTTTTAAGTCGTTTAATGATAGCTTGTTACTGTTTCAAAGAAAGGAGAGCACTTTAATGGCAAAAGACGATGTAATTGAAGTTGAAGGTACAGTTGCTGAAACTTTACCTAACGCTATGTTCAAGGTAGAATTAGAAAATGGTCATACAGTACTTGCTCACGTATCAGGAAAAATTCGCATGCATTTCATTCGAATCTTACCTGGTGATAAAGTAACTGTAGAATTGTCACCATACGATTTAACTCGCGGTAGAATTACGTACCGTTTCAAATAAAACCTATGCACTCCGTACTATCAAGGAGGTATGAAACATGAAAGTCAGACCATCAGTTAAACCAATCTGCGAAAAATGTAAAGTTATCCGTAGAAAAGGTAAAGTAATGGTAATTTGTGAAAACCCTAAGCATAAACAAAAACAAGGTTAATCAATAAGGAGGTGCACTATTCATATGGCACGTATTGCTGGTGTTGATATTCCTCGTGACAAGCGTGTAGTAATTTCATTAACATACATTTTCGGTATTGGTCGTCCAACTGCTGAAAAAGTTCTAGCTGAAGCTGGAGTTTCTGAAGATACTCGCGTTCGTGACTTAACAGAAGAAGAATTAGGTAAAATTCGTGATATTTTAGATAGCTATAAAGTAGAAGGCGATCTTCGTCGTGAAGTTTCTTTAAACATCAAACGTTTAATTGAGATTGGTTCATACCGTGGTATCCGCCACCGTCGTAGTTTACCAGTTCGTGGTCAAAACAGTAAAAACAATGCTCGTACACGTAAAGGCCCACGCCGTACTGTAGCGAACAAGAAGAAATAATTAGTAAGGGAGGTCATTAACAGATGGCACGTAAAACTAATACACGTAAACGTCGCGTGAAAAAGAATATTGAAGCTGGTGTAGCTCATATTCGCTCAACGTTTAACAACACTATTGTAACAATTACAGATGTTCACGGTAATGCGATTGCTTGGTCTAGTGCAGGCGCACTTGGCTTCAGAGGTTCTCGTAAATCTACTCCATTTGCTGCGCAAATGGCTGCTGAAACTGCTGCTAAAGTTTCTATGGATAACGGAATGAAAACTCTTGAAGTTACAGTTAAAGGCCCTGGTGCTGGTCGTGAAGCAGCTATCCGTGCTCTTCAAGCTGCAGGTTTAGAAGTAACAGCTATTAAAGATGTTACTCCTGTACCTCACAACGGATGCCGCCCACCAAAACGTCGTCGTGTATAATTAATATGTATAGATTCTATTTCGTTGTCTATAATGATGATGGTGTAGAATTTATTCATGCAACGAAATGTTTTCCATTTGTTGTGCACATTCGGGAACTGTCTAATAGGGAATTTCGGTTAGGCATTTGAGAAATCAGCCGTCTAGCCGAGGTTTCGACGTTTTGAAGGAGGGTTTATATTGATAGAGATTGAAAAGCCAAAAATCGAAACGGTAGAAATCAGCGATGATAGAAAGTACGGTAAATTCGTCGTCGAACCACTTGAGCGTGGATATGGTACTACTTTGGGTAACTCCTTACGTCGTATCCTATTATCCTCACTCCCTGGTGCAGCTGTAACATCTATTCAAATTGAAGGTGTATTACATGAATTTTCAACAGTTCCTGGAGTTGTTGAAGATGTAACAAACATCATTTTAAACGTTAAAAAGTTAGCGTTAAAGATTTACTCTGATGAAGAGAAAACACTTGAGATCGATGTTAAAGGTCCTGGTACAGTAACGGCTGCTGACATTCAAGCAGACAGCGATATCGAAGTTCTAAATCCGGATCTTCATATTGCAACACTTGAGTCAGATGCTCATTTCCGTATGAGACTTACTGCTCGCACAGGTCGAGGTTATAATCCTGCCGATGCTAACAAGCGTGAAGACCAACCAATTGGTGTACTTCCAATTGATTCAATCTATACGCCTGTTACTCGCGTATCGTATTATGTAGAGAATACTCGTGTTGGTCAAATGACAAATTACGATAAGTTAACGTTGGATGTTTGGACTGACGGTAGCATCGAGCCAGAAAAAGCTGTTGCTTTAGGTGCAAAGATTCTAACTGAACACTTAAATATCTTCGTTAACTTAACAGATGAAGCTCAAAAAGCAGAGATTATGGTAGAAAAAGAAGAAGACCAGAAAGAAAAAGTTCTAGAGATGACGATCGAGGAACTGGATTTATCTGTTCGTTCTTACAACTGCTTAAAACGAGCAGGCATCAATACTGTACAAGAGCTTGCTAATAAAACAGAAGAAGATATGATGAAAGTTCGTAACTTAGGCCGTAAATCTTTAGAAGAAGTTAAAGCTAAACTTGAAGAATTAGGTTTGGGTCTACGTAAGGACGACTGATTATATCTACCTGTTTAACTACTTAACAAAGGAGGGGACCTCACATGTCTTACCGTAAATTAGGTCGTACAAGCGCACAACGCAAGGCGCTTCTTCGTGATTTAACAACTGATTTAATCATCAGTGAACGCATTGAGACAACTGAAGCTCGTGCAAAAGAATTACGTTCAACTGTTGAAAAAATGATTACTTTAGGTAAACGTGGAGATCTACACGCTCGTCGTCAAGCTGCATCTTACATCCGTAATGAAGTAGCTAACGAAGAAGCTGGTCAAAGCGCTTTACAAAAACTATTCAGCGATATTGCTACTCGCTACGAAGATCGCCAAGGCGGTTACACTCGTATCTTAAAAGTTGGACCTCGCCGTGGTGACGGTGCTCCAATGGTTATCATTGAATTAGTTTAATATTTTTAATACAGATAGAAAAGGGCGAGACAGTGTGTAACTAGTCGTTGCCCTTTTTTTATACCTAAAACTGGGTAAATAGCGTAAAAAATCAATGTAGGCAATGCTGCAATAGAAAAAGCTGAGAGGAAGATAGCGTTGAAAGAAATGTCTTTAGAGGTAAAAGATTTATGCTTTCGATACGATCCTGAAGCAGACCTAACATTAGATCACCTTTCTCTCTCTGCTTATAAAGGTGAATGGTTAGCGATAGCTGGACATAATGGATCTGGTAAGTCGACGCTGGCACGAATTCTAAACGGCCTTTTGCTACCTGAAAAAGGAACGGTTCGAGTGGGCGATACTCTTTTATCTGAAGAAACAATATGGGATGTGCGCAAGCAGATTGGAATGGTGTTTCAAAATCCAGATAATCAATTTGTTGGCTCAACCGTTCAAGACGATATTGCTTTTGGGCTTGAAAACAACGGGATTCCATTTGAGATTATGGAAAAACGTATACCTGAAGCAATCGAAATGGTCAATATGAGTGCTTTTCTGGATCAAGAGCCTCATCAGCTATCAGGTGGACAAAAACAGCGTGTGGCCATTGCGGGTATAATTGCCGTACAGCCATCTGTCATCATTCTAGATGAAGCAACATCTATGTTAGATCCTATTGGGCGAACTGAAGTACTTGAAACTGTTAGAAAATTAAAAGAAGAAAAACAACTGACGGTTATTTCAATTACTCACGATTTAGATGAAGTAGCAATGGCTGACAGAGTCGTTGTGATGAACAAAGGGAAGATCTATGCAACAGGTACTCCACGCGAAGTATTTGCATTAGGTTCCAAGTTAACGGATATTGGACTAGACTTGCCGTTTTCCGTTAAACTAAGCCATCGTTTTGCTTCCGTAGGAATTCCTTTATCAAAAATTCATTTAACAGATGAGGACTTGGTGGACGAACTATGGACATTATATTCAAAGAAGTAGAGCACCGTTATCAAGTTAATACACCATTTGAACGAATTGCTCTACATGACTTAAATTTAAACATTCAATCAGGTACATTTTTGGCTGTTATTGGCCATACTGGTTCTGGGAAATCAACAATCATACAGCATCTGAATGCCTTATTGAAGCCAACTGCTGGTGAAATTCAAATCGGTGAGCGCACCATTAAAGCCAATCGAAAAGAAAAGAATTTAAAAGCTATTCGTCAGCAAGTAGGCGTGGTGTTTCAATTTCCAGAACATCAGCTTTTTGAAGAAACGGTGGAAAAAGATATAGCTTTTGGACCAATGAATTATGGCGTTTCGGAAAAAGAAGCAAAGCAAAAAGCAAGAGAGCTTATCAAGTTAGTAGGATTGCCAGAAGACATTCTCGCCAGATCTCCTTTTGATTTGAGTGGTGGACAAATGCGTCGTGTAGCGATAGCAGGTATTCTAGCGATGAATCCTAGTGTGCTAATTTTAGATGAGCCAACTGCTGGATTGGACCCTAGAGGGCGTCAAGAAATTATGAATATGATTTATCGTCTTCATAAAGAAAAAGGCTTGACGACGATTCTCGTGACTCACAGCATGGAAGATGCAGCTATGTACGCAGATGAGCTAATTGTGATGAATAAGGGAACGATTGCGATGAAAGGGTCACCTAGAGAAGTATTTGGTCAGCATACGCAGTTAAAAGAATATGGATTGGATGTTCCAGAATCGCTTCGCTTTATGCTGAAGCTGCAAGAGAAATTTCAGCTTGAAGCATCGGATACGGTTATTACCTTTTCTGAGGTGGTAGAGAAAGTGCAGCACCTTATGCAGCAAGGTGAACGATTATGATGAACTCAATCATTATTGGTAAGTATGTGCCGGGTCATTCGGTTGTCCATCGAATGGATCCTCGGGCCAAGCTGCTTCTCGTATTTGCGTATGTATTAATTGTGTTTTTAGCAAATAATCCTATCGGCTATGCTTTTTTAGGTGTGTATACCCTTATGATAGTGGCCATGAGTAAAGTGCCCGTCTCGTTTATTTTAAGAGGGTTAAAGCCCGTTATGTTTATTATTATCATCACGTTTCTTTTGCACATTTTTATGACAAAGGAAGGTCCTCTTTTGTTTGAATGGGGATGGTTTTCTGTCTATAAAGGCGGCCTTATTCAAGGTCTTTTAATTTCCTTGCGCTTCTTGTTCTTAATTTTAATTACGACGATGCTAACTTTAACGACTACGCCTATTGAAGTAACAGATGGAATGGAAAGCTTGCTGAATCCATTTAAAAAGCTTAAGCTTCCCGTACACGAATTAGCTTTAATGATGTCCATTTCTCTTCGCTTTATTCCTACATTGATGGAAGAGACAGATAAAATTATTAAAGCGCAGACAGCACGAGGAGTGGACTTTAGCAGCGGCCCCCTTAGGGATCGTTTGAAAGCTGTCGTTCCCTTACTTGTTCCTCTATTTATAGGTTCATTTAAGCGTGCTGAAGAGCTAGCTATTGCCATGGAGGCAAGGGGTTATAAAGGCGGAGAAGGGCGTACAAAGTATCGTCAATTGAAATGGGGAAGCATAGATACAATTATGCTTTTACTTCTGCTGGCAGTAGCAGTTGTTTTAGTGCTGATTAGAACGTAAAGATTGTTTGGTGAAAAGATGAAACGTTTAAAATGTATAGTTGCATACGACGGTACACACTTTTCAGGTTATCAAGTTCAGCCCAATAAGCGAACTGTTCAACTGGAGATTGAAGCCGTTTTAGAGAAAATGCATAACAAAAAAGTTCCGATTTACGCCTCTGGACGAACGGACACAAATGTTCATGCACAGGGGCAAGTCATTCATTTTGATACAAACCTAAATATTCCATGTGATAAGTGGAAAAAAGCATTGAATTCAATGCTACCAGATGATATTGTAATGAAGAATGTATGTGAAGTTGATGCACATTTTCACGCCCGGTATGACGTTACTTCAAAAGAGTATCGCTATCATATTTTGCGCGGCGAAGATCGAAATCCTTTCACTCGTTCTTATGCATACCATTACCCTTATCCATTAGACTACTCAAAAATGAAAAAAGCCATCACATATTTACTCGGTACACACGACTTTACAAGCTTTTGTTCAGCGAGAACAGAAGTGGAAGATAAGATTCGTACGATTTACAAGATTGATATGTATGAAGAGAATAGTCAGCTTGTGTTTAGATTCGTTGGAAGTGGCTTTCTGTATAATATGGTTCGTATTCTTGTTGGAACGCTTTTAGAAGTGGGACAAGGCCGTATTGAACCAGATGCTATAAAAGATATTCTAGAAAGCAAATCACGTCCTCGTGCAGGAAAAACTGCGCCTTCGCAAGGACTATATTTATGGCGCGTTTTCTATGACAACTAAACCTGGTGTAACATTTTCTTGACATTAGTAGCTTAAAGATATAATATATCATATGGTATGTATTTTAACCCCACGGTTAGCCCCGGAAATTAATCGTGTTGAAATAGAAGGTTGAAATAATTTTATAATTGATGATGAAAATTAGGAGGGAAACTCATGCGTACAACTTTCATGGCGAAAGCAAACGAAGTAGAGCGTAAATGGTATGTTGTCGATGCTGAAGGTAAAACTTTAGGTCGTTTAGCAAGTGAAGTAGCATCAATCTTACGCGGTAAACATAAACCAACTTTTACACCACATGTTGATACTGGTGATCACGTGATCCTTATCAATGCGTCAAAAATCGAACTAACAGGTAAAAAATTAACTGATAAAATTTATTACCGTCACAGCATGCACCCAGGTGGTTTGAAACAACGTACAGCATTAGAAATGCGTACTAACTACTCTGAGAAAATGCTTGAATTAGGAATCAAAGGCATGCTTCCAAAAGGTAGCCTAGGCCGTCAAATGTTCAAAAAATTACATGTGTATGCTGGTGAAACACATCCACATGAAGCACAAAAACCAGAAGTTTACGAACTTCGCGGATAATTAATAAGAGGAGGTTATTATCTTGGCACAGGTACAATATTACGGAACTGGTCGTCGTAAAAGCTCTGTTGCTCGTGTACGTTTAGTACCAGGTAACGGTCGCGTAACAATCAACGGTCGTGAAATCGAAGAATACATTCCATTTGCTGCACTACGTGAAGTAGTAAAACAACCACTTGCTTTAACTGAAACTGTAGGTAACTATGACGTATTTGTAAACGTTAATGGTGGAGGTTATGCAGGTCAAGCTGGCGCTATTCGTCACGGAATCTCTCGTGCTTTATTAGAAGCAGACCCTGAATACCGTGGAACATTAAAACGTGCTGGTCTATTAACTCGTGACGCTCGTGCGAAAGAACGTAAAAAATACGGTCTTAAAGGCGCTCGTCGTGCACCACAATTCTCAAAACGTTAATTTTATATTACGTTTCAAGCCTTGGTCTTTGGACCAAGGCTTTTTTTATTTGTTGTTTGCGTATGAGACGAAGGCTTGTGCAGACAATATGTAAAAAAGGGAGGCGTTATGGTGAACGAGGTTACATATTTAAAAGAAAAACGTTATGAAAAAGAAATGAAATATGAACGCAAAGTCCTAAGAGAACTGTCGTTTGATTTACTTCAAGAGAGGCTGCGCCGTTATTTTCATCCCATGTTTCAGTGGAATATGCTAGGAGACGAACATGTGGAGGAGTACTGTCTTGATATTGCCATCGAATCATTTTTATTAGGTGCCCGGGTGAGTAAACGTGGTAAAGGCTACGAAGACTTTCAGAAGCACAGTAAGCAAGAAGAGTCTCTTTTAATTGATACATTGTACGGAGCCGTCAGCATGTCTGTAACAGATCTTTATCAAGACGGTCTGTATTATTTGTGTCAAGGATATGTGCAAGACTGGTGGAAAGAAGGTTATCGTACCGCAGAAAAAAGACGTCGGTTACGTTTGCATTAAAAAGTACTCATAATTCCCGTTCTTGTCCCATATAGAAATAAATAGGTGAGGCAAGAAGGGAAGGGATAAAATGTCTAAAGTAAAAATAATGAGCACAATTATAGCGCTTCTCGTTCTTTTTGTCATTGTACAATATCAGATAGATCATAGAACATCATCCGGTTCGCTTTCACTCCCTCTTAGCGGGAGAGTTATTGTACTAGATCCTGGACACGGCGGTGTTGATGGAGGAGCGGTAGGAGAGGATGAAGTGCTTGAAAAAGAAATAACTCTTAAAATTTCATTAATGCTTCGGGACTATCTACAAGAGCAAGGGGCACTTGTTATTATGACGAGAGAAAAAGACGAAGACTTAGCGGCCAAAGATACAAGAGGATACAGTCGCAGAAAAGTAGAAGACTTAAAAAATCGCTTAACGATGATTAATAAATCCAATGCTGATTTGTACTTAAGTATTCACTTGAATGCTATTCCATCCTCTGCGTGGAGAGGGGCTCAAACTTTCTATTACGGATCCCTAAAAGAAAACGAGCAAGTGGCCAAACTCATTCAACAAGAGCTAAGAAATAACCTGGACAATACGACTCGTGAAGCAAAAGCTATTCAAACTCTTTACCTTCTTAAGCATTCTAAGCCACCCGGTGCTTTGGTTGAAGTAGGGTTCTTATCAAATCCTACAGAACGTAAAATGCTTCAATCGAAACGCTATCAAAAAAAGTTAGCTGAATCCGTTTATGAAGGAGTCAGCCGGTATTTTACTGGAGAAAAGCCGAAATAAAAAGCATAGCATCCTTCTATTCAGAAAAATCTAATATGTATGATATACTTGATAGTATAAATAAATAGATTTTAACATGGTGGTGGGAGTATGCTAACGGAAAAGCAAGTAAAAGAAGTAGTAGGGGAAATTACAGATCCATTTTTAAATAAAAAACTATCAGAAACAGATGCGATTAAAGAAATAACGATTAAATCTGAAAAACAGCATATAAGCCTGAAGATTGCTGTTGCAAAAACAGGTACTAGTGAACAGCTGAGCCTTCAAGGCACAATTGTAGAAGAATTAAAAAAAGCAGGTGTACAGTCGGTTGGACTGCGATTTGTTGAGTTTACGCCTGAGGAACTTCAGCAGTACCGCGCTGAGCAGCCGAATACTGGCAACTTACTAACTAGTCCGAATGCGCCTGAATTTATTGCTATTGCTAGCGGTAAAGGAGGCGTTGGTAAATCAACAGTCTCTGTTAACTTGGCCGTTTCTCTAGCTCGTTTAGGAAAGAAAGTTGGTTTAATTGATGCTGACATTTATGGATTCAGCGTTCCAGATATGATGGGAATCACACAGCGTCCTGTAGTAGAAGGTGAAAAGATTATCCCAGTTGACCGTTTCGGAGTAAAAGTTATTTCCATGGGCTTCTTTGTAGAAGATAATTCACCTGTTATCTGGCGAGGACCTATGCTTGGAAAAATGTTGACAAGCTTTTTTACAGAAGTTGAATGGGGAGAATTAGATTATCTTCTACTAGACTTACCTCCCGGAACAGGTGATGTCGCATTAGACGTTCACTCTATGCTTCCTGCTTGTAAAGAAGTGATTATTACAACACCACATCCTACAGCGGCATTTGTTGCAGCTAGAGCGGGTGCTATGGCTTTGAAAACCGACCATGAGGTAATTGGAGTTGTAGAAAATATGGCCTACTTTGAAAGCCAGCTAACAGGGGAAAAAGAGTATGTATTTGGTAAAGGCGGAGGTCCAAAACTCGCTGAGGAACTTCAGACAGAGCTGTTAGGACAGCTTCCGTTAAGTCAGCCTGACTGGAATGAAGAAGATTTTGCACCTTCCATTTACGATGAATCGCATCGTTTAGGTAAAATATATGGAGAGATTGCAAGCAAGATTGCATTTATTTGCGAAAATGAAAAAGCAGCAACAGGAAAATAACGAAAAGCACGCGCTCGAACAGCGCGTGCTTTTTGCTATTATACAGAGAGTTCAATCTGCGCCTTTTTTAAATCAAATGCAAGGTTTTGTTTTAAGAGAGCTAAAAATGTTTTTCCGGCTGTACTTACGGTGTGAGACTGGTGCTTTAAAATGCCGATTGCAGGCCCCTCATGCAAGTCATGAATCGTTTTAACCACCACTTGATCTGGCGGAAGAGTTGCGCTTATTTGTGGAACAACGGCTACTCCTAAGTTTTCTTTTACAAAATGCTGAAGTGTGCTAATAGTGCCTAACTGGACTTTAGCAGGCAGTTGGCCTGTTCGTTCAAAGATTAGCTGCTCAATTTTCTTTTGAACGGAAGAGTGCCCAGCTGTAATCAGCGTTTCGTGTATTAAATCTTTTGCAAAGATTGTTTTTCTTTTTGTTAGAGCATGATTGAATGGTAGTAGCAGCACAAGTTTTTCCGTTAGTAGTGCCTCAAATTCTATATCTCTGAACGATTCTGAGACAGTGCCAATCGCGAAATCAATTTCTTGATTGCGTATATGTTGATGAAGATGCTTTTCGTCTGCAACGAGTAAGCTAATTTCTGTGTTGGGATATCTTTTTTTAAATAATGAGAGAATGGAAGGCAGTCGACTGCTTGCTGTAGGCTCTGCAGCACCTATACGGATAGTGCCAGCTTCGCCTGTTGAATAATCCTTTAAGGTGTTATTTAGATATTCATATTCCTTTAGTAAAATATTTGCCCGCTCGTAAAAGATTTTACCTGCTTCAGTAAGTTTTATGCTTTTTCCTCGTTCTAAAAGCTTAAATCCTAGTTCGGATTCCAACTTTTGAATGTGCAGTGTAATGGTAGGCTGAGAGTACTTTAAATATTCAGCGGCTAATTGAAAGCTTCCTAAACGAACAATGGTTTGAAACGTTTTAATAACGCGAAATTCCATCGAATTCCCTCCTTTTGCTATAAAACGATTGTGTTAATTTCTAATATTTTACCATAAAGCTAAGAATTAAAGTTTACAATTCCAATAAAAATACTAAGTATTAAAAAATATAAAGAAGTTATTTAGGTTTTTTAATAAAAATAAATGACATAATTAAATACGCACCTCATATGAGATGCGTATTTAATCACTGCTGTTGCTGTTCTCCGCCTGAATCAGATCCAGAGGAAGAAGAACCACCATCGTCGCTGCTTTGTTTTTGTCCACCTTGTGTTTCTTCAGCGGCTTTCAAAAGAATGTCTTGAATTTTAGATTGATAAAGAGGGCTATCAAACGTTTCGGTCATAATCTTTTGTAAATAAGTGCGATATTCTTTACTCTTTAAAACAGTCAGTACTTCTTTTTCCATAGCCGGATCCTTTAAAACATCTTGAAGCATTCCTTGATATTCAGGATCTTTCATCAGTTGTTTGATGACCGTCTTATTTTCTTTTTCCAAACTTTTAGCAAAGCTTTCAGCAAACTTCGGATCATCCATGGCTTTTTTCCAAAATTCCACGCCTTTATCTGAGACTAGGGTTTGAGAAATTGTATCTTTTATCGCGTTTTGATCCATTAAAATATCTTGTCTAACAGAAGGGTCTTTCATAATTGCCTCGACTGCTTTTTTTCCTTCATCTGTTTTTAAAATATCAACAACCATTTTCTTTGTTTGATCATAATCCATACCATTGTTCTCTTCATCTTGCGGTGCACAGGCTGTAGCTAAAAGCATACACATTCCTATATAAATGAGGAGCATGAGTCGCTTTTTCATAGTAATGAGCTCCTTTCCTAATATGCTTACGCTTAATATGAGATAATCAAGGTTTTTTATTCATAAAAGAGCTCTAGATTTTTCAAAACGTGATTGGTACAATTTATGAAAAGGTACAATTTTGTAACTTATGGGGGAGATGGAAGTGAATAGTCGAAATTGGGTTCGTCTATTTCTAACCACGTTAGCTGTCGGGGGGATAAGTACAGCTTTTGTTGGATTTGCGGTGCGCTGGGGGGAATACGGTCACTTATTTCAACAAGGAAAGATAGGAGAAATTGTTGCTGTTTTAACATGGCTCGTAGGCGTAGGGTTTATTTTTAGTTTAATTAGTCAAATGGGGTTTTTTGCATATTTAACTATTCACCGATTTGGGTTGGGAATTTTTAAATCTGCATCACTTTGGAAATCGGTTCAAATTGTATTTGTTTTATTTGTATTATTTGACGTTGCTTATTTTCGATATAAGTTCTTTCAACAACCGGGAGAAGGCATAGGCAAGTATATTTTGTTAAGCGTTTTCTTGTTAGCGGTAGGGTTGTTAGTGGCGTATGCAAAGAAAAAGCAGACGAATAAAGAGGCTTTTGTACCAGCGCTGTTTTTTATGATTGTTGTAACGACAATTGAATGGTTCCCTGCGCTGCGAACGAACGAAGAAAGCTGGCTTTACCTTATGGTGTTTCCACTTCTAATTTGTAATATGTATCAACTTCTTATTTTGCCGAAACTTCTTACGCACGAAAGAATAGCAAAAGCAGACAAATAGTATATTTGTCTGCTTTTGCTTTCCATATACAGTGCGAATAGATCTTAGCGGATATCTTTTACTTGGGTTTTTGAATTTGAAATTAATGTTGAAACACTTACGTTTGAGACTTTTTTATTTTGTAATGAATTCTTGATATATGGAATAGCCTTTGCTGTTTGTTGAGCGGAGTCAGACGCGTGCAGCAAGATAATATCTCCCCCATCTAAGGGTTTTGTGACATTCGATACAATCTTTTCAACTCCTGGATTTGTCCAGTCTTTAGAGTCGATGCTCCAGTGCACGGTTGTATATCCTATATCCGCTGTTAATTTTAAGATGTCTTTATTAAATTGCCCGTTAGGAGGCCGAAGAAGGTGAACATCTTTAAGTCCTAGGGAATCAAAGACTTTCTTTGATTTTGCAAGATCTTGTCTAATTTCATTAGGTTTTAGGCTTGTATAGGAAGTATAGTCATAGCCCATTGTGCCAATTTCGTGGCCTTCTTTTTTTATGCGCTCTACAACATCTGGATGACGTTCAGCCCATGAAGCAGATAAAAAGAAAGTAGCATGTTCAATATGCTGTTTTTTCAGTTCATTTAGAATAGGAATAGCTCTTTCGTCTCCCCAGCTGATGTTAAATGTAAGAGCGACTTCGGGATTTTTATCATCCGCCTTATAAACAGCTCGTGGACCGTTATCTGTTGAAAACACAGGAAAGTGAAACGTCTGTTGAGCATAAAGAAAAAAGCTTGTAAACAAAGCAGCAACTACGATAAGCATTGTTTGTTTGATTCTTTTGGCTCGAATAGTATAAAACATATTCATTTTGTCACCTCATTTAATAAGTAGTACTTGTCTAATTTGTATGCGTTTTGTCTACAATTAATAACAGGTAAGGAAAAGAACGACTGATTTTATTTTGATGTTTTGAGAATCAATGTCGCAAAAAGCAGGTGAATCAATGAAAATTTGTTTATTTAATCAAGTGGAGTGTTTAGAGTTAGAAGCACTACTCAGAGAAGAAATGAAAAGAACAAACGTTGCTTTTCAACAAAGTTTGAATCATGTAGTTCTTGAACGAAACATTCAAGAGAAGTACCAAATCCTTTCAAAGATCTTGCTAAGGTTCAGTGAAAACAGGGAAGTAAATAAGGTTTTTTGGTAAAACGAAAAAAACTTTTTAAAAAGTGTTGACTTTATATAGTACAGATGTTAAATTATTAAATGTCGCTGATGGGTGATTGGAAAACAATCGCAATTCATCAGAAATAAAATATTAAAAAGTTATTGACAAATGAACGACAATTTGTTAATATAAAAAAGTCGCTCAAGAGCGACGGTTGAACTTTGAAAACTGAACAAAGCGACAAACGTCAACGTTAAATTTTATTTTTAAATTGAGCAAGTCAAACATTTCTTCGGAGAGTTTGATCCTGGCTCAGGATGAACGCTGGCGGCGTGCCTAA
>NZ_JBHZOT010000018.1:0-52766 GCF_042787735.1 Priestia sp. YIM B13490
TGGGCTATCGCCAAGCGGTAAGGCAACGGATTTTGATTCCGTCATGCGTTGGTTCGAATCCAGCTAGCCCAGCCATATATGCGGAAGTAGTTCAGTGGTAGAACACCACCTTGCCAAGGTGGGGGTCGCGAGTTCGAACCTCGTCTTCCGCTCCAATTTTAATAAAGTTATTTAGTCTTGAGTAAATGGCGGCATAGCCAAGTGGTAAGGCAGAGGTCTGCAAAACCTTTATCACCGGTTCAAATCCGGTTGCCGCCTCCATTTATTTACAAGCTGCCGGGGTGGTGGAATTGGCAGACACACAGGACTTAAAATCCTGCGGTAGGTGACTACCGTGCCGGTTCAAGTCCGGCCCTCGGCACCATTTATAATTTTAACTTGCCTTTTTTATTTTGCCGATGTGGCGGAATTGGCAGACGCGCACGACTCAAAATCGTGTTCCTTCGGGAGTGTCGGTTCGACCCCGACCATCGGTACTTATACATATGCGAAATAGAGGCGTTTTTCCGAAAGGAAAAGCGTCTTTTTTGTGTTTTTAGGGCGTGAAAAATCGTGCGAACTAATAATACGAAGTGTGACGATACATTATTCGATAAACCAAACGAAAGGGGTTTTCGGTAATGGTACGACGTTCAAATAAAATTATCCAACCTTCCGATTCTTCGAACACCAGCTTCGATTCATTCGAGCATACTTTTCATTTATTCCTTCGAGATTGTAAAATTCGAAATCTATCCGACCATACAATTCAATACTACAAGAACGAATTATTTAAGTTTATCAAACGGCTTGAATCTCTTGGAATAGAAACTTCACCCGTAACAATTACAACAAAGATACTTGAAGATCATATTCTTCGCATGTTTGATGATGGTTTAAAAGAAACGACTATCAACGCCAACCTTCGGGCAATTCGCTCGTTCTTCAATTTCCTTGAACGTGAATGTTTAATTGTAAAAAATCCCGCCAAGCCGTTGAAGTTAGTCAAACAAAAGAAAACGATAATCCAAACATTTAGCCGTGACCAAATTCACGCATTACTAAGGCAACCCGACCGAACTTCTTTCACGGGGCTTCGTGATTATACAATGATGATGTTTTTACTTGAAACAGGCGTCCGTGTGAAAGAACTTTGCGGAATCAGCGTTAAAGATATCAACTGGAACGACGGAGTTGTAACGATAAGGCAGCCGAAAGGCTTGAGGGAAAGAAACGTCCCAATCCAACGGACTATGAGGAAACAATTGTCTACGTATTTACAGATTCGAGGTTCAGTCGATCATAGTTTTTTGTTCATTAATATCGATAATGAACCAATAGCAATTAGAGCTGTTCAGGTGAACATTTCCAAATATGGACGCATGGCAGGGATAAAGGACGTTCGTTGTTCGCCGCATACGTTTAGACATACATTCGCAAAGATGTCGGTTCAAAATGGTGCAGACGTGTTCACACTTCAACAAGTGCTTGGTCATACGACAATGGACATGGTTCGAAATTATGTAAATATGTTTTCGAATGAGATCTATGCAAGCCACCGCAAGTTTTCACCAATTGAAAAACTATTTTAAAGGAGGCAATACACAATGACGAGATTCACCGCGATTAACTTCCAAGAACTAAGACAATATGAATCCTTTTCCGATAAGTATGAAATGGACAAGTCTATCTATGAATACATTGATTTTATTCGTCATGACGTGCCGCAAAGCATCGTCGACGTTCTTCTTTGTCTTGGAAAGGCTTCGCTTCGTTGCGTGGGTTTGTCGTTTATGAAACAAGCTACAATTGCAGAGCAAACGGGATATTCACGTAAGACTATCAATAAAGCGTTAAAGGCATTGGAGAAATTTGGCGTCGTTGATTCCGTGCGAACTAAAACGAAGGCAGGTCGTCCGAGTGTAAAAGTCATGCGTATTCTTCCCTTTTGCCTTGAACGGTTACAGCAGAGGGTTACAGCAAGGGAAGCAAACGAAACCAACGGAGACAACGGTTTGAACCTAATTGATGACTTCGAACCAATTGTTAAAGAATCACCAAAACAAGAAAAACATATTATTAGCAATAACCAATCAATTATTGAAAAAGTGTCCAAGTTATCAACAACGATTGATATTGACGGCAAACTGAAAAATATTGTACGTTATCTTGGATTAAAAGTTGGCGACAAAGTAAAGCAAGGCTTACAAATCAAATCCTTTTCGGCATATTGCGAAAAAGTGCTTGCCAATGAAATCCGTCGTTTTGCGGTGAAACAACGTGTTGAAGAAGACCAACGCCGCAAGCATGAAGAAAAGCAACGTGAATTTGATTTGTTTGTTATAGATAACTTCGGCAAAGGATTCGAAGAAATGGGTTCGTTTGTCCGAGAAGAAGCCGTTCGAATGTTTAAGGAAGCAACTGAACCAAAACGTCCGAAAGTTACGTTTTATAATTGGCTTGAATCATAACTGAAGGGAGAAAAAAATAATGAGAGAAAATCGGAAGAAAATAAAACCAATCACATACAGAAAAAATGGGTTGATAGTTACTGTTTCATCTACAAATGAACCCAGCCCCGAAGCAATTAGAAATACAAATCGAAAAATAAATGAACTAATGAATAAATATTATTCGAAGATTGACAGTCAATGTGATAACGAGGGAAAATAAAAGCTTGTATTTCGATTCTAAGGTGATTTGTTACGTTGGAAGCTTATGATATTCGAAAGGGAAGTAATTGGCGAAATTAAGACGACATGAAAGGCATTCTTTCATGTATGCAAAAAAACGCCAACCCTTATGAATTGGCGATTTCATTCCGATATTCTATCAACAATTGAATGATTTCTTCGGCTAGAAGTTCTTTCACCGCAATTTCGTCAAGATATTGGCGTGATTTGCTTTCAATGTTCAAGACTTCGTCCTTCGGGAATTGCAATTTCGTCAAGATTGTAAAAGCGTTGTATTCGTGAACACGTTCAAAAGGAGTTCCTTCTTCGTAAGAGATGGAAGCAAGGTCAACGTTTTGTCCTTCGGCTAGTATTCGTTTATGTGCTTCGATTGAACGAATAAGCAATCGGTTTTTTATATGCTTATTCACGATTAATCACGTCCTTTTAAAAGAGGCTTTCCCAGTGAATTACGTTAGTATTTATACTGAGGTTGGTACATTTATATCGCTCATACATAAGTCAATTAAGGCAATCATTCTATAAAACAAATAGTCGACCTGTTTCATTGATTCGATTGCTATTTTATTCGTTTCAAAATGACGAATTTGATAATTGTTTCCTATGGCGGTTAAAGCTTTAAATTCAATATCTAACATATTATCGAAGCCTCGAGTCTGTCCAGATACATTTTGGATTAATTGAATCGAAGATGTCTTTTTATTCTCAGGCACGTAAATGGTTTTTATTCGTTCAAAAGCGTCCCAAATTTTTTCAAGTGCAATATTACGGTCTTCTGCTTGAGGCTTACGAATATATTGGATCGCCTTATTTACAAGCTCATTTAATTTTTCGTCAGCTGAATGAACAATTAGATTCTCGAGTAAATTATTCATGTCCGCAGGTAATTGACGCTTAATTGCTCCATCTTTGTCTAGGTAGAAGACAAGTCCATTTCTTTGAAAGATTCGGTTAACTTCATCTCTGAAACTTTCCTTTGCAACCTGTGTTTTTGGGAAATGAAGGTGGTGATGTCTATAATAACTATGATAATCGTATTCCTCAACATCTACTATCTTTGAATAGCAGTATTCTATAAAGTCCAACAAATTATACTTTTCATCTTCTTCGATTATATCCTCGGGATCAAAGTAGTCGTTGTCTTTTAATTGTACGGGTGTTTTCATGTTAGGTATATATGATTTAATTGAAACATTTAATAATTGAACATTCGTTTCATAGACAGCACCATTGTCATCACAGTTTATTGGGAATTCTTGAGCGAAATTCTTTGTGTATTTTCTAAAAGTATTCATTATGCCATTGTAAACTGCAACACAAATAGTCTCTGACTTTAGTTCTCTTTTTCCTTGCTCTCTTTCACTGAAAAAGTCTTTCATGGTTAATCTCCACCTTGTAATATATAGTATAATTGTATTATATCACCTGAACGATTTTTTAGTTAAAGGAGTAAAAGAATTGATAAAAAATAAATTTATGAAAAACATCCATTTGACTTTGATGGGATTTGAAGTTGACTCATTTCGTGACTATGCCAAATACATAGAAAGTTCATTTCAGAAAGAATTATCTTTTTTTGAAGACGGAGCAAAAGATTTACCAGAAGAAATAGTAGACGAATATTGGGATCACTATATCGATGAAGCAATACAATATAGTAAAGACTTCCCAAGAATTATGCGCAATTCCTTATTCGTAAGTATTTATTCTTTTCTTGAAGATAAAATTGTTGAATTATGTGCACCTAATGCTAATTCTAATGGGAATCCTAATTTTTGGAGTGTTAAGAAGGCTGTTGACTATCTAAAAAAAGATTTAGGTCTTGACGTTCCTAAGAGTACAAAAGAATGGCAATATATTACACATGCTATTCGTATACGCAATTGCATAGTACATTGTAACGGAGTTATATCTAGATCAAGTGATAGAGCAAATTTGGAAAACTCAATTAAGGCAATTGACTTTGTAGATCAAGAGGAAGGGCGTATCATTTTGGATAGTGGTTTTTGCTTGGAGTTTTTGGAGAATGTCCATTCATTTCTTCGTCAGCTTTATCAAATAGAAAATTAATTGTTTGATAGTCGTCCATTACATAAGGACGGCTTTTTCATTACAACAAAAGAGCGTTCCATAACGAAACGCCCCAAACGTTTATTTAATTTTTCCTGCTTGACGAAGTTGTTCTTCTAATATTCCATATAGCGAAGGGTTTCCGCGTTTAGACGTAGGGTCATTGGTAACGCTAGTCAGTTTTCCTCCAACGTTCATATGAATATGTCCATTACTTTCATTTAGCCAAATATTTAACGGAACAGATATCGTTTTCTTTTCTGCTTCTGTTTTCATGCGTATCGACCCCTTTAATATATCGATTTGGTTATGTGTACCATTTTATGATACGATACATAACTCATTTATTCTACTACTTTCGAATAACCCCGTTTACCTTTTACGACACGGCTATCGTCTTTGCGTAGCTGCCACATGACATGATTAATTTCACCGAAACGAATTCCGAATCTATTAAAGATAAAATCCGAAACTTCTTCATGAGAAACTTCGCCGCCTTTTTGCTTCATAAATTCAACGATAGCAGGTTGGATTTCTTCTTTACCGTAACGTTTGCCGTGTGTATAAACATTCTTATTCATTTATGTATCTCCTCTCAAATAACACTGTTTTTGATTTTACTATAACTAGAAATATTTGCGAAGAAATCTGCAAAATAAAAGACGGGCATTTTGCCTGTCTGCTTCTAACTTAAAGTCGTTTCAAGTTTATTTTCGTTTTGGAAATCGCCTTCCTAAGTCATAACAATTTCGAAGGGGGAGCTGTATCTGCATATAGTAGCAGCAAATTTCTAACCGTTTGGTTGGAATTAATTCTTGAAGGTATACCGTCTGCAAGTGGCTTTATTTCTTGCTTATTGACGTTTCTATCGTATTTATAAAATTCAACTTTTACATTCCTTGCTTCGGCTTCACCAATATGCTAAGACGTTGGAAGGCATAAAAAAGAACCGCATTCCATTCGACTGGAAGCGGCATGTATAAGAATATTTAATTTTAAGATTGCAACAATATGGTATTTATGTAATGACGGTTATTTCGCTTTTATCGTATGTATCGTTAATATCTTATTAATTGCGGTATTATCTTTGTTTTTATTATTGTCAATTCAGTTTGTCAACTTCATTGCCAAGCAACTTTGTTGCAACGTTCTTGAATAAATCGATTTTCTTTATGAAAGAATGTTTATTTATAGCGACTAATATATCGAAGATTAATGTAATCTAACGAATATCGGCGTTATTCTAATAAATAATAGAACCGTGAAACCACAATACAAGTATCGAAGTGAAATTGTAATTTTTCTGTAACATTATGGAATGAACGGCTATAGGAATCGAATAGGTTTCGTTTAGTAGTGTGTATTGATCGCGATAATGACGTCAAATATCCGTAAAACGGCAATTATACGACTGGAAACGTCCGAGAAAACCCGGCAATAAATCCTGTATAATCCCAATAACAACAAGGCTTCGAAAGGACTTCCGCTTGGTGACGTTCGGACATACGACAAATAAAAGAAGCCGCCACAATAGACGACTTTAATCGAAAAGATTATTCAATTGTTCCGTAATTTCTCGTTGACTTGCCATCGCATAACGACGGGTAATTTCAATTGTTTCGTGTCCAGCTATTTGTGATACGGTCACAATGTCGATTCCCTTTTTGATAAGGCTTCGGATATAAGTGTGACGAAGTTCATGAGCGTGATATCCGTATTTCTCAACAATACGTTGTGCTGAGCGCTTGGAAATAGGCTTGCCGTAGTTAGAAAGAAACAAAGCGTCTAGTTCGTCCGTGCGGCTTTCAAGATAACGTTGTAAATGTCTTCGGGCTTCTTTCGGTACTGGAACACGACGTTCTTTGTTACCTTTCCCGACAATCGACAGTTCACCGCCCCGTTTTAAATCAACGTTAGACTTCTTTAAATCTGCTAATTCGCCAATTCGAATTCCTGTATATGCTAATAAATTTATAACCGCTATATTTCGAAGATTGCCGTCTCTTTCAACGTCCCTTAACAAACCGTTGATTTGATTCCGTTCAAGCGATTTGGGGGCGATTGCTGTCGTTGATTGTTTCTTCGGTTTGCGAATATCTTCAACAATATCGGTCTTCCCTAAATACTTCGCTAATACGCTAATAGTTCCGAAGATACGGTCAATTGTAGAAGCAGAACGTCCAAGCCCTACAAGATAATCTATATATGATTGTACGTCAAAGCGTGTAATAGATTCGATGTCTCCGCCGCTTCCCTTCAACCAAGCATCCAGTTTCTTTAATTCTCGAATATAAACGGCAACAGTTCCAGCCGCCTTGCCTTTGTCTAATTGATTGTATTCGAATCTTGAAAAGAAGTCGTTGTTCCCTTCGATAACTTTCATGACACTTTTTTCGTTCATTCGTAAATACACCGTCCTTGTAATAACAACGTTTTCGATATCTCTATGTTACCATAAGTGACGTGAAAGTCAACTTTTGTGACACTTTTTTCGGACGAATAAATGATTGTTTCATATAAACGTATAGAAGAAAGATAGAACAAACGTGATTAATTGTATTCGGAACAATATAGAAAGTTACACACGAAGCCACACGCCCAAATAAATGACCGTGGGGACGGGGGAGGCGCTATGTTAGCAGGAGAGAGAAGGCATACGAAAAATATACATATACTTTTACTAAAGTATTGGCAACGCAAGGACGAAAATTGACACCGTTATCCAATTGAACAGAAGGTTGCCAACTACGCTTTACAACGTCCAGTAATCGAAAGGTAACTGATCCCCACGGAAGGGGCAGGCTATGCCGCCAAAATAACGAAAAGAGCCGGCGAGAATGTACGAAATCAATCCAGTTATATTGTTGGTATTAATTAGGTTGTAAAGTACGTTTGACATCGAAAGGAAAAAAGTTTCATATTTTCTCTTGTTGTTCCCCTACTTGGTTTAATTATTAAGCAAAGGGACGAATTTGTCGGGTTCGTTCTTACAACAACACCAAACTGAAAGGGGGAATAAAAATGACAAAGAGAAAAGGAGAACACAAGGAACTATTTTTCAAAACAAATAAGAGATTGACACGTGAAACAACACTTATCGCTCAAATAGAAAAAGAAATCAAGGGCGGGTATGTGACGCTTGCGGCTATCGCTTTATTCATTGACGAGGAAGGACGAGCATTTCCAAGTCAATCGGAACTTGCGAAACAAGTCGGGGTTTCACGACAAACAATCAACGCAAGAATTAAGGCATTGATAGAGTTCACGACTAAGGACGGCCAAAAAGTCCTTGAAGCTAAAACTGTTCGAGAAGGATTGAATAAAACACGGACATTCTATCGCTTACTTCCTGCAAGTGGATTGACTTATATTCATGACGTGTCGAATGAGGTTGTCGAGTCAGCTTTACAAGCTAACGACGAAGAGGCAACAAATGAGGTTGTTAATGATACGTTACAACGTCAAGAGGTCGCCGAACATTGTGAAGAAAATACGGAGGTTGTCAAGTCGGCTTTACAACCCATTGTGAAAAAATCGGATAGGTTGTCAAGTGGGTTTGACCCTAAGAAGAATTCAGTTATAACTAAATCCATTCAAGAAGAATTCAGTAATAACAATAACCATAAAGGGAATGCGGATATTGTAGAAAACAAAAATAAATCTTTAATAAAAGACAACAACAATATAGATAATGAATCAACCATTGTTGCGAAAGAAAAAGATTCGCATAAGGCAATAAAAGAAAAGCTGAAGGAGGTTGAAACCGATATTGTCGAAGATACCGAAAGGAAAAGAATTGCGGCTGTAATTGTTGCTAATGGGCGAAGAAATAACGATATAAAAGAAGACGGGTCACAGGCGGCACACGTGGGAGGCGTGGCGTCCAAACAATCTACCAAAGACAAAGTATTGCCGAAGGCTACAATGTCCCGAAGTATGGAACGAGCGACGATTCTTGCAATGGTTGAATCTAATCGAAAAGCACGTGAAGCGTCAGAAATAAAAGCACGTGAAGAACGTCGCAAGAAGGCACGTGAAGAAGTCGCAGCTATCACCCGAATGACTGCACACCAGGACGACATGGCTTCCGAATCTATATCGAAGGACAAACGCCTAAGCGTCCAAGGAATCTCAAACACGGAGCAACATGGGACTTCAATTGAAGACGACGGTCAATCATTCGAAGACTTGGTTCGTGATTTGTTAGGGTGAAAAAATTGCGGATTTTCGAAAAAAGTTTTCAATTTATATTGTGTGGAAGGCATTTAGCTTAATTAACTAACAAAGGGATAAAAAGAAAGGTTTCGTCCGTTCCTTTCCTATGCCGTTGTTTAAGACAGCACCTCTTTCATTCGGTTTGGAAACCCGATAATAAAAACGGACACTCATATCAATTTCGACATTTTGTCAACCTAATCGATGACGCCTTCAATTGGCGTCTTTTAATTTTGTATTCAATGTTAATAAATAAATCTATTTCAATTATAAAGGCGGTGAAAGTATTGATAGACATTTTTAAACTACACGGAAAAGCGTTAACCCTTCTTCGAGTATCTAACGACTGGAAACAAGTTGAGGTTGCGAAGGCACTAGACGTAACGGCGGCACACATTTCACAGTGCGAAAAAAGTAAACGTAAATTATCTGAAATTCAAACAAAGAAATTTATTGAATTAATCGGAACAAGCGAAGGCATTTGTTGAGCTTATCGGAAGCTAATTGAGACTGATCTTATGAACAGAAAAGGAGGCGATGAAACCATGAAAGAAATCGAAACTATTAAATCTAAAATTGTTGAACTGGAAACGAAGAAGGAAAAATTGACGGAAGAACTTGGGGAGCTATCGAAGGCAATCGAAGTAAATTTTGAAGATTTAATTCAAGGTAAAGTTGACGAAGAAACAATTGAAAAGGCGAAAGCATTCAATGAAGAAAAAGCGTCAGAACTTGCAAAAACCGAAGAATATATTGTAAGGGCGAAGGCGGCACGAAAGAAATTAGCGCATGAAAAAATGATTCCATTCGCAAAACAAAAACGTGAGAAGCGTCAAAAGGAAATTCAAGAACGTTATGACAAGCAAGTCAAAGCCGTTCATGAAGCCCGAAATGCTTTCCTTCGAGAACTTGCGAATCTTGGTCAAATCCGAAATGAAATCGGTGCGGTAAACAGTGAATATAATCAATTGTTGTCGGATATGGGCGAAGGTAAAACGCCATACGGTTCAGCTATTAGAGAAGTTGTTGTTATCCCTAATGGCTTTACGCCGGATGACAAAGCGACAGGAATCAACGAACTTATTCAGAAACAAACTTATTCAAGCGGCAACGTGCCAGCATTCGCAAAGTACGGTGATTCTAAATGATAAATTCAATCGAAGTAGTTCGTAAACAAGAATATTACCGAAATCAAACAATGTCACTTGTTTCTGAATTATCGGTGGAAGGGAAATCAAAAGACGAAATTTCCGAAGCGGCTGGAATTTCAAAGGCGGAAGTTGACATTGTATTGCGTGAAATCAATCGAACAAACTTGAAGGGGCGTCCAAATATGCGACGCTTCTTTTAATTATGGGGGTTTTAACTATGTATAAAAACGAACATGATTCTTTGAATTATCAACCGAAAAGATATAGTCCAGTTGACGAATTTGAGAAATGGTACGAAGAAAAAGGCAAGCAGAATACTAAGAACGGTAAGCCTGATAACGACCATAACGAACTTATCAATAAGGAAATCGAAAAAGGAAATTTTGATAACGTTCCAGCTATTATGAAAATTGCTCATGGCTTGGAACAACTTCAAAAGGCGAAGGAAGGCGAACAAGCAAAGCGAAATAAGAAATCCGAGCAGTAAGGGGGCGACAATATGTCAAACAAAGATAACGTTATGAGTTTACAAGAAACCGAAGAAGCCCTTCGGAAATTAGACGTCGCCCTTTACGGGCTTGACCTCTCGAAGCTGTCCGCCCAAGAACGTAAAGCGGTTGAAGAATCGACCCACCGACGTTGGGAACTGGAAACTGAAGCCGAACGACGGAATCCGAAACCAAAGCCAATCCTTTCGAAAAAAGAAGAATTAGAACTTCGCCGACTTCAAATGTTAGAAGCGAAATTCGAAAAGGTTGCAAAGGGTAGACCAATCAAAGAATTATCAAATAGCGAACTTGAAAAACAATTAAAAATCTTGCAAGCAATTGCAAAACGTTCGGGGGTGAAATAATTGGATATTTATATTGGGTTAAATGAACAAGAAATTCGAATTGTTGAAGAATTAGCGAACAAAGGCGGTCGAAGTTATGCAGACATTGCGAAGGCGGTCGGGATATCCGAAAGGCAGCTATACCGAATTCGTCAAAAGCCACATATCAAAAAAGCAGTAAAAGAACGGACTCTTCAAGAAGTGGAAGAAGATATTCCTGACATTATGAAGGCACTTCGAAAGAATGCCAAAAAGGGCGATTTCCGTTCGATTGAATTGATTGTAAAAATGATGGGCTTGCTTGTTGACCGTTCCGAAGTCACACAAAGAACGACTATTGAAGACAATAGGTATAAGCATATGAGCGACGATGACATTGACAGAGAACTTGCGGAACTCGACCAAGAATTAAAAGTGATTCAGGGAGGTGCGAAATGATGCTTCGTGATATAATCCCCAAACTTACGAATTCAAATGACTTCGAAGTTCATTCAACACGGGGGCGAAAATGGACGCCGCACGAACAGGAAGAATTATCCCGTCGCAAGATACACGCCCAAACATTGCTTCGTAATGATAAACCGAATAACATTTTTGTCATTGCGAAAGTGTGTAAGTTATCGCTTATGACCGTTCGTGACCTTGAAGCCAAATCTAGAAAAGAAGCAGGAAGGATGAAAAGTTATTAGAGGCTGAGTGGATTTTATATCCTTTTATACTGGAAATATTTGATTGAAAGATTAGTTGTAACGTAATACAATAAATGTATATCTTCAAGCATATTTGTTCACCTCGGCTAAATGAGGAACGAGCAAAAGCCGTCCTAAAAAATGATAATGGGGACGGTTCTTTTTTATTTTACGGAGAAAGGAAGATTGATAAGGTTGCCTACTTGGGTACAGTGGTTCAGTTTTATATTATCAATTATCGGTTCATTTTCGGGTATATATGCTTTGTTTCTCAATCACCAAAGAACAACGATTGCGAAGCGCAAAGAAAATGAGCGATTGGAAGAAAAGAAAAAAGCAAAAATTCGTTTAGAGAAAACTAAGCAAATGGGTAGTCAGAAGATGAAGGATGTTCTTATAATCAAAAATGAAGGAAAAGCTGCGGCAGAACAACTTTATATACGTTGGGAAAATAAATACGGTGAAATTAATCCATTGGTTGGGAAAATGCCTGTAAAGATCGATGGGGGAGATTCAATAACTTTTAACATGATGATTTATGCTGGAACTGCGCCTCCTTATAAAGTGAGAGTTACGTGGGACGACGAGAGTCAAGAAGGTAATGTTTACGAAACAACAATTAATTAATTTGCTATTTAACGGATTGTATTTTAGGTGTTTTATCAATAATTCTATGCTGTAAGCTCAATTACTTAAACTATACTTTGAAAGGTGTGTGACAATGGAAAGTCTAAGCAAAGCAAGAAAAGAGTATCCACGATTTTTTGATTTTTTATTCAAAAGCCCTTTATATAAAAAGTACTATATTAATACAGAGGTTATGACTAGACCTGATCAAGAAACTTTTGGTTACAATTATCAATTTATCGATGGAGTGGAGGAGAAGGTTCCTGATATTGTCCACTTTACCACATATTTAGATAATATTGATTTTTATACTTTAAAGGCAATCATTTTACATCCTTATGAACAAGATTACTATTGTCCATTTTGTAAGAAGGAGATAGGGATTAGGAATAAAAATGCAGTGGAGAATAGCGATTATCTGAAACGTGAAATTGATACAATAGATAACTTTTCCTTAAGAGAGCATGAGGATTATATAGACGAACTCAAGAGTAAAGAATCCAAAGATAGGTATGACAGGTTTATTGAAGAGTTTTTTGGTAGTAACCATACGCTGAATCTTGAATTGGAGTGTAACTCTAAGTACAAGCATCAGTTTGTAGTTAGTTTAAAAGTAGAAGATAATAAAATCTTGAAAATTGGTCAATATCCTTCAATTTATATGTTCGATACGTCTTTAGATAAATATAAAAAAGTTCTCAAAGATAAAAAAAATAAAACGGACTTACGAAAAGCTATAGAATTGGGCAGCTCTGGATATTTTGTAGGTGCATATACGCATTTAAGAAGGATTTTTGAACGTATTGTAAATGGAGAGTTAGACAGACTCATATCAGGTAATTACATAACTTATTCAGATGAAACACCCATAAATAATCTAAGCACTGTAGATAAAGCAAAGTTGATTATGGAATACCTTCCAAAACATTTAAATGACATAAGGGCACCTCTCTATAGCGTGCTAAGTGAAGGTATCCACAAATTAGAAGAAAAGGAATGTGAAAAATATTATAATTATCTGCTTGAAGCAATTACAATTATACTTGAGCAGCAATTAGAAATGAGAGAAAGAGAAATAAAAGAGGATGAAAATAAAAGAAAAATAAACAAGGCTAATTCGGAAATACACATGAAATCCTAAATAGATAGTAAAGTGAACAGTAAGATAAGAAACTGTCTTCCAGGATATAAGCTATTAAATAGGAAGGGAAACGACCTTAATTGTTTGAATAACGTAAAAGGATGCCAATTTTTATAGGTTGGCGTCTTTTGTGTTGCTATCAATTGTTCTGAGTAAATTACGTTTAGAAGGTTGGGGATGATTTAAATTCATTGAAATTTAATAAAATCTTAAAATAACGTTGACATTCGACACATCTCGTGTAATAATAATACTTGTGATTCGCACGATGGCAATTATTAAGTTGGTTGTCAGTCTAGTAAATCTTACGAAATGACTTGAATAGTGTGTCGTATAAACGCTTCGCATTTCGCATAATACCAACGGATAAGGGTTCGTTTCTTTTTCGAAATCACCCAAATCACGACTCAAAATCGTGTTCCTTCGGGAGTGTCGGTTCGACCCCGACCATCGGTACTTTAGCTTTACTTGACAGGATGATTCCTGTTTTTATTTTTACTTATCGGTCGACAAATTTTGATAATATTTGCGGGTGTAGTTTAGTGGTAAAACCTCAGCCTTCCAAGCTGATGTCGTGAGTTCGATTCTCATCACCCGCTCCATACATATTGTTATCACAACGCAGTGTCTCGCTTTCAAAGCTGAGATGTTGCGTTTTTTATTTTTAGCGTAAATATAGCGTCTATCTTTTCAAGATAGACGCTATATTTACGTACATCAGTTAATGACTTGATAGGTGGCTTCGCCGCCGTGAATTTGAATGAACATGTCACTTAGGGATTTAGTTAGTTTATAAGCCCGTTCTTCTGAAAGTGAAGGCTTTAAATAAATGAACTGTACAGCTTGTGTTGTCTTTTCAGTTACGTACGCTCGGTTAGAATCGACATAAGGGCTTCCGAAAGCTCCTAGGGCATCTTTAGAAATGATTTTATTTTCTAAAGAAATGTTACGTTCATTTAGAGCTTCATAAGACTCTTCTTTTTTACCGATAGCAAATTCGATGGGGCCTTCTAAATTAGAGGAGTCATAAATTCCAATTGGGACTTCATATTGCAATGAAAAAAAGTTATTAATGTCCACAGCAGAATTGATAGAAGGCAAATACGTTTGTTTTCCTATTCTTCTAATTAAAGCTTCTATAGAAGGGCGGTATTTACTTGGATCAGTTCCAAATATTTTGAAAAGCTTTCTCCACTCGCTAACACCTTCGAATTCTGTTACTTTTTTTGACTCAAGCTCGAAATAAATGGATTCTTGAAAGAGGCGCAGACGTCCTTTTAGCATTTGAGGAGAATCACCAACTTCAATATTTTTATACTGAATGATTCCCATTTTAAAAGAAGGACAAAGCTGTTTAATAGCGGACGATAATGTAAAGTTCATTTTTTTGATCCTTTCTATTATAATTAGTATTTGTTCGTTTATAGATACCATCCTATCATTTCATTGAGTGAGAAAACAGTTCAATGCATGAATATATAGAATTTCTTAGAAAGGAGGCCATTACTCACTATGAATGCGTATCAGTTGAAGGAAGAAATTATTTCATACAGCAAAGAGATTGGAATCGATAAGATTGGATTTGCGAGTGCTTCTATGTTTGATGAGTTAAAGAATCGATTGTTAGCACAGCAAGAGTTAGGTTATGCTTCAGGCTTTGAAGAACCTGATATTGAAAAGAGAGTAGATCCCACATTAGTTGTTCCAAAAGCTAGATCGATTATTTCAATTGCACTTGCGTATCCTTCTAAATTAAAGGATGCACCAAAGAGCACAAAGGAAGATCGCCGTGGAATCTTTTGCCGTGCTTCTTGGGGGCAAGATTATCATACGGTTCTACGTGATAGGCTTCAAAAGCTTGAAACCTTCATAAAAGAAAAAGTACCTGCAGCTATCCTTCAATCAATGGTAGACACAGGTGAGCTGTCGGACCGAGCTGTAGCAGAAAGAGCTGGTATTGGCTGGAGCGGTAAGAACTGTGCCATTATTACACCTGAATTCGGTTCCTACGTGTATTTAGGAGAAGTGATTACAGATATCCCGTTTCCTCCTGATAAACCGATAGAGGACGGTTGTGGTACTTGTAATAAGTGTGTTGATGCGTGTCCTACGGGTGCGCTTGTAACAGGCGGTCAGCTGAATTCGCAGCGATGCATTGCCTTTTTAACCCAAACAAAAGGATTTTTAGCTGAAGAATTTCGAAGTAAATTAGGCAATCGTTTATATGGCTGTGATACATGTCAAACTGTGTGTCCTGAAAATAAAGGAAAAGACTTTCATTTTCACCCTGAGATGGAGCCTGACCCAGAACTTGCGAAGCCTAAATTAAAACCGCTCTTAACGATGAGTAATCGTGAATTCAAAGAGAAATTTGGACATGTTTCAGGTTCTTGGAGAGGGAAAAAGCCAATTCAGCGTAATGCCATTATTGCACTGGCCCATTTTAAAGATCAAACCGCCGTTCCAGATTTAATTGAATTAATTAAAAATGACGTTCGCCCTGTCATTCGAGGAACAGCGGCATGGGCGTTAGGCAAAATTGGCGATAAAGAAGCGTTAGATATACTTATGAACTTAAGAGAAAAAGAAAAGGACCAAGAAGTAATTGAAGAAATGTCAAAAGGTATAGAGATGCTTCAAGAGATCTAAACCGTATTTTTATTGATAAAGTTAGCTAATGAGTCATAGCGTATAATAAACGCTTAGAAAAGTGGTGACATTATGCTAACAAAAAGGAATGTATTATATACTTTAATTAAAGCGCGTGCGGACAGCTATGTAAAAGGTGAGCTTCATGAAGACTTTAAGCCTTTCATTGAACATCAGTGTGAGCTAAAGCGGTCTCTTATAAAAAAAAGAGAAGTTGATGTTTTAAAATGTAATATGAAAGGTTCTATTCAATCTGCTCATACGGATCAGGAAGAAACAAGAGTATTATATAAGGTGCACATTCAGGCATTTTTAAAACAAAACGATTTTTTCTATATAGAAGAAGAAATTGAAGATCGTTTAGCTCTTTTTTATAAAGATACGCTTATTCAAGATGAGCTGCTGGTAAAGGGTTTTTCTGAAGATAAGGTTGAAATGGATGTAGAAGAAGTAGAGGAAGACGAAGAAAGAGCCTCTTATTATGATCGTCTTGCGGCTGTTCAGTATGCAGAAAAACATTGGGATAACCCTAATGAAAGTTATAAGCAGTTTGAGGTAAACTGCACCAACTATATTTCACAGTGTTTGCATGCAGGAAAGGCGCCGATGCGGGGATATCCTAAAAAAGCAAACGGATGGTGGATGAGAGGGAACGCCTGGAGCTATAGCTGGGCAGTTGCTCATTCCATGCACAGCTATTTAAGTAACTCCAAATCAGGACTTCGGGCTGTGAGGAAATCTTCAGCAAGCGAACTTGTCCCGGGAGACGTTATCTGCTACGATTTTGAAGGAGATGGAAGATGGAATCATACGACGATTGTTGTAGCAAAAGACGGTCACGGTATGCCTCTTGTGAATGCGAACACGTATAATAGTCGAATGAGATATTGGGCTTATGAAGATTCAACGGCTTACACGCCAAAGATTAAGTATGATTTTTTCCATATCGTTGATCGGTAAGTCTTTCGTTTTAGCAAGTTAGTGGTATAATGATGAATAGATTTGTTAGCAGAGGTGAAAATTTGTGGGAGTACACGTAGTGTTATTTCAACCAGAAATTCCAGCAAATACAGGAAATATTGCGCGAACATGTGCAGCAACAAATACGACGCTGCATTTAGTTCGTCCGTTAGGCTTTTCAACAGATGATAAAATGTTAAAGCGAGCTGGATTGGATTATTGGGAATTTGTAAATGTGGTGTATCATGATTCATTAGAGGAAGTATTCGAAAAGTATCCTGAAGCAGGTTTCTACTTCATCACAAAATTTGGTCAGCAGCCACACACAACATTTGATTATAGTGACTTAGAGCAGGATCATTTCTTCGTATTTGGAAGAGAAACAAAGGGTCTGCCAAAGCACATTATTGAAGAGAACATGGAAAGATGTCTTCGTTTACCGATGACAGAAAATGTTCGCTCTTTAAATTTATCTAATACAGCAGCTATTTTAATCTATGAAGCGCTGCGTCAACAAAATTATGCTGGTTTATCTTAAGTAAAAAGCGAGGTTCAAATTTTATTGAACCTCGCTTTTTTATTTATGTCGGCGATGATATGTAGTGGTTATTTTTTAACGCCCGGTTTATCATTGTATCCCGCTCTGAAGATGGATGCTAAAAAAGCAATTGTTACTCCTAATACTAAAAGTAAGCGCATTGATTTTCCTCCTCAATCTAATTAAAAGGATTATATAGCTACTGCAGTTAAAACCGACTTCCCATATCTCATGATGATAATAATGACAAAATAACTCTTCTAGAGACATAAGTTCTCTAACAAAGTTTAGCCGTTCCTTCTTACTCTTTTATTATAGCTAATAAATACTTTACTGTGAATGCCTAGCAAGGACAAATTTCTGAATTTTACAATTTAAAAAGCATGTTCAAACATTTTGCTGCATAGATTGTATTAATCTTGTTCACTAGCACCATAACTAGTAGGGGAGGTCCTTTAATGGATATATTAAAGAAAGTTGAAAGATACCGCGAAGAAGAGAATCGTCTTAAGTGGGAAGGGACATTTGAAGAGTACCTAAAGCTGATTAAAGATGAGCCTTTAATTGCTCAGCCTGCACACTCTAGAGTATACAACATGATAAAGGATGCAGGAATTGAAGAGGTAAATGGTAAAAGACATTATAAATTTTTCAGTGGACAAATGTTTGGACTTGAAGATTCGCTAGAACGCTTGGTGGAAGAATATTTTCATCCAGCTGCAAAGCGTTTAGATGTTCGTAAACGTATTTTACTTTTAATGGGTCCAGTAAGTGGTGGTAAATCGACGCTAGTGACCATGTTAAAAAGAGGGCTTGAAGCTTATTCGCTTACTGATCGAGGAGCTGTTTACGCTATTAAAGGATGCCCAATGCATGAAGATCCGCTGCATTTAATTCCACATCATTTGCGTAAAGACTTCTTTGAAGAGTATGGTATCCGAATCGAAGGAAACTTATCTCCTTTAAATACAATGCGATTAGAGGAAGAGTATGGCGGGAGAATTGAAGACGTCATTATCGAACGCATTTTCTTCTCAGAGGACAAACGAACTGGAATTGGAACGTTCAGTCCTTCTGATCCGAAATCTCAAGACATTGCCGACCTAACAGGAAGCATTGACTTTTCAACAATTGCAGAGTATGGATCTGAGTCAGATCCGCGTGCTTACCGCTTTGACGGAGAGCTTAATAAAGCAAACCGGGGAATGATGGAGTTCCAGGAGATGTTAAAATGTGATGAGAAATTTTTATGGCATTTACTCTCTTTAACCCAAGAAGGAAACTTTAAAGCAGGAAGATTTGCTTTAATTAGTGCAGATGAATTAATCGTAGCGCATACAAATGAAACAGAGTATCGCTCGTTTATTTCCAATAAGAAAAATGAAGCTTTGCATTCACGAATTATTGTAATGCCTGTTCCATATAACTTAAAAGTGAGTGATGAGGAAAAAATTTATGACAAAATGATTCGTGAAAGTGACGTATCAGATGTTCATATTGCCCCTCATACGTTACGTATTGCGTCTATCTTTACTACATTAACGAGATTAAAAGAGCCTAAAAAAGGCGATATCGATTTATTAAAGAAAATGCGCCTATACGACGGTCAATCTGTAGAAGGCTATAACGATGCAGACGTAGAAGAGTTACAAAAAGAGTATACGGATGAAGGAATGAGCGGTATTGATCCTCGTTATGTCATTAATCGCATTTCATCTACCATCATTCGAAAAGATATTAAATCAATCAATGCATTAGATGTACTGCGTTCATTGAAAGAAGGGCTAGCACAGCATGCATCTATTTCTGCTGAGGATCGAGAGCGTTACCTGAATTATATTTCTCTGGCGCGTAAAGAATATGATGAAATTGCTAAAAAAGAAGTGCAAAAAGCCTTCGTTTATTCGTATGAAGAGTCCGCTAAAACATTAATGGATAATTATTTAGATAATGTCGAAGCATACTGCAACAAAAATAAGCTTCGTGATCCGCTAACAGGAGAAGAGTTAAATCCAGATGATAAATTAATGCGTTCAATTGAAGAACAAATTGGTATTTCAGAAAATGCAAAAAAAGCATTCCGCGAAGAAATCTTAATTCGTATTTCGGCTTATGCACGTAAAGGAAAACGATTTGATTATAATTCCCATGAGCGCTTACGCGAAGCGATTCAGAAAAAATTGTTTGCGGATTTAAAAGACGTAGTGAAAATTACAACGTCCACTAAAACACCAGATGAGCAGCAGCTGAAGAAAGTAAATGAAGTAGTGGCTCGATTGATTGATGAGCATGGATACAATTCAGTATCTGCTAATGAACTGCTGCGCTATGTAGGAAGTTTGTTAAATCGATAACTCAGTACTAACAAGAAAACATGGCACTTCCGATCTGTGCCATGTTTTTCTTATCTCTTAAAATAAACTCTGCATAATTAGGCTAATGTGTAGTACGCATTGCACTTAACCATCATATGATAAGTCATAAACATATACATGACACTAGACACTATAAAATGAATAGTTAATAGTGAAAGAATTAGTTAGCAAGTATACCATTCTTGCGCATAGGATAAGAGTAACCAACCTTTGAACTAAAGGTATTTGTCAGAAACTTTCGGTATAGCTTATGCATGCCGAGTAAAAATGTGCAGGTGTTTTTTAAATAAGGAGGGGAATAGCGTGGGAAAAGAAGTAGATAAAAGTTTTGCTGTCTCAAAAGAAGACTGGTCCCTCCATCGTAAAGGCCACGATGATCAAAAAAGACATCAAGAAAAAATTAAAGAAGCAATTAAAAATAATTTACCGGATTTAATTACAGAAGAAAATATCGTGATGTCCAATGGAAGAGAAGTTGTTAAAATTCCGATCAAATCATTGGATGAATATCGAATTCGGTACAATTATGATAAAAACAAACATGTGGGTCAAGGTGATGGAGACAGTAAAGTTGGGGATGTAGTAGCACGTGATGGATCTGCTGGAGATGGTCAAAAAGGAGCAGGAAAAGGTCAAGGAGCAGGGGACCAGGCTGGAGAAGACTACTTTGAAGCAGAAGTGTCTCTTATGGAGCTTCAAGAGGCTTTATTTGCTCAATTAGAACTGCCTAATCTTCAGCGAAAAGAATCTGATCAAATTGTTGTGGAGCACATTGAGTTTAATGATATACGACGTACAGGTTTGATGGGGAATATCGATAAAAAACGAACGATGATGAGCGCTTACAAGCGAAACGCAATGACAGGAAAGGCTGCTTTTCATCCTATTTATCCGGAGGATTTAAAATTCAAAACGTGGAATGAAGTTATAAAGCCAGAATCGAAAGCAGTCGTCTTAGCTATGATGGATACGAGCGGTTCGATGGGCATATGGGAAAAGTATATGGCAAGAAGCTTTTTCTTTTGGATGACACGCTTTTTACGTACGAAATATGAAACAGTGGAAATTGAATTTATTGCGCATCATACAGAGGCAAAAGTAGTATCAGAAGAAGACTTTTTCTCTAAAGGAGAAAGCGGAGGAACTATCTGTTCATCTGCTTACCGAAAAGCGCTTGAATTAATTAACCAAAAGTATGATCCGAGCCGCTATAATATTTACCCGTTTCATTTTTCAGATGGCGATAACTTAACTTCAGATAACGCAAGGTGTGTAAAGTTAGTAAATGAATTAATGAAAGTGTCAAATATGTTTGGATATGGGGAAGTGAATCAGTACAATCGACATTCCACTTTAATGTCTGCGTACAAAAATATTCAAGACGAAAGTTTTAGACACTTTATTTTAAAACAAAAATCAGACGTTTTTCACGCGATGAAAAGCTTTTTTAGAAAAGAAACAGAAGACCAGAAATATGCTTAACCTAAAAGGCCTAGACTTGTTATCTAGGTCTTTTTTATGCGGTTTATTCAGCGCTTCTTTGGAGATAGTAAAAGTACGACTTTATCCAAAAGGAGAATAAGTGAATGAACGAAAATATAAAGAGCGAAATGCAAAAACATCAACAAAATCAGCGGTTGAACGCAGCTGAGTTAGGTTACTTATGGGCGCAATATTTAGGCGATACGCTGTATGTATGTGTTCTTGGGTATTTTCTATCTGTTGTAAAAGATGCCGAGATTAAGGAGCTCTTAAAAAAAGCCCATCAGATTTCACAAACTCATGTAGACGAATTGACGGAATTATTCAGTTCGGAAAAAATTCCAATACCAGTAGGTTTTGGGGAACAAGATGTGAACAAAGGAGTTCCTGCTTTATTTGATGATATTTTTATGGCTATTTATGTAAATGAAATGGCAATTGGAGGTATGAAAAAATATGCCAGAGCCCTAAGCGCAGTGAGAAGGCAAGATATTTATGATCACCTGTCTCGGTGTGTAAAAGAAAGCGACAGTGTTTTAGATGATTCTAACCACGTTATTTTAAGAAAAAGCATGCTAATGAGACCTCCAGTTATTCCTTATCCTGTAAAAGTGAATTTTGTGGATCATAAAACGTTTATATCACCATTTTTCTCTCAAATGCATCCTCTAACTTCTTTGGAGGTTACGGCTATTCAAGAAATTGTTAATACAAATGTATTAGGTAAAACGCTGATGCTGGCATTTAGTCAAGTAGCTACCACACAAAAATTACGCTCTTATTTTTTTGATGGAGTCAAGCTTGCGAGTAAGCAAATCAAGCAATTCACTGAGTTATTGTCTGAAGCTGACCTACCAAGTCCGCGTCTGCTTGATGCGTATGTAACCAACTCAACGATTTCACCGTTTTCAGATAAACTGATGATGTATCATACTTCCACAGCGGTGACGATCGCTATTGATAACTGTGGTGCTGGCTTGTCTATGTCGTTCCGTTCGGATGTCGCATTAGAATTTTCTCAGCTAATCGGGCGTATAGGGAAGTATGGAAAAGATGGAATTCGGATTATGATTGAGCAAGGTTGGATGGAAGAACCTCCAATGTCAACAGACCGTAAGAAGTTGGCGGAGAAATAATAAGGAGTATGTTGTCGGTTATCAGTAATTTTGCGGTACTGAAACATATATAGCTAAGCGAAAATAGATTGCTCTAGACCCACTTGAATGAGCAGTGATAAGATAAAAAAGCTGATTTTTCAAGAAGTAAGTCGAGGTGTGCAAATGAACAACAATATAAGGGAGTCCATTGCGAAAAAAGTAGCATGGATTAGCGTATGGAGCAATATTGCCCTTACGCTAGGAAAAGTAATAGTAGGATGGATTGGAAATAGTGATGCTGTATTTGCTGATGGTATTCACTCTGCAGCGGACGTATTTGCCTCTATTATTGTCTTGTTGGTTATACGAGTAGCAAATAAACCAGCAGATGATGACCATCCATATGGACATGGAAAAGCAGAAGTGATTGTCTCAGGAATCGTAGGAATTATTTTATTGCTTGTATCATTTTATGTGGTATTTGAAGGAGTCGTTGGTTTATTCCATCCGGTTGAATCTCCAAATATTTTAGCCATGTGGATTGCTGTTATTTCATACATAGCAAAGGTATTGTTGTACCGTTATTCTTTAAACGTAGCGAAGCAGCACCACAGTAAGGCAATTGAGGCAATTGCCTTTGATCATAAAGCAGATATTGTTGCTTCTATTGCAGCGGCAATTGGTGTTTTATTATCGATTATTGGTGATAAAATGGATGTTCAACTGCTGTTATACGGAGATAAAATAGCAAGCATCTTTGTTGCTTATTTAATTTTTAACATTGCCAGACAAATGATGGGAGAGTCTTTTCAAATCTTAATGGAAGGCAATATTGATGAAGAGCTACTAAAAGAACTTGAAGAAAGCATTTATGAATTTGAAGATGTGAAGCGGATTGATCGCGTTCGAGCAAGAGAACATGGCCATTACATATTAGTGGATGTACGTATTTCAATTGACCACTTTAAAACAATTAAGGAAGGTCATGATTTAGGACGAGAAATCAAAGCAACACTTATGAAAAAGCATGATAATATTCAGGAAGTATTAATCCATTTGAATCCTTATTATCCAGATTAAAAAGACGCAGCGAAAATTTTCCGCTGCGTCTTTTTGCATTTTTTTACATACTATTCATTTTTTTAGAAACAATGAATAATAACAAGAGACATCGAGGCAGGTGAGTGGCACTGTTAATTAAACGAAGGCCTAAGCGAACAAAAAGTCCTATCTCCCTTGAAGAAAAAGAGCCAAAAACAGAAATTGAACTTGGCACAAATGTAGAAGAAATTCTAAAAATGCTGGAAGAAAGGTTAGACTATACGAGTGATATAGGGCAAAGGTGGCTGAAATTTAATCATGAGCGTGCGCTTTTAGTCTATTTTGTGCCCCTTATGGATTCAATCAAGTTAAATGATCATGTTATCAAACCGTTATTAATAGAAAAAGAAGGGGAGATAAAAGAAGTCATTCAGGCTGCTTCCATTACTCCTACAAAAGATTTGGATGAAATGATTAGTTTAATGAGTCGAGGTGCTTCTCTTCTATTAATCGAGAATGATCCGTTGGTTTATGCAATTGATTCCACAAAAACAGCTACAAGAGAAGTGAACCAAGCGCTGAATGAGAAAATAATCAGGGGGTCTCAAGAAAGCTTTGTGGAGAGCTTAGATAAAAATTTGAACTTGATGAGACAAAGGTTTTTAGATGGAAGCCTTATTGTACGTTATATCGAAGTAGGAAGTATTTCACGCACGCGAGTAGCGGTTTTATATTTGAAAAATATAGCTAACGTAGAGATTTGTAATACGATCATTAATCGTATACAACAAATTGAAGTGGATGGAGTGGATAGTGGGAGTATCATTGAAGAGGCTCTAGAAGATTCGCCTCTTTCACCATTTCCTCAGCTGTTGAACACAGAAAGGCCGGATCGGGTAATGGGCAATCTGTTAGAAGGAAGAATGGCAGTGCTAACAAATGGAAATAGCTCTGCGTTGATTGCTCCCGTTAATTTTTTCTCTTTTTATCAATCGCCTGAAGATTATAATACGCGTGCACTTTATGGCTCATTTTTCCGCCTTTTACGTATATTCAGCTTTTTTGTAGCTATGAGCTTACCTGCAATTTATATTGCAACGATTTCTTTTCATTATGAATTGATTCCTTTGGACTTAGTTTTTACAGTAAAAGGTTCTCTTGAGAACGTTCCATTTCCTCCGATAGTAGAAGCGTTTATTATGGTTTTAATATTAGAGTTACTAAAAGAGGCTTCTCTTCGGCTGCCTTCTTCAATTGCTCAAACGATTGGGGTGGTTGGAGGGTTAGTTATCGGTACAGCAATTGTTGAGGCGAGTTTAGTTTCAAATATGATGATTATTGTTATTGCTCTAACAGCCGTTTCTTCCTTTGTTGTGCCATCAAACGAAATGAGCACCACGCTGCGAATTTTAAGTTTTCCGATGATGATTGGAGCAGCAGTCTTTGGCTACTTGGGTATTGTCTTTGTATTAGTTCTTATTGTTATGCATTTAGTTATTTTAGAGTCTATTACGATGCCTTACTTAATCCCTTTTGCGCCCTTTAAAATTTCTGGTTTAAAGGATGTTTTTATGAGGATGCATCAGCTCTATTTGAATGAAAGACCTGCTAACGCTAAGCCTCAAAAACGCCAACGTCAAAAAGCGATAAGGAATTGGGATTCAAATGAATAAAAATAGTATTTCAGTCAGTCAGCTGTTCTTTATCATTTTACAAACGCAAATTGGTATTGGTGTTTTAGGGTTACCTTATAACTTATTTAAGACGGCGCATACGGACGGCTGGATTTCAATGTTAATTAGCGGGTGTATTATTCAAGTAATTACATTATTCCACTGGGGATTAACGCATCGTTTGCCAGGTCTAACTTTATATCAGATGACTAGCAAGCTGCTTGGCAAGTGGGTAGGTAATTTTTTAAATATAGGATATGTATTTTATTACATCATTGTTTCAAGTGTTATTACTGTTTTGTATGTAAACGTGTTAAAGCGCTGGCTGTACCACTTAACGCCAGCGTATGTTTTGGTCCTTTTATTAGTTGTGATTGCGCTGTATTTTGCAAAAGAGAATGTCCGCAATATAGGGCGTTTCTTTACAATTGTATCCGTATTTTTAATTATTTTAGTGCTGTTGATATCGAATGCTTATAAAGAGGCTGATGTCCGGTACCTGTTTCCGATTGGGCACAGCGGTATTCAAAATATCTTGCTGGCGTCAAAAGAGGGAAGTATTTCAATGCTAGGTTTTGAAGCGATTTTGATTTTAGCTCCATTTGTAAAGGCAAAATCTACTATGACATTAAAGATGGTCATGCTTAGTAATTGTATCGTTACCGTTTTATATGTATATATCATCATTGCTTGTTATTTGTTTTTTAGTCCGGATGAAATCTTAATCGTACCAGAACCGGTTTTGTACATTTTGAAGGCGACGCAAAACTCAGTTATTGAACGAATAGACTTGGTTTTTATTACCTTTTGGATTATTTCTGTTATTACGTCCCTTATTATGTACGTGTATATTTCAAGTGTAGGCATGCAGGAAATATTCAAAAAGAAAACTCACCGTCCGTTTGTTCCAATTGTATTGATATTCGTAACAGGTCTTTCCATTTATTTTTCAAAAACGGATAATCTTGTGACAGCTTTATCACAGGCAACTAACTATTTAATTTACGTATTCATTTTCTGTATTCCTATTTGTTTGTTAATTCTATCATGGATAAGAAAAGGAACAGTAAAAAATGAAGCATAAACTTATCAAGATCTTCAATGTATGTTTAGTTCTAAGTTTTTTAACAGGATGCTGGGATCAAAAAATGCTAAAAGATACGATGTTTTTGTCTACAGTGGCTTATGAAAAAAAGAAAGGAAATAAGGTGATTTCTACTATTGCGATCCGCTCGTACACTTCTAAAGAAGGGATTTTAGTGAATAAAACCTACCATGTGGCAGGAGAATCACCTCGGGATGATCGAACAAAAATTAACCAGCAGGTTTCTGGAATTGTAATGTCTGCTAAAAAGAGAATAATTTTATTTGAAGATCGATTAGCTAAAGAAGGTATACTAGAATTATCAGACGTTTTATATCGTACACCAGAAAGTCCTTTGACGGCTAAGTATGTCATTGTCGAAGGAAAGCCGAGTACTATCGTTGAATTACAGCAAGTAGGAGAAGAGCTAATTGGAGAATATTTAGACGGAGTTGTTCATACGGCTGAAGCGAATTCTTTAGTACCAATTGAAACTCTTCAGTCACTTTGTACCGTGTTGTTTGATGAAGGAAAAGGGCTAGCTCTTCCTTATATGAAATTAAATACTGAAAATAAGACCGTTGATGTAATCGGTACAGCTTTGTTTAATAAAGATAAATTTTCAGGCATTACATTAAATCCTGAGGAATCCAAGGTGCTTCTTTTATTAGGAAATCAAAAAGATAAATATATGATTATGAGTGACAAAATTACCATACATGACCAAAAGTATGTAGTATCGTATGATGTGTCAGACGCTAAAGCAAAGATGAACGTTAAGCCGGATGCGATTCACGGGGTAAAAGTGACCATACCACTACATGTAAAAGTAAGCATTAATGAATTCACTAAAAACGAAATGTCATCCCCTGCATTAATAAAAAATGTACAGGAAGAAATTGAAAAAGTTCTACAAAAGAAAGCAGAAAAAGTAGTTGTAAAGTTGCAAAAAGCTAACTGCGATTTTCTTGAAATAGGAAGAGAAGTAGCCGCTTATCATCCGAGTATATGGGAAAGGCTTAAATGGAGACAGGATTATAAAAACATCTCGATTAATCCGAAAGTACAAGTGGAAATTATCCATCGTGGAATTATTAATTAACAAAAGTCATGCGAAAAGCATGGCTTTTTTAAGTGAAAAAATTTTAGTTTACAAAATAATAAAAAGGGAATTGTATTTATTTATTGATGTGATAGGATAAAAAAGCATGTAAATGCATTCACTACGAATGAAAGCAGTGGACGGGTACATATAGATAATAATAAACGGTTTTGGGAGTCAAAGAAGGTGATGTTGAAGTGAATGTAAGCATCAGGTCAATCGTTAAAAAAGTCATGTTCATTCTATTTATTGCATATACAGCAGTGGTCATTTATGCTACTCTCATACGGGAAAACGAACATGTTTACGGAAAAGCAATGAACTTGGATTTATTTAGCACGATCCGTCTGATGTGGGACAGCGGGAATATAATGCTCACTCTGACAAATATACTGGGGAATATCGTGATGTTTGCGCCGCTTGGAATGTTTATTCCTTTGTTTATGAAGTGGTTTGACGGTTTTATTCAAGTGTTTACGACGGGTTTCTTAATCAGTTTTCTAATTGAAATTTTACAGTACAAGCTAACGGAACGAGTATTTGATATTGATGATATCTTTTTGAATACGCTAGGTACATTTATAGGCTGGGTTATTATTAAAATACTATATTGGGCCAAGAACGTGCTGAAAGCACGTTTCAAAAAAAGATAAAGAGATGGAGACATAACTGAATCAATAGCTAGAAAGCAGCTACAGATATGAAGTC
Source organism: Priestia sp. YIM B13490 (assembly GCF_042787735.1). Taxonomy (NCBI): domain Bacteria; kingdom Bacillati; phylum Bacillota; class Bacilli; order Caryophanales; family Bacillaceae; genus Priestia; species Priestia sp. YIM B13490. The sequence continues at coordinate 28,107 of NZ_JBHZOT010000018.1, forward strand.
TACGTTTACCATCACAATGAAAAGATCCGAACGATGAATCGTTCGGATCTTTCTTCAACTAAAATACTTTTGTCCTAGCCACTGCCTCTTGTTGATAGAAACACTTAATGCAGCGTCTTACGGAAGAATGTGAGGATTCAACGATAATGTGCTGACAATTTTGCTGAACAAATAATAACTTTCTTTCAAGCTGCTTAATTTGTTCTTTAAGCTGTTCTACTTCATTATTGATAGATATTTGAACCACTGTTAACAAACTCTTTAGCTTTTTCTTTCATTCCTTCTTTTCTTACTTCGTTTACATCTTTTTCATTTTCTTGAGCCATGTTACGAATATCTTGAGAAATACGCATCGAACAGAATTTAGGTCCACACATTGAACAGAAATGGGCTGTTTTAGCACCTTCAGCGGGAAGTGTTTCATCGTGATATTCTTTTGCGCGCTCTGGATCTAGTGACAGGTTAAATTGATCATTCCATCTAAATTCAAATCTTGCTTTAGACAGCGCGTTATCGCGTTTTTGTGCTCCTGGATGGCCTTTTGCTAGGTCAGCGGCATGCGCAGCAATTTTATAGGTGATAACGCCTTCTCGAACGTCTTCTTTATTTGGCAGACCTAAATGTTCTTTTGGGGTTACGTAGCAAAGCATAGCTGTCCCAAACCAGCCAATCATTGCAGCCCCGATACCTGATGTAATATGGTCATAGCCTGGAGCGATGTCGGTTGTAAGCGGTCCAAGAGTATAGAAGGGAGCTTCTTGGCATATTTCCATTTGTTTATCTACGTTTTCTTTGATGAGGTGCATAGGGACATGTCCAGGGCCTTCAATCATAACTTGAACATCGTGTTTCCAAGCAATTTTAGTTAATTCACCAAGCGTTTCTAATTCACCGAACTGTGCCTCATCATTAGCATCTGCAATGGAACCAGGACGCAGCCCATCGCCAAGCGAAATAGAAATATCGTATGCTTTACAGATTTCACAGATTTCTTCAAAGCGAGTATATAAAAAGTTCTCTTCATGATGAGCTAAACACCACTGCGCCAAGATGGATCCTCCGCGTGAAACAATACCTGTCGTACGTTTCGCTGTCAGAGGAATATAGCGTAAAAGAACACCTGCGTGAATAGTAAAGTAATCAACACCTTGCTCCGCTTGTTCAATTAATGTATCGCGATATGCTTCCCACGTTAGATCTTCTGCAACACCTTTTACTTTTTCAAGCGCTTGGTAAATAGGAACAGTCCCTACAGGAACAGGCGAGTTGCGGATAATCCATTCGCGCGTTGTGTGGATATCCTTTCCTGTTGATAAATCCATAATTGTATCGGCTCCCCAACGCGTTGCCCATGTCATTTTTTCTACTTCATCTTCAATAGCTGAACGAATAGCTGAATTTCCGATATTAGCATTGATTTTCACGTGGAATTTGCGGCCGATAATCATCGGTTCGCTCTCAGGGTGATTGATATTATTAGGGATAATGGCACGTCCTCTTGCTACTTCTTCACGCACGACTTCAGGATCCATCTGTTCACGAATAGCGATAAATTCCATTTCGGGCGTGATGATTCCTTTTTTCGCATAGTGCATTTGCGTTACATTTTGATTTTTTTTCGCGCGCAAAGGTAAACGATTAGTGATAAAGCGCTCGTACTGATCTCTTGGATCACCATCATAATAACCGTTATCCTGTGGCTGAACCGTACGGCCTTGATATGTTTCTACATCGTTTCGTTCTGCAATCCACTTTTCGCGCAGAGCCGGTAATCCTTTTTGTAAATTAATTTCATAACAGGGATCTGTATAAACACCACTCGTGTCGTATACACGTACGGGATTATTTTCTTCTTCCCCAAAAGATCCTGTAGTAGGAGACTGATGGATTTCACGCATAGGCACTTTAAGATCTTCTCTGGATCCTTGGACATATACTTTGTGACTGTTTGGAAAAGGCTTTTTCATAGAAACTGATACATTTTGTTTTGACATTACATATTCCTCCGGTTTCGCATAAAGTGTAGCTATACCGAACCATAAAAAAATCGGGTTCTGTGATAGACAGAACCCGATGGAATAGGCGAAAAAAGAATAAACATATACTATTCTTTTCAAGACTACTTCCCTCCGCTGGTATAACCCAAATCAGGTTCAAAGGGTTAAAGAGTTTTATAGCACTCTTCTCTCAGTCTGAGCTATCAGACACCCCTAGTAGAAATAACATTTAAATTATTCAATTTACGGCTTAAGTTTACCATCATTCGGTAAAAAATCAACCCTTAAATAAAAAAAGCTAGACAATCAACGTTGTCTAGCAGCATCGATTGCAATCACAATAGCTGTAATAATGTGCATAACAAACCCTAAAAATGGAATCCAAGCAACCAGTGAAGTAACAATCCCTAGTATGTTTCCATACGCAGATAACCCTCGTCTATTAGCTAAAATGAGTGTGATAGCATGAAGAATAAATCCAATAAAAAGAGGAGTATAACTAAAGCCCATAACAATCCCCGCGCCAATTAAAGGAATTCCCAGCAAGGCTTCATACCCAGCAGTGACCCATTTCATTGTACGTACATTTCCATTCATAGTAAAAAGCCTCCTAAAAAAGATACTACTATATACGAGAAAAGAGAGAAAAAAGTTTCAAATTACTTAGGGGATATGTCGTATAAGCAAGCACTAGTTGATTAAAATGATAGATGACAGTAAAGGGGATGGAAAAAACATAATGATTTAGTCATTTTTTCACACTAAAGAAAAATAGTCTAGATGATTCATTTTTAGCTAAGGACCCGGAATTTATACCGAACATAGCGACTGCTTTTTAAAACAAATAAAAGCTGATATCTTGTTTTTTGGTTATAGCATGTAGGGTTTTTATTACAAATTATTAAAGATTCTTATCTTTTTGCAAATACACATTGTATTTCATAGTTTTAACAATTATGATAAAAAAGCAAGTGTCAAAATAGGAAAATAGTTGAGCATGGAAAACGAAGCGATAAGCTTATTAATTTGAAAGAAAGGCAAGGTATATAGCTTTATGTGGGAAATTATTGTAGCAATCATTTTAGGGATTGTAGAAGGTTTAACAGAGTTTGCTCCTGTTTCGTCAACTGGGCATATGATTATTGTGGATGACCTGTGGTTAAATTCAAAAGAATTATTTTCATCTCCCGTAGCTAATACATTTAAAATTGTTATTCAGCTAGGGTCGATCTTAGCAGTAGTAGTTATTTTTAAAGATCGTTTCATTAATTTATTAGGATTGGGAAAAAAGCCAGCCGCTCCAATTGGACCGACAAATCGTTTGAATTTAATGCAAGTAATTGTTGGTCTGTTACCCGCAGGAGTGTTAGGTCTTTTGTTTGATGATTACATTGATGAACATTTGTTTTCTTTAAATACGGTGCTAATTGGCTTAGTAGTCGGAGCTGTATTAATGATTCTAGCAGATTTGTTTGGACCTAAACGTCCGCGTGTAGAGACGGTGGACCAAATGTCTTATGGACAAGCACTGGGTATAGGACTGTTTCAATGTATTGCTCTTTGGCCAGGTTTTTCTCGTTCAGGCTCCACGATTTCAGGAGGGGTTCTTCTTGGAATGAGCCATAAGGCAGCGGCAGATTTTACATTTATTATGGCAGTGCCAATCATGGCAGGAGCAAGTGGACTTTCATTGGTTAAAAACTGGCAGTATTTCACATCAGATGCACTACCGTTTTTTATTGCTGGTTTTATCAGCGCCTTTATTTTTGCGCTGGTGTCTATTCGCTTTTTCCTGAAATTAATTAATCGTATCAAATTAGTACCATTTGCACTATATCGAATTGTGTTAGCAGCTATTCTATATTTTGTATTTTTATAAAATAAACATGCGTGTTCTTTAGTCCCTTAAACTTCTAATAGAGACTCAAAGAGCAAGAAAAAGCTATTGCAACATTGCAATAGCTTTTTTGTATAAATATATATTATCGCCTTTTGAAAGCGTTTTATAAACATGGGTATTGACAAAACGTGTCGAAAAATAGTAAATTAATATTTGTGCAGTATAAAGTTAAGTAAAAGTAAGACTTCTGTTTAGTTTTATTGACTGTAAAAAACGTATGACAACGTATAGATCGTTTTAATTTTATAAAAACTGAATAATAAGCTTAATCGTATAGAGCGGGGGAATCATTATCGGCAGTAAAGCTGCCTTGGGGTGAATCCTTACAAAAGGTAGGAAACTCTCAATTCCGAATCCGACAGTTAACCCCGTTTGCTTTATTGAGAGAAAGAGCCCAAAATAGCGTAAGTAAAAGGCTGTTCTTTCTTAAGAATAGTCTTTTTTTGTTTTTTCAGAAAAGTATATACAAATGTCATACATCTTTGGGGAGGTACATCTATGAAAAAAATTCGTTTTGGTTTGGCTACGCAGATTTTTACCGGATTAATCCTCGGTGTTCTTGTAGGGGTAATTTGGTTTAACGATCCGCGTGTAGTAACATACCTACAGCCGCTAGGAGACCTATTTTTAAGATTAATTAAGATGATTGTTATTCCAATTGTTATCTCAAGCTTAGTCGTTGGAGTTGCAGGAGCAGGGAGCGGCAAACAGGTCGGAAAGCTCGGCGTTAAAACCATTCTCTATTTTGAAATTATTACGACTTTTGCAATTATAATCGGTGTATTGGTTGCTAATATTTTTCATCCTGGGCAAGGTGTAGACATTCATTCAGCACAGAAGAGTGATATTTCACAATATGTTGAAACATCCAAACAGCAAGAAGGAAAGTCAGTGGCTGAAACTTTCTTACACATTGTTCCGACAAACTTTTTCCAGTCAATTGTTGAAGGAGATATGCTAGCAATTATCTTCTTTACAGTGTTATTTGCACTAGGAGTAGCGGCAATTGGGGAAAGAGGAAAGCCAGTTGTACAATTCTTCGACGGTGTTTCTCACGCAATGTTTCACGTGGTAAACCTTGTAATGAAAGTGGCGCCAATTGGTGTATTTGCTTTAATTGGTGTAACAGTTTCAAAATTCGGCTTAGATTCACTCCTTTCATTAGGAAAGCTTGTTATCTTAGTTTACTTAGCGTTAATTTTCTTCCTACTTGTTGTATTAGGAGGAATTGCGAAATGGGCAGGAATTAACATTTTCCACTTATTCCGCTATATGAAAGATGAACTGTTGTTAGCATACAGTACATCTAGCTCTGAGACAGTTCTTCCGCGAATTATGGAAAAACTTGAAAAGATGGGCTGTCCAAAAGCTATCGTATCGTTCGTTGTACCAATTGGTTATACATTTAACCTAGATGGTTCCGTTCTTTATCAAGCGATTGCAGCGTTATTCTTAGCGCAGGTGTATGGTATTGATTTAACGATCGTTCAACAGCTGACGCTCATTCTGGTATTGATGGTTACATCTAAAGGAATGGCTGCGGTGCCAGGAACATCATTTGTTGTATTACTGGCTACTCTTGGAACAATCGGCGTTCCGGCAGAAGGATTAGCCTTCATTGCTGGAGTAGACAGAATCATGGATATGGCACGTACGGTTGTTAACTTAGTAGGAAACACACTAGCAGCAATTGTGATGTCTAAATCTGAAGGCAAATTTGACCCTAAAAAAGGTACAGAGGTCATGAGAGCCGGCTAATTTATAAATTAAAAAGCTACTTATTCTATTCAAAAAATTAGAATAAGTAGCTTTTTTCATAATAATTCCTTTATTATTATGGAAATTGACCCTATAATATGTAACATCAGGTATAAATATATCCAAATTTTATTCTTACATAAAAGCAGTCACTGGTTCCTTTCTTTATCAATAAATATAGAGATAGCTTAGCTAGTTGGGGGATAGTAGAGTATGTGGAAAAAGCGAATATGGGTCATCGCCTCGATAGTAATCGTATGTTTGTTAATCCCTTACAGTTTACCGATTGTGTTTGCTTTATTAACAGCATTAGCGCTTGAGGGTATTGTTCAAAAATTGCATCAATCTTTTAAAATGAAGAGAGTCTACGCAGTGCTTATGACCTTCATTTTATATGTTGTTTCGCTCATACTTATTGGATTTTTTATTGTTCGGACAATCGTTACGCAAGTGGTTGCTCTTTCAAAGATAGCGCCTTCCTTTGTAAAAGAAATCTATGAAACCGCGATTTATCCAACTATTATTAAGTGGAAATACTATTCAAACGCTCTTCCTACAGAAGTGATTTCTTCTATCGAGCGCACGCTTGAAAAAACCGTAAATTCATTAGATTCTCTATTAAAAAGTACCGTGGAAATCATCATTAGCTTTGCTGCTACTGTTCCTGGGTTTCTACTAGAGTTTCTTATTTATTTAGTAGCGCTTGTATTTATCAGCCTTGAGCTGCCTGCTATTAAAAATAAAATTAAGTCATTTTTAACAGAAGAAACGAAATATAAGCTACAAGTTGTCATCACTCAGCTTATCCAAGCGGGGGTTGGTTTTATTAAGGCACAAATTATCTTAAGTGTCATGACGTTTGTAATGGCTTATGTAGGGCTTTGGCTATTAGATGTTCCGTATACCGCGCTGCTTAGTTTATTAATTGTAATTGTCGATATCTTACCAATCCTTGGGACGGGCTCGGTGCTCGTTCCATGGGGGATTTTTGCTCTTACGCAAGGGCATGACTCATTAGCAATCGGCTTATTTATTCTATTTGGAGTCATTACGGTAGTAAGACGTGTAGTAGAACCAAAAGTATTTTCTACAAATATGGGTATTTCACCTTTGGCTGCATTAGTTAGTTTGTACATTGGATTTAAACTTTTAGGCTTTGTCGGATTATTTTTAGGACCGGCTTTAGTTATTTTATACGATGCTCTTCGTAAAGTAGGTATTATTCAAATTAACTTTAAACTATAAAAGCGCTGGATAAAACTAGCGCTTTTTTTTATTGAAACTTTTGTAGTACGTAATACGTAAAGAGGGAAAGGAAAAAACTATGCCGCGTTGGTTTTTATCTATCAATCGGCTAAATTATAGTTTTGCAGTCTTAGATTTAATGACATGAGGAGGAGAATTTTTGTTAGAGTCGGTTTTACTTTCTTTAATTGAAGCGCTAAAACAGCTCTCTTATTTTGGCGTAATTCTAGCATTAACGTTTGAGTTTGTCCCGGCAGAGCTTGTTTTACCTTTAGTAGGGTATTGGGTGTACCAAGGTGATATGAACTTGTATCTGGCTATCCTTGCAGGTACAGTAGGCGGTGTTTGTGGACCGTTGACTCTTTATGCACTGGGACGTTACGGTGGACGACCGCTGGTTTTAAAATATGGAAAATACTTTTTGGTGAAAGAAAAAGAAATTGACGCCGCCGATCGCTTTTTTAATAAGTACGGCAGCGGGGTTGCTTTTTTTGGACGCTTTATTCCAGGAGTGCGCACGGCTATCTCTTTTCCGTGCGGGATGGCAAAAATGAATGTATGGCTGTTTTCTATTTATACATTTGTGGCGATGCTTCCAGTAACGGCTATTTACGTATATTTAGGATATAAGTTAGGACCTAAGTGGAAAGAGGTGGGGCCGATTGTGTCTCAATATATGCAGCCTATTGGAATCGGAATTGTTGTTTTAATTGCACTGTTTTTTATCATTAAATATGTGCGGAATAAACAAGTAGGGCAGAGCTGATAAATCGAGGAAAAGAGTGAGGATATGTCAGAGTATGAGCAGTTAAGAGTAGAGTTACGAAAAATTGAAAAGTGGGAGAAAGACCAAAAAGGACTTTTTTTCTGGGAGCGGCTGGCTCGTTTGCCTTTTTCAGCTTTAGATAAAGTAACGCCAAAGTTCATTCATCAAAAAATAGAAAAATTATTAGATGAAATTGCTAAGTATGTTGATAATGGAGGCCAGTATTTAGCTAATACGTCTGCCACGCTAGAAAAAGCATCAGCACAATTACAAGAAAAGAAACAGCTTTCGATAGAGGATATTCAGCATTTATCTCTGCAAGAAATGGATGAATTGGCAGAGCATTTTATTGAAGTCCGAAAAAAGAATGCACAGCTTCAAGGAGCTACAACCGGTATAGGCGGGATTTTTACACTAGCTATTGATGTTCCTTTTGTATTAGGGCTTACACTTAAGACACTGCAAGAAGTGGCTGTTTCTTATGGTTACGACCCCACTGAGCAAGAGGAACGAATTTTCATGGTCAAATGCATGCAGTTTTCGTCTTCTGACATTGTAGGGAAACGTGCGATTTTAGAAGAATTAGCAAGCGGAAATCGAACGCAGAGCTTGCAGCAGCTGCAAGGGTGGAGAGAAGTGTTTCTAACCTACAGGGACAACTTGGGCTGGAAAAAGCTGTTCCAAATGATTCCTATAGCAGGAATGGTATTTGGAGCGTATATTAACAAACAAGCAATTAGCGATATAGGGGAAGTTGGAATGATGCTTTATCGTAAAAGACGTATTTTGGAAAAAGTCTCACAATCGCAAAAATAAAAAGAGACTGGTACGAAAGTATTTTAGTTGAAGAAAAATCCGAACGAGTTTGATTCTTGGTTGAGAATCAAATACGTTCGGATTTTTCCATTGGTATAGTAAATGTAGCTTTCATGTGTTAAGTCTATTTCCTTAATCAAAATGAAAAGTAGGAATGGTAATAGTATTTTTTCGTCTGGCAATCAGTAAATAAATAATTCCGATTATACTCCATACAATACCGATAAATAAGGATGTTTTTTCTAAGTTAAGCCACATAAAAAATAAAAATAAGCTGCCGAGTAAAGGCATAAGTACATATGAAATATATCCACTGAGAGATCGTTTGTTTTGTTGAATAAAATAATGGATAAAAACCGCTATGTTCACTGAACTGAACGCAATTAAAGCACCAAAATTAATTAAAGAGGTAGCTTTTTCAAGAGACAGACCTAGTGAAATTAAAGAGAGGCCACCAATAATCACTACGTTCCAAACAGGCGTCTTTGTTTTAGGGTGAATATAGCCAAAAATTCCCCGAGGCAGATAACCATCTTTCCCAATTGCATAGAGAAGTCTTGATGCACTCATATGTGAGACAAGTCCAGAAGCAATAGTTGAAGTCAAGGCCGCTGCTACAAAAATAGATTGAAAAAGCTGGCCGCCAATTTTATAAGCGATCTCCGCTGATGCACCTTCTAAATTATGAAAAAAAGAGGCTGAAGGGAAAAGAAGCTGCGCAGAGTAAGAAACCGTGATAAATAAGGCGCCTCCCGTACACGCAATAATAAGAATCCCTTTAGGAATGGTTTTCTCAGGCTTAAGTGTTTCTTCGGCCATAGTGGTTACAGCATCAAATCCTAAAAAAGAAAAGCATAAAATAGCTGCTCCGTTTAATAACAGAGATATAGAGGCCGATTCACTTATAAACGGTTTAAATGATAGCTCTTGGTCTTGAGTTGTAGCACTTAAAATAATAAAGATAATAGCGACTAAAATTTGAAAAGCAACTAATAGCGTACCAAAAGAAACGGTTAAATGAACGCTGAAAATATTTATTATGGTCATGATGACAACAAAGCTGATAATCCATACGGCCTTTGGAACACCTGGAAACAGAGAGCTTAGGTAAATATTTGTCAAAAGCGCATTAATCATTGGCAGAAATAGATAATCAAGAAGAGCCGTCCATCCTACCAAAAAACCAATGCTTGGATTCATTACTTGCTGTGCGTATGTATAAGAGGAACCAGCTCCGGGAAAAGCTTTTACCATCCTTCCGTAACTAATGGCTGTAAATAAAATAGCGATCAACGTGAATGCATAAGCGCCTGAAACATGTCCATCTGTTGATTCAGTTACAATGCCAAATGTATCAAAAACAGCCATAGGTGCCATGTAGCCTAACCCTATCACAACGATATGCCATAATTTTAGTTGTTTAAGAAGAGAAGGTTCATGATTCATATTTGTCATCCTTTCTGTGTATAATCATTCTGCATTATTTATTATTATACTATATTATTAAATTTGTCATCTTTTTTTGAAAAAGAAGAGAAAATTGGGGGCTAAGAGATAAAGAGCATTTAATTGATTACTAGATAAAGCAAAAAAATGCTTTTTTTCACTTTGATTTTTACCATTGAGTCTAGAAAGTATTTTACATAAAATGAAAGAAAGTAAAAAAGCTTCGTTTAGGTGATCTACTTGTAATAAATACGAAAATAAATTTTTGAATGCGGTTACATTTTTGTTGGTGTACAAAATTAAGAATGATGGTGAAGGAGATGAAGGAAGTGATTGCTACACCCTATATAAACTTGGAGATAAACAAGGAACCAGGTGTGCATGTCGTATTGGATGAAACAAAAAAAGATGGTGTTTACTTTATTAAATTAACGGTCAAGTCGGTTAAAAAAAGAATTCTTCCAAAAATGAAATTAAAATGGAGCGTTCCATTGTTAGATATCCAACTGTATAAATCTTTACAAACTAGTAAGGGCGATGTGAATGCCTCTTTTGTTCATTGTTTTATGAATAAGAATGGTTCTAACCGCTACACCATTGCATGTTCAGACATACGTTATCCTATTATGTGTGCTCCTAATTGGAAAGACATGTGTTTAGATGTAGAAATGACCTTATTTAGTGAAAGCACTTGGTCTCTTCATAGCTATGAAACTGAACTGCGAGTAGACACAAGAATGGTTGAAACAGAAGAGTTATTCAAAGGTTTAGCGAAATGGTATGAGAGAAAAGAGATTAATCTAGCATCTGCTTTTGAGCATGCAACGGCAATAGATGAAAAAGGAAATGTCTCGTTAGATATTTGATGGTAAGGAGAGGAATAAAATGGGGATCTTATTTAATGAAGGTACAAAGGAATTTCACCTGCAGGGACGCGATGTAAGTTATATCTTTTCAGTGTTGAGAAACGGGCAGCTCGGTCACTTGTACTATGGAAAAAAGCTTAAGCACCGTTCATCTTTTCAGCATTTTTTACGTGTAGAAACAAGAGGAGCTAGCGCTTCGGTATATGAAGGAGAACTAGCATTTTCTCTCGAAACAATCAAACAAGAGTATCCTTCTTATGGAACAACAGACTTCAGAGAGCCAGCCTATCAACTTCTTCAGCAAAACGGAAGCCGAATCACAAGTTTTGAATATGATAACCATAAAATTTACAAAGGCAAGAAGCCATTAAACGGCTTACCTGCTACATATGTAGAAGAAGAGAGTGAAGCCACAAGTGTAGAAGTTGAACTGATTGATAAATTGCTCAATGCATCACTTATTTTAACGTATACCGTTTACGAAGACCGAAACATTATTACGCGTCACGCACGATTTGAGCATAGAGGAGAAGAACCAGTCGATATTTTGCGTATCATGAGCGGCAGCATTGATTTGCCTACATCAAATTATGAGATGGTTCAGCTTTCCGGTGCGTGGATTCGAGAAAGACACGTGAAAACACGAATGCTTCAGCCAGGTATTCAAAGTATTTCTAGTGCGAGAGGTACAAGCAGCAGTCAGCAAAACCCATTTTTAATTTTGAAAAATCCAGCTGCAACTGAACATAGTGGAGAAGCGTATGGTTTTAGTCTTGTGTACAGCGGAAACTTTCTTGGACAAGTGGAAGTAGATCATTATAATGTATCAAGAATAACGATGGGCATTCATCCTTTTGATTTTCAGTGGCGACTAGAGAGTGGAGAAACTTTTCAATCACCAGAACTAGTATTGGCTTATTCAAATAGCGGTCTAAACGGACTTAGCCAAGAGTATCATGAGCTTTATCGCAAGCGTCTAGCTAGAGGGAAATGGCGGGATTTGGAGCGGCCAGTTTTAATTAATAACTGGGAAGCGACGTACTTTGATTTTAACGAAGAGAAAATTGTACATATTGCCAAAGAAGCACAAAAGCTGGGCGTTGAACTTTTCGTATTAGATGACGGCTGGTTTGGCAAGCGTAATGATGATACAACTTCTCTTGGAGACTGGTTTGTAGATAAAAATAAGCTTCCGGGCGGTATGAAGTCATTGGCTCAAAAAGTAACGAATTTAGGTATGGACTTTGGGTTATGGTTTGAACCCGAAATGATTTCAAAGCAAAGCGACTTGTATGAAAAGCATCCAGATTGGTTGATTCATGTGCCAAATCGTCATCAATCTCATGGACGAAATCAATATGTGCTTGATTTTTCAAGAGAAGAAGTAGTGAATTATATCTATGAACGAATGGAAGCTATTTTAAGTGAAGCACCTATCTCTTATATAAAATGGGATATGAATCGAAATATAACAGAGATTGGATCTGTTGGGCTGCCCGCGAACCGTCAGTTTGAAGTAGTACACCGCTATATTTTAGGTGTGTATGATTTGTATGAGCGACTAACAAAGAAGTTCCCGGATATTTTATTTGAATCATGTGCAAGCGGGGGAGCTAGATTTGATCCGGGAATGCTTTATTATGCTCCTCAAGCTTGGACGAGCGATAACACGGACGCGATTGAACGTCTAAAGATTCAGTACGGCACGTCTTTTGCCTATCCAATCAGTTCAATGGGAGCACACGTATCAGCCGTACCAAATCATCAAGTACGCAGAGTAACAAGTCTAGAAACAAGAGGAGACGTTGCGTATTTTGGCGCATTTGGTTATGAGTTAGATGTTACGCTGATGACAGAAGACGAAAAAGAAACGGTAAAAAACCAAATTCAGTATTATAAAAAACACCGATCCCTTATTCAAAATGGCACATTCTATCGATTAAAAAGTCCGTTTGAACAAGATGGAAATGTGACGAGCTGGATGGTTGTTTCATCCGATCAAAAACAGGCAATCATCGGTTATTATCAAGTATTAGCTAGACCAAATCCTTCTTATGAACGCATCGAGCTAAAAGGGCTTCATCCTGATTATGAATATACAGTGATGGAAACAGATCAAACAGCTTATGGAGATGAGCTCATGTACGCAGGAATTACTCTAACTCATGAGTATCGGGGTGTTGAAGCATACGATGAAAAATCTGGAGACTTTGTATCGGTTATTTACACACTGCAAGCGCAATAAGCAAAAAGCCACTTCTATATCATAGAAGTGGCTTTTTTGAGTTAACTATTAATCGTATATTGTTGACATAAAAGGAGAAGTAATGGTAACTTTTAGTTATAATTGTTAACTTTATATTTTTTTAGTTTACTAAAGTGGAGGGGAATCGATGGAAACCACAGGTTTAAGAGATTGGAAAGCACTTGCTCAGTCTATTATTAAAGGGAAAGAAATTACATATAATGAAGCGCTTCAACTTCTTCATGTACCGGATGAAGAAGTGTTAGAGGTCATGAATGCCGCGTACTTAATTCGTCATCATCATTATGGAAAAAAAGTAAAGCTCAATATGATTATTAATACTAAATCGGGTTTATGCCCAGAAGACTGTGGATATTGTTCGCAGTCGATTGTATCAGAAGCACCGATTGATAAGTATGCGTGGTTAACAAAGGAGAAAATTGTAGAAGGTGCTTTTGAAGCTCAAAAAAGAAAAGCAGGTACATATTGTATCGTGGCGTCAGGCCGCCGTCCTACTGATAAAGAAGTAGCGCACGTAGTGGGAGCGGTAAAAGAAATTCGTCAAAAGACAGACTTGAAAATCTGTGCCTGTCTAGGCTTTTTAACAGATGATCAAGCACACGAACTAGTCGAGGCGGGTGTTCATCGCTATAATCATAATTTAAATACTCACGCTGATAACTACGACAGTATTTGTTCTACGCATGGCTATGAAGATCGAGTCGATACGGTTACTACATCTAAAAAAGCAGGTTTGTCACCTTGTTCCGGTGCGATTTTTGGAATGGGCGAGACACATGAACAAGCCGTTGAATTAGCTTTTCAAATTAAAAAGTTAGATGCAGATTCTATTCCATGCAACTTTCTTGTTGCCGTTCCAGGAACGCCTCTAGAAGACAAAAAGGCGTTAAAGCCAATGCAATGCTTAAAGCTGTTAGCGATGATGCGTTTTGTAAATCCAACGAAAGAAATTCGAATTTCAGGAGGCAGAGAAGTCAATCTCAGATCGCTTCAGCCGCTTGGTTTGTTTGCTGCAAATTCAATTTTTGTAGGCGATTATTTAACAACTCAAGGTCAAGAACCTACAGCTGACTGGGGATTAATTGAAGATTTAGGATTTGAAATCGAAGAATGTGCACTGTGAAGTCGTTGAGAAATCAACGGCTTTTTTTATCTTCAGCAGATTTACAGGAACTATACGTTTACTTTACAAAACTCAACAGCTTCTTTATATTGCCTTCACAAATAACCATTATTATAAAACATGTGAACGACAAGTGAATAGTTACTAAGGTTATGAAATTGAGAAACCACAAAAAACAATAGGTCTATATAAACATCCTATGCGTTTTTTGTGGTTTTTTTATAAATGAAAGGAAGGAATCGTTTTGAATAAGGAAGCAGATTTCTTACAACAGCTTGGACAAGATCGTTTAATTGCATCCATTAAAAGTCCGAAAAATTTAGAGCGATTTTTAGAAACAGAGATCCAGGCCGCCTTTTTATTAACGGGCAATATTAGTGTGATTAAACGCTATGTAGATTTACTCAAACAGCATAATCGAATGGTTTTCTTACACATTGAAAAAATTCCGGGAATTAGCTATGACCGGGAAGGGCTTAAATTTCTCGCTAAGTTTGTAAAACCCACAGGGATCGTAACCACTAAAAGTTCACTCATTAATTACGCAAAACAGGAAGGGCTGGTTGCTATTCAGCGACTATTTTTAGTGGATACAGACGCAGTAGCACAAGGGTTAAAAACCGTTCAAAATATTAAACCGGATGCATTAGAACTAATGCCAGGATTGATTCCGGAGATGATAGAGAAAATCGTTAAAAAAATAAGTATCCCTATTATTACAGGTGGACTCATTCAAAATGAAAGCCATATCCAAGCTGCTTTAAAAGCAGGGGCTACGGCAGTTTCTACAGGGAAATCATGGCTATGGAAAAAATATGAATGAGCGAGAAAGGAGCGTTTTTAATGAAAAAAGTAGAGTTAGTTAACGTTGGAAAGTCATACGATCAAAAAACAAATGTCATTCAAGATATTAACGTCACAATTGAACCTGGAGAATTCTTCGTATTAGTAGGTCCTTCAGGATGCGGGAAAAGTACAATGCTGCGAATGATTGCCGGATTAGAAGAAGTCACGCAGGGAGAGTTGCTAATTGGAGATGTAAAAGCAAATAAACTGCTTCCAAGTCAGCGCGATTTGTCCATGGTGTTTCAAAACTATGCTTTATATCCGCATTTGACAGTAGAACAAAATATTCTTTTTGGTCTGCATACAAAGAAGATTTCAAAGCAAGAACAGCAAAAGCGCTGCAGGGAAGCAGCAGAAATGCTTGGTTTAAGTGAATATTTAAAGCGAAAGCCTAGACAGCTTTCGGGAGGACAGCGCCAGCGTGTAGCACTCGCACGTGCTATTGTTACTCATTCGCCTATTTGCCTGATGGATGAGCCGTTATCCAACTTGGATGCAAAGCTGCGAGCAAAAATGAGATCAGAAATTCGCCAGATTCAGCGTAAGTTAGGTATTACGATGATTTATGTCACGCACGATCAAACGGAAGCGATGACGATGGCGGATCGAATGATGATTTTAAATGGAGGTAATATTCAGCAGGTTGGGCGTCCCCTTGATATTTACAATGCACCGGCAAACACGTTCGTAGCGTCGTTTATAGGTTCTCCTCCTATGAACTTATCAAACGTTTCTATAGAAAATAACTTACTCGTTTTTGAAGATAGAAGAGCTATTTCTATGAGTACACCACACAGTAACTTTAGCGGTAAAAAGGAAGTTGTGGTTGGAGTAAGACCTGAGCATGTTCAGCTTGCGACAAACGATAACACCAGCTTTATTGTAGAGATAGATAATGTCGAAATTCTAGGAACAGAAACACTGCTTACATTTCATATGGGTGACAAGCAGTGGATGGCTAAGTGGAACGGTCAATGGAATATAAAAGTGGGAGAGCGCGTCCCTATTTTTATCGATCCAAAACATCTGTTTTTATTTGATAACGATACAGGTTCATGCTTGCACTATGAACCATCAACGGAAGATTTAACTGTAAAGGGGGCATTTGTATGAGTGCTGTTACCAAAACAGCAAACTCGCCTGTTTCTGTTTCATCCAATCCACAAGAAAAGAAGTCAATGCCTAACCTATTGGTAGGATTATCTTACTTGCTGCCATCATTATTATTATTTGGTGTATTTCTTTTCTACCCAATGATTAAGACGTTATATTTAAGTCTTTTTATTACAGATACACAGGGAAATCCCTTGAAATTTGTAGGGCTACAAAATTTCTTTTATCTATTTACAGATCCAAACTTTTTACAAAGTATGAAAGCCACTTTTTTATTTGTACTCTACACGGTGCCTATAGGTTTAATTATTGCCTTATTCCTAGCGCTAATCGCAAATGAAAAGCTCAAAGGAATTGGTTTTTTCAGAACGATGTTTTCATCTACGATGGGAATGAGCGTAGCGGCTTCTTCTGTAATTTGGATGTTTATGTATAACCCGACAATCGGTGTTATCAATAAAGTATTAAATCTTGTAGGAATTCATGATGTGCAGTGGTTATTAGACCCTAAGTATGCGCTGATTGCTGTGTCTATCTCTACGATTTGGATGAACATTGGTTTTACCTTTTTAATCTTACTTGGCGGGTTACAAAATATTGATGAAAAGCTGTATGAAAATGCGCGTATTGCTGGAGTTAGCTATTGGTATCAGCTACGTAAAATTACGCTTCCGATGCTTTCGCCAACGCTGTTTTTTATCATTACCGTTTCGTTTATTAACGCGTTTCAAACGTTTGGACAAATTGACATTTTAACAAAAGGCGGACCTACAGATTCGACAAATGTCATTGTTTATTCAATCTACAAAGATGCATTTGTAAACTATAATGTTGGCTCTGCAAGTGCTCAAGCTACAATTTTGTTTTTCTGTATTCTACTAGTTACGGCTCTTCAATTTAAGCTTGGAGAAAGGAAGGTACATTATCAATGAGCATCACGAGAAAATGGACAACTTACTTGCTACTCATTGCAGCTACTTTAGTATTGATGTTTCCTATCCTATACGCTTTTTCCATTAGTTTTATGAGTGGAGCGGAAGTGTTAGAAGGGAAGATTTGGCCGTCATCTTTTTCATTTGAAAACTATCGGGATGCTTTTGAAAAAGTTCCGCTGCTTCATTATTTAATTAACAGTTTTGCTGTATCTATTTTTGTTATGGCCGGGCAGCTGTTAGTTTCAAGTTTGGCAGCTTTTGCATTTGTATTTATTAAATTTAAAGGAAGAGATACTATCTTCTTTCTCTTTATTTCTACGATGATGATTCCATGGGAAGCAACGATGGTTCCTAACTTTTTAACAGCGCAAAAGCTAGGGTGGATTAATAATTATTTAGGATTAACAATTCCTTTTTTTGCTTTAGCGTTTGGGACATTTTTGTTGCGTCAGCAGTTTAAAACCATTCCGAATGAGTTATATGAAGCTTCTCAAGTTGCAGGGATCAGCCGCTTTCGTTTCTTTTGGAACGTCGTGCTCCCTGTGTCTAAAACAAGTCTAGTTACGCTTGGTGTATATAGCTTTTTAACAACATGGAATATGTATTTATGGCCACTATTAGTGACAAATACAGAGGATGTTCGTACCGTTCAGATTGGTTTAAAACAAATGCAAACGCAGGAGATTTCAACTGATTGGGGAGTGGTTATGGCCGCTGTCGTGGTTGTTATTATACCGACATTATTACTATTATTCCTAGGTCAAAAACGTCTTCAAAAAGGATTAACCCAAGGTGCAATTAAATAGGAGAGTGAATGTGATGAAAAAGATATTGGCTATCGTAACGGCATGCTTGCTAGTCATTCTAGGCGCTTGCTCAAACTCAACTGGTTCTTCGGAAGCGCAAGAAACAAAAAAAACAGCATCAGGTAAAACAGAAGTCGTTTTTTGGCACGCCATGAGCGGTGACCTTGAAAAATCACTCAATAAAATAGTCGATGAGTACAATAAATCTCAGGATAAAGTTGAAGTAAAGCCCGTTTTCCAAGGAACGTATGAGGAAGCACAAACAAAATTTAATACGGTAGCAGGAACTAAAGATGCACCTGCTATCATGCAAACGTTCGAAGTAGGAACGAAATTCATGATAGACAGTGGTAAGGTTCAGCCTGTTCAAAAATTTATTGATGAAGACCACTACGATACTTCACAGTGGGAGAAAAACATTTCAAGCTATTACCAAGTAGATGGAAAGCAATATTCAATGCCGTTCAACTCTTCAACACCGGTTCTTGTTTACAACAAAGATGCCTTTAAAAAAGCAGGGTTAGATCCTGAAAACCCACCAAAAACGTATGATGAATTAAAGGCAGCTGCAAAGAAATTAACAGAGAAACAAGGAAATAAAACATCACAATACGGTTTTTCAATTCTAAATTACGGATGGTTCTTTGAAGAGCTAGTTGCTTCTCAAGGCGGTTTGTATGTAGATCACGAAAACGGTCGTAAAGGGGATGCCGAGAAGGCAGTATTTAATGGAAAAGAAGGACAAAACGCATTTAATTTAATCAATGACATGTACAAAGAAGGTACCTTCTACAATGTAGGGCAAAACTGGGACGATATGCGCGCAGCATTTCAATCTAAAAAAATTGCAATGTTTTTAGATTCATCAGCAGGTATTAAAACATTAGTAGATAATGCTCCATTTCAAGTAGGCGTATCAGATCTTCCTGTGCCAAAGGAAGAGGATCGCCAAGGAGTAGCTATCGGGGGAGCATCTTTATGGATGTCTAAAGGAATTAGTGATGAAACATCTAAAGCGGCGTGGGACTTCATGAAATATTTAGCAACACCAGAAGTTCAGGCAAAATGGCACGTGGAAAGTGGCTATTTTGCGGTTAATCCTAAAGCATATGATCAAGAAATTGTAAAGAAAGAATGGGAAAAATATCCTCAACTAAAAGTGACGGTTGATCAGCTTCATAAAACTAAATCAACTCCGGCAACACAAGGCGCTTTAATTTCGGTATTTCCGGAATCACGCCAAAAGGTAGTAACAGGAATGGAAAGCCTGTACCAGGGAGTAAAGCCGAAACAAGCACTTGATCAAGCAGCAAAAGAAACAAATAGAGCATTAGAAGTAGCCAATCAAAAATAACGTATGATTACGAAGCTCGTCTTTCAAGTTATTTTGAGGACGAGCTTTTTATTTAGTGAATGACTAGTTAGGAGAGACAGAGGACAATGAATAATTCAATTGATCTTTATGCGCATCGCGGCTTTAGCGGACGATATCCTGAAAATACAATGATTGCATTTGAAGAAGCTAGAAAAATGCGAGTTTCAGGTATTGAATTGGATGTACAACTAACCAAAGACGGGGAAATAGTAGTGATTCACGATGAACGAATTGACAGAACGACGAATGGAATGGGATACGTTCAAGAATTTTCGTATAAACAGCTGCGATTATTCGATGCTGGAAGCTGGTATGATTCTCGTTTTTCTAAACAATCGATTCCCACGTTAATAGAAGTGTTTGAGTGGATGATGGACAAAAAGACAGAAATGACCGTGAACATTGAATTAAAAAATGACCAAATTTACTATCCAAAACTTGAGGAAAAAGTTCTTCGTCTAATCGATGAGTTTGATTTAGAAGATCAAGTTATTTTGTCATCTTTTAACTATGATAGCTTGGCTAAAGTGAGATCTCTCCATTCATATATATCAACAGGTTTTTTATTTGAAGGGGTGAGTGAAGATGCGATTGGAAAAGCAAAATCAATAGGAGCGCACCTACACTGTGACATGTCTTTTGCTCTTTCTTCGTACGAGAAAAAAGCAAAGCAAGAAGGATTAGACTTGCGGGTATATACGATTAATGAAATGGATGACTTCTTGAAGCTTCAGCAGGCTTCAGTAGAAGTCGTGATGACAGATTATCCTAATCGCTTTTCCTCTAAGGTGTTCAAAGGATGACATAGAAAGAAGCCGAGACAAAAATATTTGAACCAAAATGAAAAACGAACCATTGATCAAAGTGCTTGATTAGCGGTTCGTTTTTTTTGTTATGGTAAACGTAGGTTTCATGTGTGTAGGTCTTTCTAGCAGTTGATTAAAGGGCAAAGCGGAACAGGTGAGACCCCGCAGGAGTCTTCGCCTTGCATGGAAATCAACTGCGGTGTAACAAGCGGTTCAGATCATGTATCCCATTTGTTCGTCTTTAGGTTTTAAGTTCGTTATGTCGCACTCTCTTTTTATACAAAAAAATATTTTTTTATTCTGAATAGTATAAAAGTTATATTGTGAAATTGTTCTATAGATGATATATTGAGAATAGATTATAATGTTCCTTATGAAAGCGAATACATGTTGCGTAGCTCCGCAAACGTTCATTTGCCGGTCCCTAGCATCGTCTGTTATCTCTTTTAGGAGGAATAAAAAATCATGTATGATCAAGATACTATCTATATTATTGGAGATGCCAAAGCTCCTCAAAGCAATCCGATTACTAAAAAGTTCAATCAGTATTTTTTAGGATTGGTAGTTGATAAAACAAATGGAAAAATTATTGATGTGGAATGCTCAGCGACGATTGAGTTAACCGTTCGATTTGTTCAATCAATTTTTATTGGACGCCACATAAGTGATCCCACCCTTATAGACGACATTAACAGCCGCTACTTCGGGTCTTCCCAAAAAGCGCTGGTGGTAGCGTTTCATGATGCACAGAAAAAATATCAGCAAATAACAGCTGCTTTGTCTACATAGACCTAGACGAAATCCAGCCTGACGTTTTCAAACGTTGGGCTGGATTTTGTTTTGTATAAAAACATTTTCGGGGAGATGAAGGGGGAAGAATAAATGATTCAAGATGGATTTATGTATGTGAGTGTATTAACTGCCTTTGCTGCGCTCATGGTAGGGATTGAAAAAAGATTTAAAGCCAATCGATTTTTTAAATTTATTCCGGGTATTGTACTTATTTATATAGGAGCTGCTCTTATGCAAACGGCAGGGGTATTTGGGGATAGCGAATCAAATGTCGCCATGTATACGGGCGTTAAAAATGCACTGCTTCCGGCCATGCTGATGCTTATGCTGTTAAAGTGTGATGTTCGAAGTGTAATTAAACTTGGTCCAAGAATGCTGGGAGGATTCATCGTTGCGGTTTTTAGCATAATGGTAGGTTTTATCCTCGTCTATGCCATCTTTAAGAATTTCTATGTAGAGGACACGTGGAAAGCTTTTGGTGCTTTATCAGGAAGTTGGACCGGAGGATCAGCTAACATGGTTGCTCTCCAAGGGATTTTGGATGTTCCAGAAAATATATTTGGCTACGCTCTTATGATGGATACGATTAACTATGCTGTATGGGTTATGTTTATGTTTTGGCTTGTACCATTTGCATCTAAATTTAATAAATGGACAAAAGCAGACGTCAGCTTTATTGAGAATAGTATAGATGAAGTCGCAGCAACTTCTGAAAGCGAAAAAGAAGGCCCGCAGTTTCAGCATCTTCTTTATTTACTTGGTCTAGGTTTGTTCGTTTCGGCATTTTCTACATTTATCGGAGGGCGTTTGCCTGAAGTGGGAGCGGTTATTAATGCAACGAGCTGGACGATTATGATTGCTTCTGTGGTTGGTCTAGTGCTTGCTGTAACCCCAGCGGCAAAAATTCCAGGTACGCTCGATGTATCAAACGTTATGTTATACATCGTTGTAGCGTTAATTGCTTCTCAATCAGATTTTTCAAATTTAGCTCAGGCTCCTATTTACTTAGTATCTGGTTTTCTTATTATGTTCGTGCACTTAGTGATCATGCTGTTGCTAGCTAAACTATTTAAATATGATTTATTTACGCTCGGAGTAGCAAGTTTAGCTAATATTGGTGGAATGGCGTCTGCTCCAATGCTTGCGGCTGCCTATAACCGTGCACTGATTCCGGTAGGAGTCATTATGGCTCTAATGGGTTCCTTCTTAGGTACTTATTTTGGTATGATGGTCGCCAAAATTTTAGGAGCGATCTAAGAATAAACCAAAAATACGTATGAAAGAATATTTGTGCTGAATCGAAAGGAAGCGATTGAAATGATAATTAAAGACATAACTGTAAAGCATCAAACCATTCCACTGCTCGTTCCGTTTAAAACAGCGCTTCGAACAGCAACAGAGATAGACAGCATAAGTGTAGAGATTCAATTAGAAAACGGAATAAAAGGAAAAGGAGCGGCTTCGCCAACATATGTTATTACAGGCGATTCTTTAGAAGGCATTCAAGCTGCACTTCAAGGACCTATTAAACTAGCGCTAATAGGAGAGGATATACGTCAGTTTCAAAAACTCTTAAAAAAAATTCAAAGCTGCTGTATTCACAATTCAAGTGCTAAAGCAGCTGCTGATATCGCTTTGCATGATGCTTATACAAAGTTTCTTAACATTCCTTTATATGCTTTCTTGGGCGATAAGCAGCCTATCTCTACATGTATGACGATAAGTGTTGATACACCTGAAAAAATGGCTGAAGACGCACAAAAAAGTGCAGCGGACGGATTTGACATTTTAAAAGTAAAGGTAGGTTCAATTCCTGAGCTAGACCTTGAGCGTATTAAACATATTCGATCTGTCATTCCGGATCATGTAAAACTTCGGTTGGATGCAAATCAAGGATGGACTCCAAAACAAGCAGTGCAATTAATTAATAAAATGGAAACTCTCAACTTTGGTATTGAATTGGTAGAACAACCTGTCCCTGCTCATGATTGGGAAGGGTTAAAGTTTGTGACTGAACGAGTAAACGTACCCATTATGGCAGATGAGAGTCTATTTTCTGCCAAAGATGCATTAAGGCTTGTAAGCGGGCGGTACGTGGATCTTTTGAATATTAAGCTAATGAAGTGCGGAGGAATTAATGAAGCAAGAAAAATCGCAAGTATTGCTGAGGCGAACGGTGTTGCATGTATGATTGGAAGCATGATGGAACCATCACTTTCCGTGGGAGCAGCTGCTCATCTGGCAGCCGCTCATCCGAATATCACGTATTTTGATCTAGATGCTCCTCTTTGGCTTTCAACTGAACTGGATGTGTTAAAGTACAGCGGTCAAGAGGTTTTCTTATCAGATCTTCCTGGAATAGGAGAAATCACCGTTCCTATCTCAAAATAAAAGGATAGTAATATAGTAGAAGGAGAGAGACGATGAATATAAAACGTTGGCTTTTAACGGCAACAACAGTTATTTTAGCTACATTTGGGGTTAGTGCAGTTCCTTCTGTTCATGCTTCTGAAGAAAAAGAAACTGCTTATATAGATGTCGCAGCAGCTACTCTGTGGACAGCACCAGACATCTTGCGGGAAGTGGACGCTCCGTCAGCTACTAATCCTGTAGATATGAGAAAGTGGACCACATCGATGAATTTGAAACAGAAGCAGCAGTTATCTAGCGATGGGATGCTTGAGACACAAGCGTTATATGGAAACAAAGTAACGGTTTTAGACGAACAAGGAGACTGGGTCAAAGTAGCTGTAGACGGACAGCCTACTTCTCGAAATGAATTAGGGTATCCCGGATGGATGCCTACTAAACAATTAACCTATAGCAAAAGGTACGAACAGTATGCAAAGAAGCCTTTTGTAATGGTGACGGCTCCGACTACTTATCTATATCATTCGCCTTCTTTGAAAAAGAAAGGTATTGAAGTTAGCTATAATACGCGCTTACCTCTTTTGGCAAAATCAAAGAGTGCATATAAAGTATTAAAACCAAATGGAAAGACAGCATGGATTTCTACAAAAGCAGGAAAAATCTACGCGTCTCAAAAAGATATTCCTGTACCAACTGGCACGGAGCTTGTTGAAAGTGGAAAGGCATTCTTAAATCTTCCATATTTATGGGCTGGCATGAGTGGTTTTGGATTTGACTGCTCTGGATTTACGTTTACGATGTACCAATCCCATGGTATTACGATTCCACGTGACTCAGGGCCACAGTCTAGAGCAGGGCAACCAGTAGATATGAACAACCTTCAACCTGGAGACTTATTGTTTTTTGCCTATAACCAAGGAAAAGGAAGCGTCCACCATGTAGCAATGTATGCGGGAGATGGCATGATGATTCATTCGCCGAACTCCGAGCGGACAGTAGAGATTATTCCTTTAAACACGAAGGGATATATTGAAGAGTATGCAGGTGCACGTCGTTATTTACCTTAATCAGTAAGATAAGAAAGAAGCTCTTTTTGTGAAGGGCTTCTTTTTTAATATAGAGTATAGATAAAAATTAGAAAATTTAGTTTATTTACGTTTAACTACTTCTCAGTAAGGGAAGTAGTTAAACAAGAGAAAAAAATCATTTTTCTTCTTGAAACATATTGACTTTATATGAAAATCGTTATATTATTATAAAGCGTCGTTGAGACATACTTGTAACAACGAAGCTGAAAAAAGAATTTTAAAAAGTTGTTGACATTACGTTGATAACTTGATAAGATAATAAAGTCGCCTAAGAGCGGCGGTTGAACTTTGAAAACTGAACAAAGCGACAAACGTCAACGTTAAATTTTATTTTTTAATTGAGCAA
>NZ_JBHZOT010000019.1:0-39217 GCF_042787735.1 Priestia sp. YIM B13490
TCCACAGGTAGGACTCGAACCTACGACCGATCGGTTAACAGCCGATAGCTCTACCACTGAGCTACTGTGGAATAATATTTATCAGACTTCTTACATTGTAATCGACATTATATGTAATGTCAATAAGTTTTTGTAATTTATTTGCCGTTTATTTGAGACGGCTTTATTAATTTATCATAATCAATCTATTTTAGTCAAGCATCTTCTACATTTTTTTTAATTTACCTTTACACTTCCCACAAACATATTTAACCGTGTTCACTTTTCTTTTTCGAACATATTTTTGCTCGCACTGCATACATACATATATGTGCTCTTTTTTCTTTCCATCACTTTCTTTTTTCAATGCCTGACAAAATCGGGGGGCCCCTACTTCTTTCATTAGGCTTTTAAAGTCTTGATCTCCATGCTTATACCCTTTCCCCTCAATATGTAAATGATAGTGACAGAGCTCATGTTTAATGATTGCTACTATTTCTTGTGTGCCATATTGTTCAAAGTATTTGTAGTTTACTTCTATATTAGATGTACGTAATAAATACCTTCCACCTGTCGTACGTAAACGAGAATTAAAAGTGGCTTCATGACGAAATGGTTTGTGAAACAGCTTCAATGAAATTTCTTCTACAAGTATTTGTAAATCCTTATCATTCATCTTATATACTCCTCTACTGTATGAAATCACCTGACTAGCTCTTTGGGCATACACTTCATTACATACTCACTATTTACCTTATCATAAATGAAAAGGAGTGATTGTCCTTATGCCAATGTGGCTACAAAAACAAATGAGGCGCGCTTATTCTGAAAAAGACCGTGCACAAATAAAATTGCTCAATCAATGTTGGTTTTTTTATCAAAAAAATAACTCCGCTTCTTAATCACTTCTTTTTAAAAATAAAATTGCCTTTTCAGAAAATCTGAAAAGGCAATTTTATTATTGATGGGGCGGAATCATCGTCAATGCGACTCTTCCTTTTTTCATATCTACATCTTCTACCCACACATTCACCAAATCTCCTACTGAAACGACATCGAGGGGGTGCTTAACGTACCGATTCGTTAATTTAGAAATATGGACTAGACCGTCTTGCTTAACTCCTATATCGATGAACGCTCCGAAGTCTACGACGTTTCGCACAGTACCTTCAAGCTGAATACCTTTGGCAAGATCCTCTAGCTTCAAAATATCCTGACGGAGCAAAGGTTTTGGCAGTTCATCACGAGGATCTCTTTCCGGTCTTACGAGCGCTTCTATAATGTCTTTTAAAGTAAGCTCCCCTATACTTAGTTCTTCTGATATTTCGGGTAAAGAAATATGTTTTAATGCTTCTTTTACTTTCTCCGTTCCAAGCTCAGTCTCTTTCACTTCAGCTTTCTTTAAAAGCTTTTTAACGTCTCCATATGTTTCAGGATGGATACCCGTTCTGTCTAAAGGTTCTTCACCTTCTATAATACGTAAAAACCCAATACACTGCTCATACGTTTTAGCACCTAGACGCGGAATTTTCTTCAGCTGTTTTCGGTTAGAGAATTTTCCGTTTTCATCCCGATATTTTACAATGTTTTGAGCAACTGTCTTATTTAGACCAGCAACGTATTGTAGAAGCGAAGCAGAAGCCGTGTTTGCATTTACTCCTACCTGATTTACTACTGTCTCTACAATAAAAGTCAGTGAATCATTTAATTGCTTTTGAGACACATCATGCTGATACTGCCCTACTCCTACCGACTTAGGATCGATTTTCACAAGTTCAGCCAGCGGATCTTGCAGCCTTCTGGCAATCGATACAGCGCTTCGCTCTTCTACTTGAAAATCAGGAAATTCCTCTCTAGCAACATCAGAAGCCGAATATACGCTTGCTCCCGCTTCATTCACAATCAAATAATAAACTGGGTTTTCAATTTCTTTAAGAACATCCGCTACAAATTGCTCCGTTTCGCGAGATGCCGTTCCGTTTCCAATGGCTACTACTTCAATAGGGTATTCAGCGAACATTTTCTTTAATTTATTTTGCGCTTCAGCTGCTTTTCTCACAGGAGGATGTGGATAAATAACATCAATTTTTAATACCTTGCCTGTTTCATCTACTACAGCTAATTTGCAGCCTGTTCGAAAAGCTGGATCTACTCCTAATACCACTTTCCCTTTCAATGGAGGTTGGAGAAGAAGTTTCCGTAAGTTTTCAGAAAAGATGTGAATGGCTCTTTCTTCGGCTTTTTCTGATAGCTCTTTACGGATTTCGCGTTCAATAGATGGTTCTATTAAGCGTTTATAAGCATCTTCTATAGCTGAGATGATATAACTTTCAGCTGAAGAATCCCTTTTTTTGATTACTTGTTTATGTAAATATGAAAGAATACGATCTGTAGGCGCATCAATACTCACTTTTAAAATACCGTCTTTTTCTCCTCTATTCATGGCTAAGATACGATGAGGAACGATTCGCTTTACCGCTTCTGTATATTCATAGTACATTTCATAGATATTTTTTTCATCTTTTTCGGGATCTTTGACTGAAGTAACAATTATGCCATCTTTTACAGTAGTCGTACGAATCCATTGACGGTAAGATGCTTCGTCAGAAATTTGTTCCGCTACAATGTCTAGGGCTCCCTGAATAGCTTCTTCAGAAGATTGAACTCCCGCTTCTTCATTTATGTATGTTTTCGCTTCGTTCTTCACGTCGGAACGTGGAAAACTTAGTAACCACTGTGCTAATGGTTCAAGACCTTTTTCTTTTGCTACAGTTGCTTTTGTACGTCGTTTTTGCTTAAAAGGGCGGTATAAATCTTCTACTTGTTGCAATTTCTTCGCTTGATGAATTTGAGCAGCCAGTTCCTCAGTTAATTTCCCTTGCTCTTCAATTAATCGAAGAACTTCCTCTTTACGCTCCTCTAAATTCATTAAGTAGTTCCAGGAATCTAAAATATTCCGGATTTGGACTTCATCCAAAGCACCAGTTTGTTCTTTTCTATATCGAGCAATAAAGGGAACTGTATTACCGTCTTCTACTAAAGCAATTACGTTTTGTACTTGCTTTTGTGAAATCTCCACCTCTTTACTTACACGTTGAACAATTTGATTATCTAATTTCGTTGCAACAGACACAGCTTATCCTCCTAGCTAAATGAAACTTTGTCTTTATTGTAACAAAACTCACATGCAATAACACATGTGAGCTAAAAAGAAAGGCTATGCAGTTGGAAGATGACCAGCGATATACGTAATATCGTCATTATGAGATCGAATTGCTGCCTGTAGCCGTGTCGACAATTGATCTACATTCATCGAGTTAGCAAAAACAGATTTAATCTCTTTTAATTCTAAGCCATCTGTATGAATCAAAAATTTAGAACCGGAGTCATATGGGAAGGTTTGTGTGCGGAACTTTTGAATTTTCCCTGATAAAAAACCTTGAATTGGTAGAGGGTACGTTAATTTTCCCTCCGGAGAATACAGATAAAAGCGGATATTACCTACATTTGTATAATGAAATTCGTTATGTTTTTTATCAATTTTCAAAATAGCTACTGCCGCACCTCTTGTATGTCGAGTAGCTTTGTTACACTTAGAAATGATCTCATCCACATCTAGATGATGATGAGCTTTCGCTACATCCGTAACAGCTACAGAAGCGGCTCTAGCTTGTTCACCGCTTCCTAATCCATCTGCCACTGCACATAGAAAATAGTCATCCGTTTCTTTGACATAGTAACTATCTCCACAACATACGTTCCCTTGCTTTGGCTCTTGGTATATATGAGTTTGAATCAACTTTGTATTAGGGTCTACTGTCATCACGACATATACTCCGAATCGTTAGAATCTGAGCGAGCTGCAGTCCTTAGCTTATCAAGAGCTCTTCTTTGCAGTCGAGATACATGCATTTGAGAAATCCCTAACTTCTCACCGGCATCTTTTTGACTCAGATTTTCAATAAATGTATAGCGAATCACTTCTTTTTCTCTATCGCTTAATACATGAAGAATCTTTTCTAACACTAAGCGCTGATCAGTTTTCTCATAACCCGACTCTTGTTCACCTACTAAATCAAGGATTGTAACAGTACTTCCATCAGAGTCTGCTTCAATGGAATGATCAACAGACAACGCTTGATAACTTTGCCCCATCTCCATTGTTTCTAAAATTTCTTCCTCTGTCACTCCGATATGATCAGCAATTTCTTTCACTTGAGGAGATCGCTGTAAACGGGTTGTTAGCTCTTCGACAGCTGCTTTAATTTTAGGACCTAATTCTTTGATGCGGCGCGGTACGTGAACACTCCACGTTTTATCGCGTAAAAATCGCTTAATCTCTCCAATGATTGTAGGAACAGCAAACGATTCAAAGCTTCTTCCAAATGAAGCATCATACCTTCTAATAGCTCCTAACAGTCCTAGCATCCCTACCTGCACAATATCTTCATGTAAGCTTCTGCCTTTTGAATAGCGACGTGCAATAGATTCAACAAGGTTCTTGTAATGTACTACTAGATCACTTTGTGCTTCTTCATCCTGCGTTTTTTGAAAGCGCTCAATTCGTTCCTGAACCTGTTCTTTAGTTAATTTCATAGGTTGAGACTGTGTTTTCATCACTCTCCACCTGCTCTCTTTGCACATACTTAGTCATCATTAGCGTTACACCTTTTGAATTGACCATTTTCACTTCGTCCATTAGTGTTTCAATTAAATATAAACCAAGTCCACCTTCAGGAAGAAATTCAACTTCTTTTGATGTTTCATAAGGTCCTATATGTTCCTTAAGCTCTTCAAAATTAAAGCTTTCACCTTTATCGACCACCATGATTTCTAAACGGTCATCAAATAAACCAAAACCTACTCTCACTTCACCATTTTCTTCATTCTTGTAAGCATGCTGTACGGCATTTGTACATGCCTCACTCACAGCAATTTTCATATCTTCAATTTCATCATAAGAAAAACCCATCCGGTTCGCTACACCAGACAGCGTCAGTCGAATAATCGCTACGTAGTCTGGCTTAGCAGGAATCTTCATCTCAACAAAGTCATAAGGCTGTTTCATTTTACGCCACCTTCTACTTGTGAATTCACGTTTAAAATGTCTGTGAGGCCCGTAATATCAAATAAGCGCTTGATGCGCTCTGATACACCAACAAATTTCAAAGAGCCGTTATTTTTCTTATTGGCTTTTAACAATGCAATAAATACACCTAGTCCTGTACTATCCATGTATGATACATCGGTTAAATCGACTATAATTTCTGGTTCGGTATGTTCAGTAATTTCCATGAACTTTTCTTTTAGCTTAGGTGCTGTATATGCGTCAATCTCTCCAGCCAGCTTAATACGATATGCTTGACCGTCCTTTTGTATATCTATTTTTAAATTCATCGTATTAGTAGACCCCCTCTAATTTTGTGCTATCTTTTCTGTACCCTTATTTAGAATACTTAAACTAAACTCTTCAAAATAATCAATGTAAAGTCATCCCTCAATTGAAAATGCTGTAATTTTTCCAGCTCTTTATATACAGATTCTACAATTTCTTGAGGAGACAAATGCATATATTTTCGAATTAATTTTATGATGTCCAATCTTTCAATAAATCCTTCTTCAGTTCTGCATTCTGTTACGCCATCTGTTAACAGAACAATCATATCGCCTTTTGAAAGCTGCTGCTCGTACTGAAGATATTTCACATGGCGATCGACTCCTAGCACGAGTCCTTTTGCTTCCAAATCTTCAAATGAATCAGCTTTGGCATCATAATAAAAACCTGGTTCATGCCCTGCAGATGCATAATCAAATAAGTTTGTCTCGGGATTATAGCTTCCGTAGAACATCGTAATAAACATACTTGGATCTACGTTTCGCTCTACAATATTGTTCAAGTTCTCTAATACATAACTTGGATTTTTTCTTGAGTCCGGTAAGCTGTCCATTGCATACTTGATCATAGACATACACATTGCAGCTGGAATTCCTTTTCCGATCACATCGGCAATGGCAATACTTAACCCGCCGTGCTCTTCTTCTACAAAGTGAAAATAATCTCCGTTCATCTGTTTAGCCGGTACGCTAATCGCACCAATTTCTAAAGTTGAACTAGCCGGAACCTTTGTCCCCAACAGCGTCTGCTGGACGTTAGCGGCAACTTCAATTTCAGAACGAAGTTCCCGCTGCTTATTTTTTAATGTTTGATGCTCACGAAGAGCAAGACCGTAGCTAATCATTACCTCAAGTAAAAAGTCCAGAGAATGCAGCACTTTTTCTGGAATATCAGAATAAATTTCTTCAATCACTTCTTTATGAATGCTCACAATATCTTCTGGCGATATTTCATTCTCTAAAGATTTTCTACTTAGTTTTTGTCCTTGATACAAAATTTGTTCATTTTGTGTTTGGATATAGTTCCCCAAAATATCTTTGTATAAATCTCTCATCTCTTTATCAAAAGACATTATCTATTTCCTCCTACCGGAGCCACTTAACTGCTTTAATCTCAGTACCTTCTCCGACATTTGTTTCGATGTCAAACTCATCCATCAATCGTTTTACCCCAGGAAGCCCAGCTCCTAGTCCACCCGATGTTGAGTATCCATCTTCCATTACTTTGCGAACGTCGGGGATACCTGGCCCTTCATCTGTTGCTACGACAAGAAGACCGTTTTTTCCTCCACGATTTAATTTCTCAATATAGATTTGACCCTTACCCGCATATAGGTAAATATTACGAGCTAATTCAGAAATGGCGGTTGTAATACGAGCTTGGTCAACTGTTCCAAACCCTAGCTCTTTCGACACATTTCTACCTAATTGGCGTGCCGCTACGATGTCCCATTCTGTTACGATTTTTACGCTGGATTGGAATTCCATATACTAATCCCCCAATTCCGATTGGAGTTTCTCAAGACCTTTTTCTAAATCGAGTGCAGTAAGAACATCATTTAGGCCAATCCCTAACTCAACAAGTGTAATAGCTACTGCAGGCTGGATACCTGTTAATACTACTCTAGCCCCCATCAAATTAGACATGCTAACCACGTCACCTAAAACTTTTGCGATGAATGAATCGATCATATCAATTGAAGTTAAATCGATTACCACTCCTTTTGCTCCAGTTTGATGAATTTTACTTAGCAAATCTTCTTGGAATTGAATAGCCGTTTGATCATCCAGCTCCCATTGAATGGATACCAATAAATAGTCGTACAATTTCAAAATGGGTATTCTCACGTTTATTCCTCCGATTCTATATCAACTATTTTCCGCTCAGTCATTTCTAACGCAAACTCTACGCC
Organism: Priestia sp. YIM B13490; assembly: GCF_042787735.1. Lineage (NCBI taxonomy): Bacteria > Bacillati > Bacillota > Bacilli > Caryophanales > Bacillaceae > Priestia > Priestia sp. YIM B13490. The sequence continues at coordinate 7,287 of NZ_JBHZOT010000019.1, forward strand.
TTTTTTTAATGAATTTTTCGTAATAATTTCGTTTAAGTTAATACCTAAGTTCACAATAGTCTGAGCAATTTCCGGACGAATTCCTACTAACAAACACTTGGCTCCAACCAAACGTACGGCTTCAGCAGCTTGAATAATATGATGGGCAACCATCGTATCCACTACTGGTACTCCGGTAATATCTATTAATACGACCTCTGATCGGTGCTTTACGACACCTTGCAGTAAGTTTTCCATAATTTTCTTTGCGCGATCAGTGTCAATTGTTCCTACAAGCGGCATTACTGTAATTTTATCAAATACCGGTATTAATGGAGCAGACAATTCTTGAAGTGCAACTTTTTGCAACATAACTGTATTTTCCCACGAGTTGGAGTATTGTTCTACTATTTTGTTATAAATAGGGCTTAACCATTTGTCAAACCGATAGAATAATTCAGAATGAGTTTGGTCAGCCTTTACATGTTCACTGTTTACATACCCTTCGACCACTACGTGACCCAAGTTACGTACACCCTGTGTTAAATAAGCAAGAGGCCATCCTAAACTCACAACTCGTCCTACTACTTCCTCTAGTTCCTCTGCAAAATTTTCCTGATCACGGAATGCTTTTGCCAAAAGTAAATTTACAAAATCAGAGCTTACATTTACGTACACTTGCTCGGATACAATGTTTTTAATGCGCTCTGTTTCCACATCATTCATTAACACTAGCCATCGATCAAAAATTTCTGATTTATGATTTTGTATATAATTGAATAAATCTTGATTCATGAGGTCCTCCTTGTGAGTCAATACACTCATTTATATCTATATATATATTATCATTTTTAAAACGTTTCTTATTACAATATACGTTTACTGATTATTCCTAGTCAAATTAAAAAAGTTGCTCATAAAGGAGCAACTTAGCATAAATGGAAGTATAATTCTAAAAGTCGATAAGTCCTACACTGATTTGCAAGGCTTCATCCACTCTGTCCATCATTTCATCATCTAAATGGGTAATCTTGTCTGTTAGCCTCTGTTTATCAATAGTACGAATTTGTTCTAGTAAAATAACTGAATCTCGCTCAAATCCATAGCGCTTTGCATCAATTTCAACATGCGTAGGTAACTTTGCCTTTTGAATTTGAGCAGTGATCGCAGCTACAATAACAGTTGGGCTAAAACGATTGCCTATATCATTTTGAATGACAAGTACAGGGCGAACGCCTCCTTGTTCTGAGCCAACAACAGGAGATAGGTCAGCAAAATAAACGTCGCCACGTTTGACTACCAAGTCATTACCCCCCGCTTACTAAACGATCCACAGTATGATCAGCTTCATACTCTGCTAGAAAAGCCTCGGAAGCAATATTTAAGTTTATCTTTGCCATCTCCATATATCCACGTCTCATTGATTCGCGAATATGGCGTTTTTTTCGCTCACGAAGGTACAATTTTGTTGCTTGGTGAATAAAATCACTTCGGTTGCCATTTTCTTGTTTAACCATAAGATCGAGCTCCGATACTAAATTTTTCGGTAATCTTACTAGGATTTCTGTAGTTGCGCTCGCTTCAGACACAAACATACACCTCCAACATCAATACACACACCAATAGTCTCATCTTTCCTTATCATAACATTGATTAGCTTTAATGGAAAGTTAATTCTGTCAATTTCTACACTATTATCGTCAATTGATACCCTCTTTTATGCATGGAAGTTATTATTTTATTGTCTTGTGTTAGCAGACTTTTTATGTTGACTCAGGAAGATGTATATTCAGCGCAAGATATAATTATTAACATCAATGTGCTGCGAATCTCTTGTATAAACCCTCGGAACCCTTGCTGCAACCATGCAAGGGATTTCATAATTAATTGTTTCAAGATGCTTCGCTACTTCATCAATTGTAATTTCAGCACCTTTTTGTTTTCCAATAAATGTTACTTTTGTACCCATTTTATACATTTTAGGTAATTTAATCATCAATTGATCCATGCAGATTCTACCAACAATTGGCACTTTAACTCCATCTACTAATACTTCAAAATTGCTTAATTTACGAATCCAGCCGTCTGCGTATCCTACTGGAATAGTAGCAATCCATTCATCTTCTTTAGCTTCATAAGTAGCTCCGTAACTGATATGACTCCCTTTTTTGACTTTTTTAACATGCACAATACGGCTGTGCAGCGAAAAAGCTTGTTTTAACGGAATTGGCAAGACTTCTTTTAATTCCTCAGAAGGACTCAAGCCATACATAGAGATACCTAAGCGTACGCCATTAAAGATATCTTTCGGACGACGAAGCAAGGCTGCGCTATTTGCACAGTGAATCATCGGAGGTGTAAAATTATATTCTTTCACAATTCGAACCATTTCTTCAAAGAATGTGTATTGTTCTTCAAAATAAGTCGAGTTTAGCTCATCTGCTGTTGCAAAGTGTGTAAACACTCCATCCAGCACGAATCCCGAATGAGAAGCGATGATCTTCATTGTTTCGTGTAATTCTTCTTTTGTTCTAACTCCCAAGCGACCCATGCCTGTATCTATTTTTAAATGCATATGCAGCTGACTGTTTTCACCTAGAATGGAAGCCGCTTCTTCAATCCAAGCTTTGCTATAAGCAGTGACCGTTACATCCCACTCCAATGCAGTTTGAATGTGTAGGGTAGGCACGGCGCCTAATACTAAAATGGATTCCTTTATTCCTTTTTTCCGAAGAGCAATAGCTTCATCCAAAAAAGCTACAGCTAGCATATCAGCACCAGCTTGAAGCGCAATCTCTGCTACTTCTTTATCTCCATGCCCGTACGCATTCGCCTTCACTACGGCCATTAACGTTTTATGCCCCGGTATCAGTTCTCTTACATGATTCACATTTTGAAAAATGGCTTCTACATCAATTTCTGCCCATGTTTCTCTATAAAATGCATCCATTACTACGACACTTCCTTTTTTCAGAACCATTCTAAACGTACTTTCCTCTGTTAGTATAATACATCTATAGTCAAACTTCATCTCGATCTTTATTCAAATTACGCAAGAACAAGCCTACATATATGCAGGCTTGTAAGCTTCTCTTATTTTCCCATCTGACTTTGCACAGATCTAGCAACTGTACTCAATTCATCTGGTGTTAGCTGATCAGAAGCCAGCATAAAGTCTACTCCATTATATGTCCAAGATAGACTTTTATCCGTTAAAGCTCCCACAGTAAAACCTAAATCAAATGGCTCTCCGGCAGTAACTGTAGATGTTGCTGTTTTAGCTACTTGTGCTTTTTCTTGTACAAGCGTAAACGGCTTTTCTCCTTTGTACATTAAAACGACTCTCTCGCCATTTTCCGTCTCAATTTTCTTTTCCTTGGACAGCTTTGTACCTTTTGGAACATCCTTAGGATAAAGGACGCTAAATGATCTCTGCTGAGCTAATGTCGGAACGTCAATCTTTGCACTTGTCATGTTTCTTTTTGTATCAAAAGCCCCTTTATCAAACTTAGAATCGAATTTCACCTTAGAGAAATCAACTTTTATTAACACTTTGTTATCCGTATCCATAATTTTAACCGAAACAGGCGCTAAATCACTTTTGTTCAGCGTAATTTCTTGTTTAGGAAGCATCGTGCTATTTTGATAGTTGGTTTTTGTTTCAAAAATATAATGCTTATTTGTTGATTTAAAACTTGCCTTTTCATCCTTCACAATATCTTGGACAAGAGATTCATACAAATAAGCTTGACTGCTATTTTGTGGCCAGTCACTTTGAAAACGAAAGCTTTTATTTAAGGCGGGCGTTAAAACAAAAACCCCTTCATCATTACGCAAAATCATTTGGCTTTGATCTTTCTTTGTATTTTTCAAATTCACTCGATAATACATAGGCTTACTATGCCAAATCTCTACATCGTATACTTGAGCATCTTTCCCTGTATTCAATGTCATCTTAGCATCTGATTTATACCCCGCCATTTCTTGTACCTTGGCATCCAATGCATCTGTTACATCCTGCTGACTTTTTTCACCGCATGCTGATAAGGCTAAGAGAAAAAAGGCGCAAACAAATAAGCCAATCCATTTTTTATGCATTTCCCCAACTCCTTTATTTCGTATATTCACAGCTAAACGGAGAAGCAAGAACATATCTTGTCTCCCCTATCCACACTATGAATATATGAACAAGAAATAGTGAATATGCAGACTAGCTTGACAAGCGTTCAATAATTACTTGAGCAATCGCATAGTGCGCACTGTGGGAAATAGATACGTGTATGGACGCGTCCAGTGGTTGTTTTGTAACAATGTGGGGCTTTCCTCTTTCATCATTCACGATTTCGATATCTTGGAAGCTGAAATCTTTTCCTATTCCTGTTCCAAGAGCTTTCGAATATGCTTCCTTCACAGCAAATCTCCCTGCTAAAAATTCGACCTTACGTCGGCTTGATAGCTTTTCATAGCGTTCTTTTTCATTTTTTGTTAAAATCCGAGTAACAAAAGCACTTTGACGCTGCACCATTTTTTCAATCCGCTCTAACTCTGTAATATCAATTCCAGTTCCTATAATCATTTTCATTTAATCCTCTCTTACAGAATAGTATATAAAAATGCCTTTATAAAAAGGAGTGACAAATATGTTCGTACGCACAGAAAATGCAGCTGAATTTAAACGTTTTTACCCTGTTACCTTTACGCTTATCTGCATTCACATTGCGCTATGGTTAATTGCCGCTCTTCCCTCAAACCTTGCAGAATCTTTTATACATCAGCTTATCGGTGCGAATAGCTTAATTTCTCAAGGAGACTACTGGCGACTTTTCACACCTATCTTTTTGCATCTAAGCTTTTCACACCTTCTTTTTAACTCATTTTCATTGTTCTTGTTAGGGCCAGGTGCTGAGCGTATTCTTTCTTCTTATAAGTTTCTTCTATTCTACCTTACGTGTGGATTTCTTGGAAATATCGTTACATTCCTAACCCAATCTTCTTTTTACAGCCATGTGGGTGCATCCGGTGCCATTTTCGGGCTGCTCGGGTTTTACCTCTACCTTGTAATAAAACAAAAACATATGCTTTCTCAAAGTAACCAGCAAATCATTATCGTCTTCTTAATTATTGGATTACTTTCAGGTCTGCTAACGCCAGGAACCAACAACACAGCTCATTTCGTTGGAGGTATTGCTGGATTTCTTCTCGCTTTTCTCGCGTTCAAACAGAAAAACAAGCCACAGATATGAGGCCTGGTTTAAGATTTAATATAAAAAGTGGATGAGTTAATAAATTCCACATCTTCATAAGACTTCAAGTCTCTTACTAACTGAAAGAGCGCTTCATCTTTTTTCTTAGCTTCAATCATGCAATCAATTTGCGGTATCGTTCCATTTACTTCTTTTAAAAAGCTGTAAAACCCATGAACATCGATATAATCTGCATGGGCTCTAAATTCTTTATCACTTTTAGGACTAGATATATGCATTTTTAGAGGAAGCGTTTCCTGTTCCCACGTTCTAGTGATACGGTCCCAATGCTCTTGCCATGAAGTTTCATCGTTGTTTGCCTGATGATGATGAAGATCAAAAATGATTGGGACATTTAGTTTTTCACATAAATACAAGACGTCCTTTATATGAAAGGTTGTATCGTCGTTTTCTAACATAATCATTTGCTGAAGGGATTGAGGTACAAGCCCCCAATTATGAATAAACTGCTCCAATGCTTTTTCTTTATCATTATAAGCCCCTCCGACATGTAAAACACAGCGATTTTGAAGCGGAATATCCATTCCTTTTAGCAACTTTTGATGCATGCGAAGAGTTTGGATAGAATGCTTAAAAACCTCTTTATCCGTTGAGTTTAAAACAACAAAATGATCCGGGTGAAAATCTACTCGCATTGGATGTTCCTTCAAAAATACAGAAATACGCTGAAGAGCATCCTTTAAAGGAGCTATGTAGTTCCACTCTTTTAGCGCCTCATGGTTAGCTAATGGAATTAACTTAGAACTGAATCGAAAAAACTCAATTTCACTCCATGCATTATGTTTTAATAAACGTAAGCAGTTTTCTAAGTTGGATATTGCAATACGTTCGAGCTTGCGAATGGCCGCTTCATGGTCTTTCACACGCTGAAATTGTGCAAAAGTCATTGTTTGAGAAGGAGAACTATTTTCCAAATGAACGCTCATCGCCACATAACCTAACCGAACAATGGTCGACATCAGTGAACACCCCATTTTATTTTACTCATAGTGTGCACCAATAAAATAGCAATTAACACATAAAAAAAACGAGCCTGTTAAGGCTCGTTTTTATTTTACGCTTTGCTGCGAGAATCTTTACGATTACTGCTGCTATTACGATTTCTATTATCACTGCCGTTGCTTCCACCGCGACGCTTGTCACCAAAACGTTTTGAGTTTCCACGACGATTTTGTTGTGAGTAGTTTTTAGAGTTAGAACGTGAACGACCTCCGCCATTTCCACGTTTGTTTTTATCACCTTTTGCAATTACCGGTGGTTCAGCAGTTAATTGAATTGGTGATTCGTTTGGTTCTTTTGTAAATAATTTGATCGCTGCTGCCACTAATGAAACTGAATCGTGCTCTTCAAGTAACTCTTCTGCCAACTGTTTGTAGTAAGATAAGTTGCCTTGTGTCACAGATTCTGTTAATTTGTCAGCTGCAATACGCTGTTGACCTTCCATTGCTTCATCAAGCGTTGGAGGAGTAAGACGCTCCATTTTACGTTTTGTTGTACGCTCAATATTGTGTAACTGTCCAGTTTCTCTTGGCGTTACAAATGTCATAGCAGCACCCATTTTACCAGCACGTCCTGTACGTCCGATACGGTGTACATAGCTCTCTGGATCTTGAGGGATATCAAAGTTGTATACATGAGTAACACCAGAAATATCAAGTCCGCGTGCAGCTACGTCCGTTGCAACTAATACATCAATAGAACCTTCTTTAAATTGACGTAGTACAGATAGACGTTTCGATTGCGTCAAGTCACCATGGATACCTTGTGCAGAATAACCACGCATATTTAATGCTTCTGATAACTCATCAACACGGCGCTTTGTACGACCAAAGATGATAGCTAATTCAGGTGATTGCATATCTAAAAGACGAGTAAGGATATCAAATTTACGCTTTTCTTGTACTTCTAAATAATACTGCGTAATGTTTGGCATCGTTACTTCTTTTGCTTGTACTTTTACCACTTTTGGTTCGTTCATGAATTTTTCAGCAATGCGACGGATTGGAGTAGGCATTGTTGCTGAGAATAAAAGTGTTTGGTGGTTCTCAGGTACGTTTGATAAGATTTTTTCAATGTCTTCGATGAATCCCATGTTTAACATTTCATCTGCTTCATCTAAAATAACTGTATGAACATCTTGTAGACGAAGTGTACGACGATTAATATGATCTAGCATACGCCCTGGTGTCCCTACGATGATATGAGGGTGCTTTTTCAATGCACGAATTTGACGACTGATATCTTGACCACCGTAAATTGATAGCACGCGTACGCGCTTTGTTTGACCAATTTTGTAAAGTTCTTCAGATACCTGTACAGCAAGTTCACGAGTAGGAGCAATAATTAACCCTTGAATTGCATCTACGTTTACATCAACTTTTTCAATAAGAGGAATACCAAATGCCGCTGTTTTCCCTGTTCCTGTTTGTGCTTGTCCGATCAAATCGTGACCTTCTAGTGCTAATGGGATAGTTTCTGATTGAATTGGTGTTGCTTCTTCAAAACCCATTTTACTCACAGCTTTATTAAGCTGTTGACTTAATCCTAAATCTTGAAATAATGCCAAGTTTTTCAAACTCCTTTTATATTTAGACTATCTATATTTTACAAAAAAAAGCATTCTCCGAGGAAACGGAAAATGCTCTAAACGACTACTTCAATAAATTCAACGTTTAGAGTATAAGCGCCTCAAGACACTCAGACTACATCATAACACTATGGCTTTCCGTTTGCAATAGAGCTTACTTATACTCTTTTTAATATCACGGTAATTTATGCATCATTTTTGAGATAACTTCCTCAAGCTTCATCCCTCGAGATGCTTTCACTAAAACCACATCTTCTCTTGTTGTAATCGCTGTTAATTTTTTAACAAGCTCATCTTTCTCCTCAAAGTGCATTACCTTATCTTCTGCAAAATTATTTTTTGCTCCTTGCTCAATTTCAAAAGATAAGGGGCCGTATGTTAGAACATAATCAATTTTTTCTGCTTGAATAAACTCTCCCACTTCTTTGTGAAACTCTTTTTCCTGATCGCCTAATTCAAGCATATCCCCGAGAACAAGAATTTTTTGCTTATAGCCTTCTAAATCATGCATCAACGTGATAGCAGCTTTAACGGACGTTGGGCTTGCGTTATATGCGTCATTAATGAAGGTCAAGCCATCTGTTCGTTTCACGAGCTCCATACGCATATTGGTTAGCTTTAATTCTTTTAACCCCTTAGCGATTGTTTCATTGTCTAGTCCAAAATAATGACCTACCGCAATAGCAGAAAGCGCATTGTGAACATTATGTTTACCTAATACCGGGATAAAGAATGGATATGTTGTTTCACGTGAAACAGTGAATGTTGTGCCTAACTCTTCAGCTGAAATAGCACTTGGATACAAATCGTTTTGTTCTGAGCTGCCAAATGTCACCGTTTCAAATACTGGATTAACAACGCGCGACGTTAAAAGTGGCTCATCACCATTATAGACAAGCTGACCTGTTGGCGCTAAGCCGCTTGTAATTTCTAATTTTGCCTCCGCAATTCCATCACGGCTTCCTAAGTCTTGAAGGTGCGATTCTCCGATATTTGTAATAATGGCTACATCAGGCTCCGCTAAATTAGAAAGAAACTCAATTTCCCCTCGGCTGCTCATGCCCATTTCTAAAACTGCAATATCATGAGTTTCATCTAAACGCAAAATAGTAAGCGGCATACCAATATGATTATTAAAGTTTCCATCTGTTTTCAGAACGCGGTAAGTTGTATCGAGCACAGCTTTTACCATGTCTTTTGCTGTTGTTTTTCCGTTACTTCCTGTAATGCCCACTACTTTAATATCTAACTCGTGACGATAGGATTTCGCTAATTGCTGAAGAGCTTCTAGCGTATCATCGACTAAAATAACACTAATGTCTGTCGGTGGATTTTCTTCATCTTTGTTCCACAGTGTAGCGACCGCTCCGTTTTCAATTGCTTTATGAACAAATGCATGCCCGTTAAAACGTTCCCCTTTAATTGGGATATATAAATTACCTTGTTGAATGGTTCTCGTATCAATTGAGACTCCCTCAATTACAGCTGTTTCGTTTCCGCTATGAAATACACTTCCTGGAATCATTGTAGCTAGCTGTGTAAGCGTACGTTTAATCATTGTTGGTTTGCTCCTCTCGATATAAAGTTAACTATGGATAACATTAATTGAAACTAAACACAGAAACACTATTCATGATGAATAGTGTTGTGTGAGTTACATTGTGTGTTTAATTTGCTGCTTTTCGGTATGACGTTCAATTGCTAGTGATACAAGTTTTTCGATTAAATCTGGATATTCAACACCTGCGTGTTTCCACAATAACGGGAACATACTGAAAGGTGTAAAACCAGGCATCGTATTCACTTCATTAATAATGAATTTACCTTCTGATGTTAAGAAGAAATCTGCACGTACAAGACCAGATCCATCAATTGCTTTAAATGCTTTGATTGCTAGTGCTGACATTTCTTGATGCTGTTCTTCTGTAATTTCAGCTGGAATAATAAGGCCTGTATCGCCGTCTTCATATTTGGCTTTGTAATCGTAAAACGCTTTTTTAGGTAAGATTTCTCCAACTACTGAACAAGCTGCTTCATCATTACCTAACACACCAATTTCAACTTCACGACCAACTGCTGCTGCTTCTACAATGATTTTCCGATCGAATAAGAAAGCTTCAACAAATGCCGCTTCTAACTCTTCACGGTTATCACATTTGCTAATCCCAACGCTTGAACCTAAGTTTGCTGGTTTAACAAAGCAAGGGTATCCAAGTGTTTCTACTTTTTCATAAGCAGCCGTTCGATCTGCTTCCCACTCGCGGCGGATAAATGATACGTACTCTACTTGAGGGAGACCTGCCTGTGCAAACAGCTGCTTCATTACAACTTTATCCATACCAGCTGCTGAAGCTAATACACCGTTTCCAACATAAGGAATATTCAATAATTCTAATAATCCTTGTACCGTACCATCTTCTCCATTTGGACCATGAAGAAGTGGGAAAATAACATCTAGCTGATCATCTGTTTTTGAATCTGTTAATGCAAACATTTCCGTATTCAATGAAACTGGTGAAATAGCAGTTCCGTTATCTTGAATTTCTAATTGAGCAACTGTTTCAAGCGGACCAGTCAGCTGTGTGCCGCGAATCCACTTTCCTGTTTCTGTAATGTAAATTGGATGCACTTCATATTTATCGTGATTAATTGCTTTTGAAACTGCTAGAGCTGTTTGTAAAGATACTTTATGTTCAGCGGATTTTCCTCCGTATAAAAGGCCAAGCTTAATTTTCACTGATGTTCCTCCTAACACATATTCATCTTTTCTATTTTATCATGCACGTTTAGATAGTAAACAGAAATATTAACTATTATTACGTATGTCAAAATAGCTAGGCTTGTGAAAGAAATTCCAGCTTCTCCTTTCATTATTTAAAATGACCTTTTCACTTGGATCATTTATTTTCGAAAAGACTTTTTTGATTTTAAATCTTTTTTAAAAGTTTATTTGTAAAGTTTATTTATGCTAAAGATCACCATCAATAATCGAAACTATAGTTCTGGTATAAATCAGGAGGTTCAACAAACATGAGTAAAATGGGAAAAACGATGATTGCTGCATGCAGCGTAGCCATTGGAAGTATTTATGCAACTGGTTATATAAACACTCTATCTGATGCACAAGCTGTTCAAGTCACCCCGGCTCATCATCAGAAGAAAACGACGGATCAAACAGACAATCAAACGATTGTCAATGACAGCTGGGGAGAAGATATAGCTTCTTCTAATCGGAACCATTCATCAGCGAGTGCCGAAAGTTCTGCTCCTAAAACGAAATACAAAGATGGAACGTATTCTGGCCAAGGAAGCAACCGTATCGGAACTGTCTACGTATCCGTGACCATTAAAAACGACCGAATTGATACAGTTGAAATTACAGAAGCAGATACTCACTATTCTCAAAGTTACATTGAGGGCCTTCCGGCTCAAGTCGTACAAAGACAAAGCTCAGATGTCGACGTCGTGAGCGGAGCAACGCTTAGTACAGAAGATTTTCAAAATGCCGTGGACGACGCACTTCAGCAAGCAATGAATGCATAAAGGAGAAACGAATGATGTCCATAAAAACATATAGCCGCTCCGTATTATGTATGGGAACAACCGTCTCCATTCAAGTAATTGCTCCCCAATCAGAAGAAGCAAATGTCCTTCACCATATCTCAAAGGCATTTACTATTTTTAAAATCGTTGAAACGACATGCAGTCGATTTGATGCCAAAAGCGAAGTTATGAAACTAATTAGACATGTCAAAGAGCCTGTTTCTGTTAGTCATCTATTATTTGAAGCCCTTCATTTCGCTGCCTTAGTAGCAAATGAAACGCATGGAATCTTTGACCCAACGGTAGGAAAGCAATTAGAAAACCGCGGTTTTAATGAACATTACTTATATGGAAAACCCGTACAAGTGAACGAAGCAGTCGATTCTGGAAGTTATAAAGACATCGTATTGGATACACATAAAAAAACGGTTTGTTTACAAAAACCGATGATTATAGATCTTGGAGCGGTCGCCAAAGGGTTGGCGATTGATTTAGCTGCCCGCTCCCTTCCTTATCAGCATTTTATGATTAATGCAGGAGGAGACATCCTAGTTAAAGGACGCAATCAACACGGAGAGTTGTGGAAAGTTGGGATTCAGCACCCTGTGATTCAAACGCAGTCACTACTGACTTTACGTGTAACAGATACGGCTGTCTGCACATCAGGAAATTATGCTAGAAAAAATAAGACACATCCATCAACGCATCATTTGGTTAATCCCTTATCTCCATCCACTCGAAGCAGTCTGTTGAGTTGCACAGCTATTGCTCCTTCTGCCATGCTGGCCGATGCATTATCTACGTCAGCTTTTATTTTAGGAGCGGAAAAAGGAGTAAATTTATTGAATGATGCCGACATACGCGGCGTGCTCTTCGACTCTAGTTTCACTCCTTTTTTTACATCAGATATGGAGGAATTAATAAATTATGACCACACGTTCTGAACGAAGAAGCGGTGTTAAATATATCAGTACACCAAAAGGTTATATTACTGTAGATGAAAACAAACCAAAAGAAATAAGTCTTTGGGTGCAGCTAGTTAAAACCCCTAAAAGATATGTAATCGCTATGCTTCTGCTTTTAACTTTATTAGGTGAATTCAACTCTTCTGCCTTTCAAGGATTAGGACACCTACTGCTTGCCGTATGCTCGGCGGCTGCCTTAGATTTAGGATTTTCTTTTGCTTATAAAAAGAAAATTCAGCTTCCTGACGGCGGAATTATTACTGGATTAATTATTGCCTTAGTACTCAGCACCTCTACACCTGCTTGGGTCACATTTTGCACTGTAGCTGTTGCGATTTTATCGAAGCACTTCGTAAAAGTAAAAAAGAAGCCTATTTTTAACCCTGCTGCTTTTGGTCTTCTCTTTTCACTTATTGTCTTTTCAAGCGGCCAAAGCTGGTGGGGAAGCTTATCTTTACTACCCGTATGGCTCATTGTATCCGTGTTTGTGACGGGTTACCTTGTGACGAGTAAGGTAAATAAATTCCCTCAAGTATTTGCGTTTTTGGGCGTGTATTTTGCTATTTTCACGATTATGTCATTAATAGGAGTAGGCGATGTAGCAGATGCTTTACGAGCTCCTTTTGTTAATTCCGCTTTATTTTTAGCCTTCTTCATGGTGACGGATCCGCCAACTTCTCCTGCCAAGTATAAAGACCAAATAAAATTCGGGCTGCTTGCGGGGGCGATTAGCGCTATAGATTACTTAGTTTTTGGCGGCCTTGCCTATTTATTAATTGGCCTGTTACTTGCTAATGCATGGAAAGCGTGGAAGACCGCCACTAAAAAAGTGATGAAAAAAGCTGCCTGATGATAGGCAGCTTTTTTCATAGCGGAATTTTCACATGAAATTCCGTACCCACGTTTTTCTGGCTAAAAACCTTAATTTCTCCGTCGTGAGCTTGTACAATCCATTTGGCAATCGCGAGACCTAAACCTGACCCTCCTTCGGCACGTGCTCGGCTCTTATCACTTCGATAAAAGCGATCAAACACATATGGAAGGTCTTTCGCTTCAATTCCAATGCCTGTGTCTCTAACGATTAACGTCATAGAGTGATGATGTTTCTTTAGACTGATGTGAATGCTTTCTCCAGATGGAGTGTATTTAAAAGCGTTATCTAATAAAATCATACATAGCTGATGAAGTCGTTCTTGATCTCCTCCGCACATTAACGATTCAATTTCCCTGGTGAAGTGCAGCTCCTTCAGTTCAAATATGGGCTCAAATTGATTAGCTACTTTATCAACCAGCTCGCCCATATTAAAGACCGTTTTGTTTAGCAGCTGCGCACTTGAATCAGATCTAGCCAGTGTTAGTAAGTTACCCACCAGCTTCGTCATCCGCTTCACTTCGTTTAAGCTTTGATAAATATTTTCGCTTTCTTGCTCGATCGTATGATTTGGCCGTCTAAACAATAGCTCGAGATGCGTTTGCATCACGGAAAGAGGCGTTCTTAACTCATGGGAAGCATCTGCAATAAATTCGACCTGTTTGTTCCACGACTTTTGTATAGGTACAAGCGCTCGATTAGCTAAAAACAAGCCAGCCACAAGCGAAAGAAGCAGTCCAATAAACGCTGAAATGATAAGAAGAAAAGCAAGGTGCTCTAAGGTTTGAGTTTCTGGATCTACGTTTAAGACAAGTTGAATCGTTGAAACGTCTTGATCTTTTATATACCCTTCGTTTTTCACATTCATCACTCGATAAGCATGACCGTTTACCTCTTGCGACGTTTGGGCTTTCCCTTCTGAGAGCGCAGGCTTAAAGTCGTCAATATCGTTTGTATATAACCCTTTTTTAGGTGTGATTTTGATTAGTTTTTTATCACTGCTCCAAAGTAAAAACGCAACCCGTCTTTCTGTTTCTCTCTCATTGTTTTCCTGAATCTCATGTAAGTTTCTTTTTTTAACTTGCTCGCTCATCTCACTTAACCGATTGTCTGGATTTAAAAAAATAACATGCTGCATATAAAAATATAAAACTAAACTAAAAATGCTCAAAATAACCATCAGCACGATTGTGTTAAATAACACAAGCCTGATTCTCGTCTTTTTAAACATGCTCTTCCCCTTTTAACATAAAGCCTACGCCTCTCACTGTACGTACATAACCGTCACAATTAAAAGGCTGAAGCTTCTTTCTTAAATGGTGAACATAGACGTCTACTACACCCACTCCTACGTCAGATGTAAATCCCCATACGCGATTAAAAATTTGATCTCGAATAAGGATTTGTTCTTTATTTCGAATAAAGTATTCCAAAAGCTGAAATTCTTTAATCGTTAACGTTAGGGCACTCCCATTTATCATAACTTCATGATTGGCTTCTCGTATAGAAATGGGACCATATGAAATCATGCCTTCTTCTGCCTGCAAGTCTCTGAGCATCACCCTTAACCTCGCAAAAAGTTCAGCCATGGCAAAAGGCTTAACCAAATAATCATCAGCTCCATAATCGAGTCCTTTCACTCGATCTTCTACACTATCTTTTGCAGTGAGAAAAATAACTTTCGTCAGCACCTTTTGTTTTCTTAGCTTTTTTAGTATGTCAAGTCCTGTTATACCCGGCAGCATAATATCTAAAATCAAAGCATCATAAATATTCTGCTCTGCTAAAAACAAACCTTCATCTCCTTCAGACGCACAATCAACTTCATATCCTTCTTCTTTTAAGCCTTCTACGATACCGTGTAATAAGGAAGCATCATCTTCTACCACAAGTACACGCATATCAAATTCCCCCTTTTGTGAGTACCTAAGTAAGCATTATCTTAGCATGTCACTTTTAAAAATATTTTAAAACTAACGTGTTATCATCTCTTATACTTTATAAAAAAAGTTATGTCTGCAAGCAGACATAACTTTTAACTAAACGCTATTTATGATCAGGACGTCGGTAAATGAACACCGCTTCTTTTGGCAGTTTACCAAACAAAAAGCTAGCAAACGGTAAAAGACGATGACATCCCCAAATGATGAGGTAACAGCCCGCTAATGTTAGAATATAGCGTGCCAAGATTTCAACGTGAAACATGTAGTTGCCTTGTATTGGTACTGCTTTTGCCACAAAGTTTAAAACCATTGGGTGAATCAAGTAAAAGCCAAACGAGTACATGGCAATATTTTTAACAACCGTCACGGACTTTGCAGAAAGCTTTTCAGCTAATATCTCTGCAATTCGGAAGAAGAAATAACTTCCAGCAACCAAATAAAGCGTATTAACAGCCTCATACGTAAAGCCTGAAATGTGGATTGTCTTCATTGTGTACAAGTGATAATTCAACAGTGAAATAGCTATTCCCGATCCGAGCGTCACTAGAAACAATACAATATTCGAACGACTGTACTTTTTATCCACTTGCTCGCGATAATAAATGCCAATCCAACCGCCGAGTAAAAACGTAGCCATTGTATTTAAAAATAAATTAAATGAAGTGATATGATACGTATTGTTAAGCATTAAATAACCAAGCTGAATGATGATGCCAAACAGCCACATGTATTTTTTAAAAATGGTTATCTTTTGTGCTAGCCATACAAAAACCGGCAGCACGAGATAAACTTGTACAATTAAAAAGATAAAATGAAGCTGATAGTAGGACTCTCCGCGTAAAATACGTTTCACAATATCAGCTGCATTTAATTCTGTTGCTCCTACATAGTACGAATAAAATTCATAAATAAGTGCCCAAATAATATAGGGAACCAAAATATATGTCACTCTTCGAGCATAATACGTTTTCCATAAAGTCTTTGTTAAAGGCTTGTTAATATAACTATAAAAGAAAACCAAACCTGTGATCACAATAAAGATTCCTGCTTCAATTCGAACAATTCGGTTAAGAAAATGATATTTCTGATAAGCTTCGCTTGCAAATGGCAGTACCGTTGCATATGCTGCTGTTACATGTACGAGCACAACCATCATCATAGCGAATAATCGTAAAAAATAAATGGATTGAATATGCTGCTTTTGTTTTTGCTTCACTTTTTCTCTCCTATATAATGTGAAATATAACTTCTAGATGAATAATAGAACATTCAATTTTTTCTTATCTTTCCCGTTTTACAAATAAAAAAGCTAATAACACAAAATAAATGTTATTAGCTTTACTCGTTTGTATTTTATCTTTCCTCTTGCTATCACGCAACTGAATTTACAAAAACAATAAAGAACTTAAGTATAAATACCTAATTAAGTTCCTTTTATTTACGGTGCATTTTAAATTCTAAAAATAATTCATTGTAATAAGCAAGCATTCGTTTGCCTAAGTTATTATATACTTCAAGCTTTTTTGTTAGTTCTTCATCTGGATAAAAACGTTCATCTTCCGCTACTTCTTTCGGCAAATAATCTAACGCTTTTTTATTAGGGGTAGAATACCCTACATATTCCGCGTTTTGAGCAGCATGTTTAGGATCTAGCATAAAGTTCATGAATTTATGTGCGCCTTCTACGTTTTTAGCCGTTTTTGGAATAACCATGTTATCAAACCATAAATTCGAACCTTCTTCTGGAACAACGTAATTCAGCTTATCGTTTTCACTCATGATCTCAGAAGCATCGCCTGACCAAACAACGCCAATTGCCGCTTCTTCATTTGCTAGGAGCATCTTAATCTCGTCTCCTACAATGGCTTTAACATTTGGTGTTAATGTATCAAGCTTTCTTTTTGCTTCTTGAAGATGGGCTTTATTCGTATCATTTAATGAATAATTTAAGCTGTTTAGCCCCATTCCCATCACTTCTCTAGCGCCATCTGCAAGTAAAATTTGATTTTTTAGCTTAGGATCCCATAAATCATTCCAACTTTTTATCTTCTTGCCATGAATCATATCAGAGTTATACACAATACCCACAGTTCCCCAAAAATAAGGAATAGAGTACTTATTGCCAGGATCAAAGGATAAGTCTAAAAAACGCGGATTAATGTATTTTAAATTAGGCAGCTTCGAATGATCAATTGGCAATAGTAAATTTTCTTCCCGCATCTTGCTAATCGCGTACTCAGAAGGCACAGCAATATCAAATGTTGTACCGCCTTGTTCAATTTTGGTCATCATTGCTTCATTCGAATCAAAGGTCTGATAAATGACTTTAATTCCGGTTTCTTTTTCAAACTGATTCACTAAATCAGGATCAATATAATCTCCCCAATTATAGACAGTCAGCGTATCTCCTCCAGAGTATCCTTCGGCATTGTTCAAATGATGAACCACATACATAAGAACGAAAGAAAGGATGACGATGAAGATAAACGGCTTTGCTAATTGCTTCATTTTCCAGTCGCCACCCCTTTCACTTTATTGCTATATCGCTGGCTGATAAAGTAATAACCAATCACAATCAGCACGGTAAACATGAAAATAAGAGTAGAAAGAGCATTGATTTTCAGAGAGACCCCTCTTCTTGCTAACGAGTAAATTTCTACTGAAAGCGTGGAAAAACCGTTCCCGGTCACAAAGAAAGTAACCGCAAAGTCATCCAAAGAGTAAGTTAAAGCCATAAAAAAGCCTGCAAAGATACCAGGACGAATAAATGGCAATACCACTTTCGAAAGTACTTCAAAGCGGCTTGCTCCCAAATCACGGGCTGCATCGAGCAGTGTCGGACTCATTTCCTGCAGCTTAGGCAGAACCATGATGACCACAATCGGTACACTGAATGCAATATGCGCTAATAATACCGATATAAATCCGAGCTTTACACCGATAATGGTAAATAGAATTAAAAAAGATGCGCCAATAATAACATCTGGACTCACAATTAACACATTATTAAATGTTAACAGCGTATTTTGAACACGTCTGCGCTTCACGTATACGATAGCAAGTGCCCCTATCACGCCAATAATAGTTGAAATACCGGAAGACAGTAGAGCAATAATAAGAGTATTCAAGACAATAATAAGCAAACGCGTGTCTTGAAACACTTCTTTGTACCAATCTAACGTAAACCCTTCAAATTCACGCATGTTTCCTCCGCTGTTAAAAGAGTAATACATTAAATAAAAAATGGGCGCGTATAAAATGAAAAAGACAAAAAATAAATAAAGGTGGCTGAACTTCCACTTTCTCTTCATTTTACACACCTCTCTTTCCAGTGCCTGTTATGAGCATCATAACGGCCATCGCAATAATTAAAAAGACGGCTATTGTGGCGCCCATGCCCCAATCCTGCGTCACTAAAAAATGTTGTTCAATCGCTGTTCCCAGTGTAATGACGCGGTTTCCAGCAATTAAACGCGTAATCATAAAGAGTGATAGTGCTGGAATAAAAACAGCCTGACAACCTGATTTAACCCCTTCTAGCGTTAGCGGAAATACCACGCGCTTAAATGTCACCCATGAAGATGCCCCCAAGTCTCGCGAAGCGTAGATAAGCGAGGGATTAAGTTCTTCTAAAGAGTTAAAGATCGGCAAAATCATAAAGGGGATAAAAATATACACCGATACAAATACAAAACTAAAGTCAGTAAATAAAATTTGATGAGTACCAAGTCCTAGAAATTTAGTAAACTTATTAACCGTACCATACGTGCCAAATATACCTAAAAAAGCATAAGCTTTTAATAATAGGTTAATCCACGTCGGTAAAATAATCAGTAGAAGCCAAAGCTGCTTGTGCCTAAGCTTCGTTAGTAAATAAGCTGTAGGATAAGAAAAAACCAAGGAAAATAACGTAATTAAAAAGGCATACCAAAATGAACTCAGCGTCATCTGTAAATAAACTGGAGTAAAAAATTTCTTATAGTTTTCAAGCGTCAGCTCATTATCGATGTTGAAAAAAGAATAATAGACAACTAATACAATGGGAGCAACTACAAAAAGCAAAATCCATAACACGTACGGGACTAAGTAAACATTTCTTGATTTAGTTTGCATCGTAATCCTCTTCATAACCTTCGAGTCGCTTATCGAATTCTTCTTCCGTTTCATTAAATCGCATAACATGAATAGCTTCAGGTTCAAAATATAAACCAATTTCTTCGCCAACCGTTGCCTTTTTCGTAGAGTGAACGAGCCACTCATTCCCTGCATGGTCATAGCCTAAAATTTCATAATGGACTCCTCTGAACAGCTGTGAATCTACACGAACCTGCAGCTTTCCTTGATCGGAGCTTGTAATGGCTAAATCTTCAGGGCGAATCACAATTTCAACCTGCTCATTTTGGTTTAATCCTTGATCGACACATTCAAATTGCTGGCCGCCAAACTCCACTAAAAAGTCAGCAATCATTTTACCTGGTACAATATTTGATTCACCAATAAAATCGGCAACAAAACGATTAATTGGCTCATCATAAATATCTGTAGGTTCCCCGCTCTGCTGAATTCTTCCTTTATTCAAAACAAAGATTTCATCGGACATCGCAAGCGCTTCTTCTTGATCGTGCGTAACAAAAATGAACGTAATACCTAGACGACGCTGTAATTCTCTTAACTCGTATTGCATTTCTGTACGCAATTTTAGATCAAGAGCTGAAAGCGGCTCGTCCAGCAAAATGACTTCGGGCTGGTTTACAATTGCTCGTGCAATTGCTACACGCTGTCTTTGGCCGCCCGACATTTCCTTTATTTCTCTGTTTTCATATCCTTCTAAGTTAACAAAACGAAGGGCTTCTTTAACTTTTATTGCAATATCAGCATTTTTCATCTTCTTGATTCGAAGACCAAATGCTACATTTTCAAATACATTCAAATGGGGGAAAAGCGCGTAGTCTTGAAAAACCGTATTAACCTGTCGTTTGTTAGCCGGGACATCATTAATTCTTTTCCCATTAAAATAAATCGTTCCGCTTGAGGCTTCCGTAAAGCCTGCAATTAATCGTAAAATCGTTGTCTTTCCACATCCCGATGGACCTAAGAGGGTATAAAATTTCCCTTTTTCAATTTCAAAGCTTACATGATCCAATACAACTGAATCATTATCATATTGCTTGGTCACATTTTCAAATTGAATAATTGTATTCGTAGATGTCATTTCACTTCACCTCTTTTGTTCTATAAATAAGACTCTGTCGCCACGATAATTAACTCTGTTATTCCGTCATGAGCATTTAAAATCTGATGTTCTTCAGAAGCTTGAAAATAGATGGTTTCTCCTTGTTTGGCTTCATATATTCTGCCTCCAAGCTTTACCTTCACACACCCGCGCAAAATGTAGCCAAACGTTTCTGAAAGGGAAGGCTCAAATCTCTTAAATGCACCCTTTTCATGAAGAATAAGACGAATCGGCTCCATTTCTTTTTCATTTGATTCATGCACAAGCCACTGAATATGGTAACCTTTTTCATCTTCGCAATAACTCGTGTAGTCTTCCTCTCTGTATACAACCTTTTGAACATGCGTATCAATTTCGAAGAATTCTTTCGGTTCGCACCCTAGCACTTCCAAAATACTAAAAAATGTTTCTAAAGACGGTGAACTTAAATCGCGCTCTAGCTGGGAAATATAGCCTTTACTTAAATCAGTACGTTCTCCTAGCTCTTCTTGTGTTAAACCTTTTTTTAATCGTAAATTTTTAATTTTCTTTCCTATTTCCATACTCTCGATCCTCAACTGTATTTAAAATTAGCAAACAGCATGAATGATTGTTCATGCTGTTCCAAACTCAAGTTTTGTTTTACTTAACTTAAAGTTTACTTTTAACCTTAAAATATTATACATGAATTATTTTTTAGTACAACCTTAAACACTTAAAAAATAAAAACTCCTTTTATATTAAAAGGAGTTTTTATTTTTATTTATACAACTTATGCGTTTCGTACTGTTTCCCGGATAATGTATCAAACTCAACTTCATGGTAATCTTGAAGTTCTTTTGCAGCTTTTTTAGATAGCGCCGCCGGATCATCGACTAGCTTTCCTTTCGAATCTATATACATATTTGAACGAAAAGCCGGCACTTCTGTTTTCATTTGATTCAACTGATCGTAGAACAGATTACTTTTGTAACCAAGAGATTGAGCAAGCGTCGGAGCAATATAAATAGGACTCATCGTACCGAGATTTTTATCTATTTTCGTATCGTAATTAGATAAAAATAAGAGCGGCGTTTCATAAAATTTTTGAGATGTTTGCTGCGTTTTCTCGTTTCCAAAACCCGTTTCTTTGTAAGCTTGAAGGTTTTGGCCAAGCGCCGGCAAATGATCTCCCCAAAATACTACAATGGTCGGCTCGTCCAGCTTTTGAATTTCATCGTTCAATCGTTTTAAAGCAGCATCTGAACGTTTAATTCCTTCAGCATAAATTTCAATTTCCTTTTCCATTTCCGGTGATAACCCTTTACCGGTTACCTTAATGGTTTCCTGACCATTATACTTATCCGCCGAATAAGGAAGATGATTTGCAATCGTTACAGCATGCACAAATGCAGGCTTTTTCGACTGACGAAGCGTATCGAGTACTTCATCAACTACCGCTTCATCGGAAACAAACTCTTTGTTATCTTTTTGCGTATGCTTCATTTCATCAATAAACTTCACTTGATCAAATCCCAAGTTTGGATATACATTTTGTCTCATATAAAGCATGCCGCTGTTTGGATGCATAGCTGTTGTAGCATAGCCTTGCTTTTCTAAATAAGAAACAAAAGACGGATATTCTTTTTTACTCAATACATGCTGATAAGGAAGGCCTCCAGGGTTAAAGAAAGACAAAGAGTAGCTCGTCAGCGCTTCGAACTCCACATTAGCTGTTTCCCCGCCAAACGAAGGACTTAAAGACCATCCGGAAGGATATTTCTTTTGAAGTTCTCTTGTATTTTTCATTGGATCTTCAGAGAACGTCACGTTAAGCTTTGTTGGGTCCCAAAATGTTTCGTTCATCACAAACACAACGTTTGGTTTGACTTCAGTCTTGCTTTCTTGTGTTTTCTCTTCCTTTGACTGAATGCGCTTTGTCACTTTTGCCATAGCTTCTTCTGAGTAGTCATCCGGCTCTTGCAGCACATCTGTTTTAACATTTGAAATCATGCCAATAACAGGTCCATTATAGTAATAATTATTTTGCTGATTCCAAGGCATCAGCGCAGCATATTGATCATAATATTTTTGAGCAAACGAGTGTTCAAAGAATAAAAATGATTTCATTAAAAAGATGAGCGGCAGAATCATAATAATTCGAAGAAACCATCGAATTTTAATTTTCGGCAAGAAAAACCAAAGAGTAATCAGTACGATAATAGATCCAATAACTCCTATTACAATAGGAATTGAAATCGAATCTTTAATCATCGGAATAACTTCTTTTAACTGACTGGCCTGAATAAAATCGTTTGGGAACAATGGTTCATTTCGAAAGATTTTTTTGTAATAGTTTACGAGAGCTAAAATAAAATACAGAACAAAGGCAATCCCAGCCCCTAAATAAGCTTCCCCTACTAGCATAATGATCGCTAGTGTTAACAGCGAAAGCAAAAATACCGTAAAGAGATAGCGTTGAGGGTACGCCTGCATCCACTCTATTGTTTTGCCTGGGTTATGTATATCAATATGATAGACAACAAAAACCATGGCAGAAACAGCTGCTACTGCAATTGAAAACACAATTGCCGTAAAAATGGCATACCACTGCGAAGCTTGTATTCTCTCTATCTGATTAAACCGAAGTAGCAAATAGAAAGTGAGCGCCCATAAAACAAGGGAGCATCCCCCTATTAATACTACGAACCCAGCTGTATGGATTTGGGCCCAGTCAAACAATATCTTTGTGTCATTTGATACATTAAACATAACAACACTGTATAAAAAAACGCTAAGCAGCCCATACGCTGCCAGCATTGGTAAAGAACGATACAAATGTTTAAACATAACCTTAAGCCTCCTATTTACAATATCTTAACACTTTTAATATGATTTTAACATTCCTATCTCTCTCGCTTTCACGCCTAATTTCCCCATGATCATACCACTAACATTTCCCGAGAAATTTCACACGAAAAAAGCCCGCTTTTCTTATGAAAAGACGGGCCTCTTAGCCGTTTTATACGTATGTAAAAATTGCTGTTATGAACGTTCTTTCAACGCTTCTGCTTTTAGCAGATCGCGAATTTCTGTTAAGATCTCTTCTTCTTTTGACAGAACAGCCACTTCTTCCTCTACTTTCTCTTCTTCTTTTCTCTTAAAACGATTAAAGAAACGAATAAATAAGAAAATCGAGAATGCGACAATTAAGAAATCAACAATTGTTTGAATAAAAGATCCATATAATACCGTAGCATCTCCAACCGTGAAGGATAAATCTTTAAAGTCTATCCCTGCTAACAACAAACCAATCAGCGGCATAATAATATCATTTACAAGAGACGTTACAATTTTTCCAAATGCCGCTCCAATAATAACACCGACAGCTAAATCCAATACATTTCCACGCAAAGCAAACTCTTTAAATTCTTTAAGCATCTGTTTCTTCCACCTCCTGCCCTTCATTTCAAACTTTCATGATAATACATCCTAAATTAAACATACAAGGTGCATTTTCACTTTTCTCTTTTTCATGAGATATGTACCAGACCTTTAGTTGTATTTCTGCCCAGATTTTTACTTTATATTCGCTTATAAATAAAATGCACTTTCAGTTTTCATTCAGGAAAGATTCATATTCAGTCCATTTTCCTTTTATACACTAATAGCATGTAATTCACCAAATATGTAAATGAACAATAGAGGAGATGGCTAGAACGTGAGAAAAATTATACTGCGAGCAGCTGCTTTATGCCTCGTAGCTATTATCAGCATTTCTTATACAGCAAGTGCGGCGAATGCAAGTGAAAACGCAGCAAGTGGAGATTTAATTATTATTAATAAAAAAACAAATCAGCTTGCTTATTTTCATAATGGAAAGTTAGAAAAGACGTATTCAGTAGCTATGGGAAAAACATGGAGCGATACGCCGGTAGGCTTTTTCAAGATTGTTAACAAAATTAAAAATCGTCCTTACTATACAGGGCATATTGCAGGAGGCGCTTCTAATAATCATCTTGGCTCTCGCTGGCTAGGGCTTAATGCAAACGGAACAACCGGCGACACATACGCTATTCATGGGAATAACTCAGAAGATAGCATCGGCAAATATGTAAGCCACGGCTGCGTACGAATGCATAATGCGGATGTCGAAGAATTATTCAATAAAGTGGCAGTAGGAACATCTGTAACTATTACGTATTCATCAAAAACCTTTGAAGAGCTGGCAAAAGTATACGGCTACGGACAGCTATGAAAAAATAAAAGCTTATCCAAGAAATCTGGATAAGCTTTTATTCTTCTCTATTCCCATACATGAGCTCCGTACTGTGTGAATATAGCTCAATAATATTCCCAAACGGATCTTCACAATAAACCAAGTAATAAGGTTTTCCTGGTCTTGTATTCCATACTTGGCTTCGCTTTTTACCGCCTGATTGTTCGATTTTATCCGCTAACTTTTCCACGTCATCGGCTATTAAGCACATGTGAAAATAACTTTGATACTGCTCATCGCTGTCTTTTAATACAAGAGGCATTTGCGGCTTATTAAATTCAAACAGTTCAATGCCTACCTGGTTGTCAGCTGTCATGTGAGCATTTTTCATTTTTTTGATATGAGACCCCAGTAAATCTTGAGTCATATTTTCAGCTTTTTCTTCCTCCGCATTAAACATATAAGGACCGGCAATCAGCTTAAAACCTAAAACTTTTTCATACCACTGCACGGCTTCTTCTACATCAGGTACAGCTAATCCAACGTGCGTAATAGCTACCATTTTATCACCCTCCTATACACAAACATTCCCTTTCTGCTAAAAGAAAAACAGCCCATTTAAAATGGACTGTTTACACATACTAAATTCATTCACGATTTTAAAGCATTATATTGAGCAATGATTTCTTTTGTTAAATCATTACTTGCCTCTAACCCACTAATCTCTTTTAATACATACTCAATACCATACTCATGAATATTCGCTTGAAGCTTCATAGCCTCTTTATCTTCTTGCGGATCAAATAAAAGCGCAGCGGCAATAGCCTTTGCTAAATAGGTATAAGAAAGGCCCGATTTTTTTGCTTCTAGCGCTGGACGAATCAAACGATCCTGAGGTCCAAGCTTGCGAATTGGTGCTCTTCCTACTCTTTTAACTGAATCATTTAAATGAGGATTTTTAAAGCGTTCAATGATTTTAGTAATATAGGCTTTGTGTTCCTCTTTATCTAAGTCATATCTTTTAATTAGATAGTTTCCTGTTTCTTGTAGCGTTTGCTGTACTTGTTCATAAATATCTGAATCTCTTAACGTTTGATCAATTGTTTCTTTTCCTTTTAAATAACCAAAATATGCAATCACCGCGTGTCCCGTATTCACTGTAAATAACTTTCTTTCAATAAAAGGAGCAAGGTCAGGCACAATCGTCATTCCTTCTACAAAAGGAATATCTTCAGGTGCCTCTACTACCCATTCATAATAGGATTCTACTAAAACATCAAGCGAACCTTGATCATGTTGAATAGGCACGATACGATCTACAGCTGAATTGAAGAAAAAGACCTTATTTATCATATGAGCTTTTGTCTCTTCATCCAGCGCGTCAAAAATATAGCCTTTTAATAAATCTGTCGCAGAGATTTGATTTTCACATGCAATCACATATACATTTTCGTCGCTTGCTTTTACACGTTCAGCCAAACCTTTAGCAATTAAAGGAGCAATGCGAGGCAGAACGTTCGGTCCGGTGGCCGTCGTAATGTACGTTGCTTCTTTAATCGCTTTAATGACCGCTTGTTCTTGTGTCAGATTATTTAAACCAGATACGTTTTGAACAGCTAATGTCTCGGGATGCTCTGCGGCTGTTATTACGTTATACCCTTCATCTATGTTTAACTGATTAATAATCTTTTCAGCAATATCTACGAATGTGACATGATAGTTGCTTTGAGAAAACAATGCCCCAATGAATCCTCGACCGATATTGCCTGCTCCAAAATGAACTGCTTGTTTCACAAAAATCATTCCTTTATCAAATTATTTCGAAGGTACTCATGAAACGTATCCTCTAGCTTTTTGCGAATTATCTCTTCGTTCGAGGACGAAAAAATCATCATTGCTTCATGGTCTTCAATTAAACTGGTACTAATTAAACTTAAAATTTCTTGCTGTGCTTCACTTAACTCTTCAGGTGCGAGCATTAATAGAAGGTTACGCGCCTGCATGTTTGTTCCGTCCATGCCTTTAACTGTGCAAGGCTGTTCTAAATGTGAAACTTGAAAAATCAGCTCGTTCACGTGATGTTCACGGCAATGGAACAGTGCCATACTCGTTTGCGGAATGCCTAAACCGCCTTTGTTTTCTCGTTCCTTAAGCTGATGAATAACGCAGCTGGCATTGGTTATTAAACGTTCTTTTTCAGCAGCTTTTACTACGTGCGAAATCACTTGATCGTGACTCACTTCACCCGAAAATCGATACATTCTAAGGTTTTGAAGAATTGATTCGATACTTCCATGCACATCTTTAATTTGCTTCATCGTTTCCTCAAAAGACGGTTTTTCTTTAGAAACAGTTTTATTTTTATATTGGAACGAGCGATAGTCCTTATCTTTGGTTAACTTTTGAATGTTTTTCTGTAAAAAATTCTGGACGGATTGAATATCCTCTTCGGTTAAGAGTGGATTGACTAAAATGTAATCGACATTTAAAAAAGGCAGTCTTACTGTTGAAATCACTACGTCATACCCTTCAAGCGCGGCTTCTTTGATTTCTTTTACCGATTTAATGACAACTGAATTAATCTCCGGAATCTCTTTACGAATACGGCTAGCTAACATTTTCGAGGTGCCAATTCCAGTTGGACAGACGATTAGTGCCTGAATTTCCATAACTTCTTCTTTTAGCACTAGCGTTGAACCGAAATGCAAAACAAGATATGCTACTTCATCATCTGGAAAAACTAAATGCGGCAGCTCTTGATCTATACTGTTTCTCACAGCCATAAATAAAACCGGGTACTTTTTCTTAATCTCTTCTGTTAATGGATTAAAAAGCTCCATTTTTTGCTTAAGACGAAAAATTGCCGGTTCCATATGAGCGAGCAGCCCCTGGTAAAGGGAAAAATCACCGGTTAAGTCGGTGTTAAGCTGAACAGAAACGTGAGCAATCATATTCTTAATAATCTGCCCAACCACTACGCTGTCGTAATATACGTCTCTAGTAGTTTGGAACTTTGCTGCACGCAGCCGCACTGCTAAGAAATGAATATCTTTTTCTGTAAAAGAAAGAGAAAATACCCGTTCAATTTCGCGGCAAATATCCTTCATTAAAAACATTTCACTCGCCAGTTCTTCCGTTTGGCCGCCGTCGTCTTCTAGATACATTTGCTTTTTCGTTCGCTGTATCATAATGCAAATATGAACAATGAGCCCTATATAATCGCTGTCAGCCAGCTTAGAATGATGCTGATTAATCGCTTGATGTACAATTCTGTCTACTTCTGCCAAATAATCCGGATAAAAATAGTGCAAAATCGTTTCATCCGTATGCTGCTGGTTTTCTGCTAAAAACATGCACTCAATTAACTCTTCATTAAAGTAAACAAGAAAATAATTAGCTAATGCTTTTCGTTTATTGGCTTCAGTAGCTTGAACCTCTACTCCCACCCCTCTCTTTCGTTGAAGGAAAACGTCAAATGTGGTTAACCACTCTGTTAATTCATCTAAATAAGCAGTGAGTGTAGTAATACTTACTTCTAAGTCTTTAGCCAGCGTTTGTAATTTAAATGAATCTCCTTCTTCTAGAAGAAGAATTAAAAGAATTAGTTTTCTTTCCTGTGGAGACTGATCCGTCGTTTTAATCTTCATCAGCTCTTGGATAAGGCGAAAAATTTGTTCATTTTTACCTTCAATCATTAGTCCTTCATCTTGCGTACGAATCAGCTTCAAATCAAATTTTTCAAGTATTGATTCAATTGCCTTCAAATCTCGGTGAACGGTTCTTACACTTACATTCAAAAAAGTAGCAAGTGTAAGGGCTGTATGTTTTCCTGCCGTTTTAATAATTAACTCAATGATTGATTTTTCTCTTGAAGTAATAAACAAGAACATCAACTCTTTTCTTATTTATAAACAAAGGATAAAAAGGCATTTCCATGCCTTTCTATCCCGTTAGTTACTTTGAATAATAGCCATTAATTCTTTAGCTGATTTGGCATGAACCATCTTTTCAATATTGTCCATATCAGAACATGTAATCGCGATACCAGATAAAATTTCTAAATGAGTGCCGTCTTTTCCGGCAATTCCAAAAATCAAACGAACTTTCTCACCATCAAAATCAACGCCTTCTGGCACTTGAATCACTGTAAAACCCGACCTTAAAACGTTCTTTTTCGCTTCTTCCGTACCGTGCGGAATCGCTACGTCATTTCCCATATAAGTAGAAGTCATATTGTCGCGCTCAATCATCGCTTCAACGTAGTTTTCTTCTACATATCCGCCTTTTACTAACACGCTCCCTGCAAATCGAATTGCTTCTTCCTTAGAAGAAAAGTGCTGATTTACGAAAACGTTTTCTTCTTTTAATAAACCATCATTACTATCTGTATTATTTTCTGCAGATACTCTTTTTTCTTCTTCCGCTTTAGAAGTAGTATGATCATTTTTTAGTTGATCAATTAGTTTGTCATATTCCGGACTAGATAGAAAATTATCAACCGAGATATGATACGCATCTGGAACTTTGTTTTGAGCTCTTGGCGTTAGCTCTTCCTGTGTAATAACGATTTGAGCATCACTTGGAATATTACTGATGGCTGTATTCGTTACCGAAATATTTAAATCTGCTTGTTTAACTTTCTTGCGAAGAAGAGAGGCGCCCATCGCACTCGATCCCATACCTGCGTCACAGGCAAAAACAATTTTCTGAACGCTTGCTGGTACTTCTCCTTGCTGTTTTGTAAAGCTTCCTGCTACAGAGCTCTTCTTGCCTTTCATCTCTTGCATTTTGCGAGCTGCTTCATCCAAATCTTCTGTTTGCTTGCCCGTTTTTAAAATTAACGAACCTACAATAAACGATACGATGGCTGCAACGAGAACACCGGAGATATTTGCAACATAGCTGCCTGCATTACCTGGTGTAGCAGCTAAAATAGCCAAAATACTTCCCGGTGAAGCAACCGCTTGTAAGCCTCCGCCTAAAAGAACAAATGTAAATACGCCGCTCATTCCGCCTAAAATAGCCGCAATGATTAGAAGCGGACGCATTAAAACGTAAGGGAAGTAAATTTCGTGAATTCCGCCAATAAAATGAATGATGGCTGCTCCCGGCGCTGACTGTTTTGCTGTTCCTTTTCCAAAGAAGCAATACGCTAACAAAATTCCTAATCCCGGACCAGGATTTGTTTCTAATAACAATAGAATTGACTGTCCGTTTGTTCGAATTTGTTCTGCTCCGATCGGAGATAAGATACCGTGATTAATAGCATTGTTTAAGAATAAAATTTTAGCTGGTTCAATTAGAATACTTGTAAGTGGAAGAAGGCCATGTGCAACCATCCAATCTACACCCACTACAAGCGCGCCTGTAAATCCGTCCACGGCTGGACTAACTCCTAAAAAGGCTAGAATTGCTAGAATTCCTCCAAGAATACCTGCTGAGAAATTATTAATTAACATCTCGAATCCTGTTTTGACTTTACCTTCAATAAACTGATCAAACTTCTTGATGATATAACCGCCAAGCGGTCCCATAATCATAGCGCCTAGAAACATCGGAATATCAGATCCAACGATGACGCCCATGGTCGCGATAGCACCTACAACGCCTCCGCGCTGATCGTGGACAAGCTTTCCTCCTGTGTAGCCGATTAGCAGCGGAAGCAAATACTTGACCATTGGATCCACTAGTTTGGCAAGGCTTTCATTTGGAAAAAAGCCTGTTGGAATAAATAAAGCAGTAATAAGTCCCCATGCAATAAATGCTCCGATATTTGGCATAACCATTGAACTTAGAAAGTTCCCAAACTTTTGTACAGCTACTTTTATATTAGATTGAGCCATTTGCTCTCTTCCTTTCTCTACGTGATGATACTTTAATCGTAAGAGATTAAACGCTTTCATTCAATGAATAGGAAAACTAACTTTGTCGTACCACAGACAGACAAAGCTTTTAATTACATAAAAAAGCAGCTGAACTGTCAAAGTTCAGCTGCTTTCTAACTTAATATTTATCTAATTCACTTACAGGAGATTGAATAATAACCGGATTTTTCTCTGGGTTTAACCATTTTAAAATAGAGACAACTTGTTCTTTAGAAGTAGCCGTACATCCTGCGGTATAATTTGTTCCTACATGGAAGAAGATTGCACTTCCCTTTCCTGGCGTTCTAGATTCGTTATAATTAATGACGAACCCATAGTCGTAAGCGGGGATGTCCATGTTCTCAGCGCTCGTCCAGCGGCCATTAGCCGGCTTTTGCTGCCACGTATTATATAGAGAGCTTTTTGAATCGTCTACCCACACATCATTTGCTGTAATCTTTCGATATGGAAGCTTAGTTCCAGGGTTTGCATAGCGTCCGAATGCTGTGCCAATTGTATATTTCCCTGTCGGAGATTCCATATCTCCTTCTTTTTTCGATAAAGCGAATCCTTTTTGTCCAAGTACACCGTTCGCAGTTAAAACTTGCTTCCATTTCCCATCAACTTTTTCAAACGTTTGAATTTTAGCAGACTTCGTATCGTAGTTATCTGCTGTAACTAAGATGACTTGCTGAGCGTTACCTAACGTTTTAAAAGAATCGACTACGAGTTTTGGAGACGCTGTAGCTGAAGCCTGTACATAGTCACTGCTTACATAGCCTGTGCGGCCGTTATAGTTAATTTTGTACCAGCTTCCGCTTTTGCTCACCACGGACAGCTTCTGGCCTTTTGTCACACTTCCTATGGATGCATAGCTAGTGCCCGCTCCGCTTCTTACATTCAGCGTGCTTGCCGTTACTGTGTACGCTGTGCTTTCTGCTGGCGGCGTTGTTGGGGCCGTTGTTGTTCCGGATGCTTGTACATAATCGCTGCTTACATAGCCCGTGCGGCCGTTATAGTTGATTTTGTACCAGCTTCCGCTTTTGCTCACCACAGACAGCTTCTGGCCTTTTGTCACACTTCCTATGGATGCATAATTGGTACCTGCTCCGCTTCTTACATTCAGCGTGCTTGCCGTTACTGTGTACGCTGTGCTTTCTGCTGGCGGTGTTGTTGGGGCCGTTGTTGTTCCGGATGCTTGTACATAATCGCTGCTTACATAGCCCGTGCGGCCGTTATAGTTGATTTTGTACCAGCTTCCGCTTTTGCTCACCACAGACAGCTTCTGGCCTTTTATCACACTTCCTATGGATGCATAATTGGTACCTGCTCCGCTTCTTACATTCAGCGTGCTTGCCGTTACTGTGTACGCTGTGCTTTCTGCTGGCGGCGTTGTTGGGGCCGTTGTTGTTCCGGATGCTTGTACATAATCGCTGCTTACATAGCCCGTGCGGCCGTTATAGTTGATTTTGTACCAGCTTCCGCTTTTGCTCACCACAGATAGC
>NZ_JBHZOT010000019.1:39231-50235 GCF_042787735.1 Priestia sp. YIM B13490
ATTCAGCGTGCTTGCCGTTACTGTGTACGCTGTGCTTTCTGCTGGCGGCGTTGTTGGGGCCGTTGTTGTTCCGGATGCTTGTACATAATCGCTGCTTACATAGCCCGTGCGGCCGTTATAGTTGATTTTGTACCAGCTTCCGCTTTTGCTCACCACAGATAGCGTTTGATCTTTCACTACGCTGCCGATAATCCCGTAAGTCGTTCCCGCTCCGCTTCTCACATTTAGCTTGCTTGCCGTTACTTTATATGTAACTGTCGCTGCATATGCCTTTTCTTGATTTCCTCCGATTGAGCCAAAGCCAGGCGTTACAGCCGTTGCAAGTGTAGCTGTTAACGCTATCCCCACCATTAATTTTTTCAACTGCTTTCCCTCCATTTATCTCTTATAAAATTCTACTATTTTCTATTCTTAATTCATTATCTTACCATATTCCAAAAGAAGGGAAAGGGTCAATAGATGCTTTTCACACGGCCTATAAAAAAAGACAGACCTCTTTGATAGGTCTGCCTCTTTCACTATTATCCTAAATCAACGTTGTGATATACTTGCTGCACATCTTCTAGGTCCTCTAATGCATCAATCATTTTTTCAAACTGAGCTTGTGCATCTTCAGGAAGAGTTACATCATTTTGAGCAAGCATCGTTTGCTCAGCTACTGTAAATTCCGTAATACCAGCATCGTTGAACGCTTTTTGTACCGCATGGAATTGATCCGGATCAGCATAAACAATTACAGAATCTTCTTCTTCTAAAATGTCACGCACGTCTACATCTGCTTCCATTAACAGTTCTAGCGTCTCTTCTTCATCCTTACCTTCTACCCCAATAACAGCTGTTGGATCAAACATGTACGCTACTGATCCGCTTACTCCCATATTACCGCCGTTTTTACCAAAAGCAGCACGCACGTCTGAAGCTGTTCTGTTTACGTTATTCGTAAGAGCATCTACGATAACCATTGAGCCATTTGGTCCAAAACCTTCGTAACGAAGATTATCGTAATTTTCTTCTGATCCGCCTTTTGCTTTTTCAATCGCACGGTCAATAATTGCTTTTGGCACATTGTATGTTTTCGCGCGCTCTAATACAACTTTTAACGCTTGGTTTGATTCTGGATCTGGCTCGCCTTGTTTCGCAGCCACATAAATCTCACGGCCAAACTTGGCATATATACGACTTGTATTAGCATCTTTTGACGCTTTCTTTTCTTTAATATTGTTCCACTTACGGCCCATATTGTTTCACTCTCTTTCAAAATTGAATCTAATAAAATAAATAGGCAATGATATATCCGTCTTTATTATACATCAATTCCCTCTTATCTTTCGAGTTTAATACCTAAAAAAGACAAGCAATCTTTTGGTATATTTCATTAACTAAATAAATGAGAAAACCATTTGATAACCGGCTGAATGATTTTTGTATATACATTTTTAAGCGGTTTGTATATACATCTCATCCAAATCCACCGTAAAGGATAGTAGATCATATGAATTACGATCCACTTAACTCCTTTCCAGAAACAGAGAAATATACGCTGACAAAATGAAACCACAGGGATAACAATTTCATTATAAAATGGCAGCACAACATATTTCCAGAAAAGATAACAAGGGTAACAAACTAGATACAACACAGGGTATAAAACGTACTTCCATATAAATCTAGTTATAGGCAAAAAACATCGTTTCCAAACGAAGAGAATAAAAGGATAGATGAGGACACTCCATAGCCAAGAAATAGGATAAACGAACAAGAAACGTATAATGTATCTCCAAATGAAATCAATGACAGGTTGAATAATTCTTGTTCCTATCCATATGAGGGGCTTAGCGATAAAATATATCCATAGCTTACACAAAATTTGAAATACAAAATAAAAGGGAAAATACAAGACAAAAAAAATGCCTCGCAACACGTACTTTATACTTTGAGCTACTCCACTAATACTTTTCACTTCCTTTTTTATAAGTGAGTTTCGTTCATTTACCTACTCTATTATATAAAATAAATTGAGCAAGCAAATATATTTTTTAGCTCAATGAGAATTATATACAAAAACACCCTTCTATAATAGAAGGGTGTCTAGAACCTTATTATTCGACAGTAACTGATTTTGCTAAGTTACGTGGTTTATCTACATCGCAATCGCGGTGCAATGCAGCGTAGTAAGAGATTAATTGTAAAGGAATAACCGCTGCTAGTGGTGAAAGTGTTTCGTGAACTTTCGGAATCACGTAGCGATCTTCTTCTGTTTCTAATCCTTTCATTGAAATGATACAAGGATTAGCTCCACGTGCTACTACTTCTTTTACGTTACCACGGATGCTTAAGTTTACATGCTCTTGTGTTGCTAATGCAATAATTGGTGTATTGTTTTCAATTAAAGCGATTGTTCCGTGCTTAAGCTCTCCTCCAGCAAACCCTTCTGCTTGGATGTAAGAGATTTCTTTTAGTTTTAACGCACCTTCTAAACCTACATAATAATCGACAGAACGTCCAATAAAGAATGCGTTGCGAGTTGTTGCTAAGAATTGAAGAGCAATGCTTTCCATTTCTTCTTTGTCGTCGCAAAGTACTTCCATTGTGTTTGCTACGATTGCTAACTCTTGAACTAAATCAAATTCTAATTCAATGCCGCGTGTTTTTGCTGTTACAGCCGCTAGAATTGATAGCACTGCTAATTGAGCTGTATAAGCTTTTGTTGATGCTACAGCAATTTCCGGACCTGCATGAAGTAATAACGTATAATCAGATTCACGAGATAACGTTGATCCCGGAACGTTTGTGATTGTTAACGCTTTGTAACCTAGTTCTTTAATTTGAACTAATACTGCACGGCTGTCAGCTGTTTCTCCACTTTGAGAAATAAAGATAAACAATGGCTTTTCAGATAAAAGCGGCATGTTATAAGAGAATTCACTTGCTACGTGCACTTCTACTGGAACCTTCGCCCACGTTTCAATGAATTGTTTACCTACTAGGCCTGCATGATAGCTTGTTCCACATGCTACGATATAGATGCGGTCTGCTTCATCCATTGCTCCTAAAATGTCTGCATCAATGTGCAGTTCATTGTTCTCATTTTGATACTCTTGAATGATTTTACGAACAACTAAAGGCTGCTCATCAATTTCTTTTAACATATAGTGAGGGTACGTACCTTTTTCAATATCACTTGCATCAAGCTCTGCTGTATAAGGTGCTCTTTCTACCACTTCACCATCAAGCGTTTTAATTGTTACGCCTTCTTTTGTAACAATTACTGTTTCTTTATCCATTAATTCTACGTACTGATCTGTTACTTGAAGCATTGCCATAGCATCGCTCGCTACAACGTTAAATCCTTTGCCAACACCTACAAGAAGCGGGCTTTTATTTTTAGCTACGTAGATTGTATTTTTATCTTCGTTATCAACAAGAGCTAGTGCATAAGAACCGTGAAGCAAGCTCACTGTCTTACGGAACGCTTCTTCTACATCTAAGCCTTCTGCTGCGATTTTTTCAATTAACTGAACGATTACTTCTGTATCCGTTTCGCTTTTGAACGTTACATCTTGTAAATATTCACGTTTCAAAATAGCATAGTTTTCAATTACACCGTTATGCACAAGTGTGAAGCGTCCAGATGTACTTTGATGCGGATGAGCATTTTCTTGGCTTGGTACACCATGAGTTGCCCAACGCGTATGACCGATACCTGCTGGTGCTACAACACTGTTATCTACTGCCTGACGCAATTCTGCAATACGGCCTTTTTCTTTGAATACGTGTACGCCTTCATTGTTAACAACTGCAATACCTGCTGAGTCATAGCCACGATATTCTAACTTTTCAAGACCACGTAATAAAATTTCTTTCGAATCTTCTGTTCCAATATATCCTACAATTCCGCACATAGATAAAATCCTCCTTCATGTATGAAAAGAGAGTCTCTTTTCATCATCAATGATTATCATCTCAATGCTTTTGTCCAATAAGTCACCTCATTGTTTTTCACATCAAGTTTTCGGCCGTGATAATCAACAACCGGGAGGCATCCGCCGATACTTCGATAAACCTCCTCCTCGTCAACTAAGTCGTTTCCGTCCCTTTACTTAGTTCAGGCGCTTTGTATTCACTTTTAAACTAGATTGTTCACTCCTTTACATAAATTAAGAGACGAACAGATTTAATATTACAATAAGAAGTGAGAAAACGTCAATTATCTTCTTTACTATCTGTAAAAACAGCCTTTAGCATCAGATAATTTCCAAGAATTTTTCTCAACAATATAAAAATATGCATAAACGGCTTGAAACGTCACCGCTTATGCATATAATTAATGAATTACTCTAAGCCCATTTCTTCTTTTACTACTTCTACGATACGCGTTACATAAGTTTCACATTCTTCTTGTGTTTGTGCTTCAACCATCACACGTACTAACGGCTCTGTTCCTGAAGGGCGTACAAGTACTCGGCCATTACCGTTCATTTCTTTTTCCACTTCTTCAATAACCACTTTTACCTTCTCGTTATCTGTAACATGATGCTTATCTGTTACTTTTACATTTACAAGAAGCTGAGGATATTTCTTCATTTCAGCTGCTAATTCTGATAAAGGCTTTTTCGTTGCTTGCATAATATTTACAAGCTGAATAGCTGAAAGCATACCGTCACCTGTTGTGTTGTAATCTAAGAAAATAATATGACCTGACTGTTCTCCACCTAGGTTATATTGATTAGCTTTCATTTCTTCCACTACATAACGGTCGCCTACACCAGTTTGTGCACTTTCAATCCCGCTAGCTTCTAGTGCTTTATAAAAGCCTAAGTTACTCATAACGGTAGAAACAAGCGTGTTTTTCTTTAAACGCCCTTGTTCATACAAGTATTTTGCACAAATGAACATGATTTGATCACCGTCTACAATCTCGCCTTTTTCATCGATTGCGATTAAACGATCTCCGTCTCCATCAAATGCTAACCCAACATCCGCTCCTTTTTCTTTTAAGAAGGCACTTAATGCTTCCGGATGTGTAGATCCTACACCGTCATTGATGTTTAATCCGTTTGGAGATGCACCCATTGTAGAGATATCTGCATCTAAATCTGCAAATAAATGTGCTGCTAAAGATGACGTTGCCCCGTGCGCACAGTCTAATGCCACATGAATACCTGAGAAGTCTTCATCAACCGTTTGTTTTAAGTATTGCAGATATTTTTGTCCACCTTCGAAGTAGTCATTTACCTGACCTAAATCTCCCCCAACAGGTCTTGGTAATTGATCTGTGTCACTATCCATTAACGCTTCAATTTCATTCTCTTGGGCATCTGAAAGTTTAAATCCATCTGGACCAAAGAATTTAATTCCGTTATCTTGAACTGGGTTGTGCGAAGCAGAGATCATGACTCCTGCTTGTGCGCCAAGTGCTTTTGTTAAGTACGCTACCCCTGGAGTTGAAATAACACCTAGTCGCATAACTTCTGCTCCAATTGAAAGCAATCCTGCAACAAGCGCTCCTTCTAACATATGACCAGAAACGCGTGTATCGCGTCCGATTAATACTTTTGGTCGCTCTGAATCTTTTGTTAGAACGTAACCACCTAAGCGTCCAATTTTAAAAGCAAGCTCAGGAGTTAATTCACTATTGGCAACTCCTCGTACTCCGTCTGTTCCAAAATACTTACCCATTAATTTTCTCTCCTTCATGTCAAAACATTTAGTTTCCTGCTGTATTATCTGTCTGTCCATCTACGGGTGTAGAATTTTCATCACTTTGATTATTACTACTGTCGTCACCAGTTTCTGTACTATCTGTTGGTGTATCTGTATTGTCTTCAGGTGTATCAGTCTCTTCGCTTGGTTTATCAGCTGAATCACCTGAATCACCTGAATTTCCCGTCCCAGGATTTGTTCCTGATCCAGTTCCCGTGTCTGGCTTTGTTTCTTTATCGCTCGTACTTCCACTTGTTTCTTTATCTGTTTGCTCATCATTTGTCCCTGATTGTTTTTTCGCTGTTACACGAACTTTTGCCTGTTTAGTCGATAGAGCTGATGTAACAGAGTCGGGACTATTTATCATAATAGGAACCGTGTGCTCCCCGGCAGATAAATTCCCTACATTCGCTGACAAGCTAATGCCGCTTTTCGTCAACTTATCTAAATCAGATTTTGGTCCTTTTACATCTGCATCTACTGAAGTAGGAGAAAGCAGTTCATATGTGTACTTTGAGGATTGACCAGTTAAAGAAACCGGTAAATTCTTAAATGACTTAGTCTCAGCTGCACTTGCATCCGTTTCTTCTGCGTCTTTCTCATCACCTTGTTTGTCTACTTCCACATGAACGGTAATTTGTTTAGGACTTACACTATCTATTCCGTCTGGAACAGGGACGTTCACCTTAATATCTTTAGATTTCGTAATACCGGTAACATCGACTGGAATATTATCAATTTTATCGATTTTTTCTAAAGAATCAGACGGACCGATAATTTTTACTGTATCTGTTTTAGGCTCTAGCTTCGTAATGTTGACACCGTCGCCTGGCGTGCCTTCTTGAACCACATCGATCGGCACTTTTTTACTAATATTTCTCACTGGGATTGTTACATTGACCGTTTCTGGTTGAACTGTTACGTTCAATTTATTTAAATTCTTGTCTAGTGCGACAACAGTTGCTTGTTTCGTCACTGTTTTTGAAGCATTATCTAAATCAATAATAGCTTTCACATAAGCAACTTGATCCAATTGACTTGATGCGCCCGTTACCGTGACGGCTCTTGGACTAACGGTTGCTTCCCCTGCTTCATATCCATTCTTGACCTTGTTTTTATCATAGCTTGCCTCTACTGAAAACTGTTTTGAATCGCGTTCTTCAATTGTTACGTTTACAATATCAGGCTTAACCACTACGTTTAAATTATCAGAGATATTTCGATACTGAACCTTGACTCTATGCTGCCCTAAGCTTAAATTATCAAGGTCAATATAAGCTTGATAATCTTTTTGTAGCTTTGTTTGAGCCAAAATATTTTTAGGACCTTCCAGTGTCATAATAACCGTATCCGGAACACCTCTTACAATTCTGTTCTTCTCATTATAGGATACTTGAACCGGAACATCTGTTAATGTTTCTACTCCAGTGTTGGCAGAACTGCTTCGGTTCAGAATCTTATTTGATGAACTGGCACCATCATCTAAATTAACAGATAAATATAACATGAAGGCTAACAGCAACGCGATAATTTTCATAACCCACGATCGATTCATCAATTTATCCATTCTTCTTCAACCTCCATTGCCAACGAGTGGAAGAAGTTGCTTTAGAAGTTGTGACTAATTCTTTTTCTAGCATTTCTCTCAATGTATCAATTGTCAATTCACGATACAATTCACCATTTTTGGTAACGGAAATGCCTCCAGTTTCTTCAGATACAATGACAGTCACACTATCTGTTACTTCACTTATTCCTACAGCAGCACGATGGCGAGTACCTAATTCTTTTGAAATAAAAGGACTTTCAGATAAAGGTAAGTAACATGCTGCAGCGGCTACTTGATCCCGCTGTAAAATAACCGCTCCATCATGAAGTGGTGTATTTGGTATAAATAAGTTGATTAATAATTCAGAAGAAATATTAGAGTTGAGCGGTATACCTGTTTCAATATAATCACCCATACCCGTCTCTCTTTCGATTGAGATCAATGCACCTATGCGTCTTTTAGCCATATAATGCGTTGCTTTTATAATCGCCTCAATCGTAACGGTACGTTCATCTTCTTCAGGCAAATTACTGCGTGAAAACAAACGTCCTCTCCCAAGCTGTTCAAGCGCTCGGCGCAGCTCTGGCTGGAAGATAATAATGATAGCTAAAA
The DNA here is from genome assembly GCF_042787735.1 of Priestia sp. YIM B13490. NCBI lineage: Bacteria > Bacillati > Bacillota > Bacilli > Caryophanales > Bacillaceae > Priestia > Priestia sp. YIM B13490. Next base: position 47,096 of record NZ_JBHZOT010000019.1, read on the forward strand.
ACCCATACGTTAACGCTTGGTCCATTAACCATTGCAGCGTATTTAGTCCAAGGAAGTTACTTATAAAGCGAACAACTAAAATCACCGTGATTCCTTTTAAAAGCTGTACTGCTTTTGTACCTCTTATGACCATAATTAATTTATATATGACGAACCATACCAGGAGAACATCAACAATTTTTCCTAAATATGAGAGGATTGGCAGGTCTCCAATAGGCATCTTCTCACTTCCTCTATATATGTAATAAAGATAACATAACCGTTTTATTATACCATAAAACAAAATTACACTGTAAATTACATCTTATTTTTAAATCCTTGTTCCTATATAATGTAGCCTTCTTTTTATATAAATAAAACCGTCCACTGTTCCTCTCTAACAAGATAAGCGGACGGTTTTATGTTTCAACTATTAAAAGTCAACAGCTTGTTTGGCATGAGTTTTGACGTTATACCATACCCAGTCAAAAATCTTGTCTAACTCTTCAATATTGCCTGTCACTTCTCCTGCAGATGCTAGATACTTATCACCATGTATAACAGTAACGTTTCCATCTACTTTTCCTTCAATTTTAATATCGCCATTTCTCACAGTAATATCACCTTTGACGGTCTCACCTTTTGGTACAACGACTGTTTTATCGTGAATGACCAAGTTCGGCTGCTTTGAAACAGAAAAGTCTTCATCCGTTTCCCAAGCTGAAAACACGGTGCCTGACATTAACAGCACAAATACAGCAGCTGCACTAAGAATCGGGTGGTTTGTAAACCATCTATTCATTCGAATTCGATTCTTCTCACGTGGTAACCCAGCCATAACACCTGCTGTAAAGTTCATAGGTAATTCTATATGAGAAGTGCTTTGCACAAATGCAATGGTTCTTTTTAACTGATGCATATGCTGCTGACAATCTTTGCATTGATGCAAATGCTCTTTTAATAACAGTTCATTTTCTTTTGTAATATCTCCATCTAAATGCTCATGAATGAGATTTACATACATTTTTGGACATTTCATTCTTAGTTCACTCCTTACAAGTGGCGAAGTCGATTTCTTAAAGCTTCACGTCCTCTGTGAATTCTAGTCTTTACCGTACCAAGAGGCAGGTCTAAAATATCGCTGATTTCTTTTAACGACAGCTCATCTATATATTTTAGGACAATGACAGTTCGATATTTCTCAGGTAGCTTTAATATTTCCGACTGAATGAATTCTTGCAATTCTACTTGCTCTAGTTCTTCCTCTGGTAAGGCCTGATCGGCAGCTATTTGAGAGTACATATTTAACCCGTCGGTCCCGGCTACTTCTGCATCTAAATAATAGTCTGGCTTTTTTTTACGAATTCGATCAATACAAAGATTTGTAGCAATTCGATATAACCAGGTGGAAAACTTTTTACTCGTGTCATAGCTATGAATATTTACATAGGCTCGAATAAACGCTTCCTGGGCAGCGTCTTGGGCTTCTTCCCGGTTTCCTAACATTCGATAACATAGATGAAAAAGTTTATCCTTGTGATATTCTACTATGTCAGCAAACGCATCCTGGTCACCTTTTTTTACTTTTTTTATTTTTCTTTTTAATAATAAATCCATGTAACGGTTACCTCCGCCCATTGCGGGATAGTATATATACGTGTACTTTATCATAAAGTTTCACTTATGCTTAATTATTTTAACAAAAATTTGTCAAATACGTTTAAAAAGATCGTACGTAGGTTATGTAATTAGTATAGATGAAAAGAAGAGGAGTGGAAAGCTTGACTCATACAAAAGAGAACCTTTTGAATCAAATTGAAGAATGCAGAAATAACATGGTCACTCTTGCAGCAGAAAACCCTTTATCATCACTAACAGTAGTGAGAGTCAGTTCAGAGCTAGATGGTTTATTAAATGAATATGAAAAGTTTTTCTCTATATAAAGAAGCTCTCGAATCCGAACTAAGAGCTTCTTTTTTTTATCTTCATATATATTTCATGTACCTTTTGGTAGGTACTAATGTTTTATACTAATTTCTCTCCTAAAAGTGAGCCCATTAATGCAACAGCTACGGTAGCTGTTTTATTCCGTTCATCTAAAATAGGATTCACTTCCACAAACTCAGCAGAAGTGATTAGCTGAGATTCTGCTAACATCTCCATAGCTAAATGACTTTCTCTGTAGCTTATTCCACCGATGACCGGCGTTCCTACTCCAGGTGCATCATGTGGATCCAATCCATCTAAATCGAGTGATAGATGAACGCCATCTGTTTTATCACGCAAATATAAAATTGTTTCTTCCATTACTTTTGTCATACCCATTCGATCTATCTCATGCATCGTATACACTTTAATCCCTTTTTCCTTTATTAACTCTTTTTCTCCTTCATCTAAAGAACGTGCTCCGATAATCACAATATTTTCAGGCTTGACTTTAGGTGTATAACCACCAATTCGAGTCAATGCGTCGTCTCCTATACCTATACTTGCCGCCAATGGCATACCGTGAATATTTCCTGAAGGAGACGTATCTGCTGTATTCAAATCTCCGTGTGCATCATACCAAATCACGCCCAAGTTTTTATAATGACGACTTACTCCTGCTAGTGTTCCGATAGCGATGCTGTGATCTCCCCCTAGCACTAAAGGAAACCTTTTATTTGTAATAACATCACTTACGGTCTGAGCAAGCCTCTCGCTAGCATCTGCTACAGCTTTTAAATTCTTTAAGTTTGTATTTTCATCACTATGTACTCGTTCAGCTAAGGCAATTTCAATATTCCCTTTATCTTCTACACTATATCCAATATTCTCGATGCGTTCAATAACACCTGCATATCGTATCGCACTTGGCCCCATATCCACCCCTCGGCGAGTTTGACCTAAATCCATTGGTACTCCAATAATTGAAAGCTTATTCATAATATGTCCCCCCATCACAAATGTTGCTACTCTCCTATTGTAACGGCTAAATGAGCGATGGCTCAACTCGACACTTTTTTGAATATATATACAATTCTAATTTGTAAAAACTACACAAAAAAACCTTTAAGCAATTTGCTTAAAGGTTGTACGTTTATATGTATGGTGGAGCCTAGCGGGATCGAACCGCTGACCTCCTGCGTGCAAGGCAGGCGCTCTCCCAGCTGAGCTAAGGC